>NZ_JBIRGD010000025.1:0-147677 GCF_044327805.1 Streptomyces sp. NPDC018019 | reverse complement strand
GGGGGGGACGGCACCGCGGGGGAGTTTGTCGGCGGGGCCCGGGGGGGGGGGGGGGCCCGGGGCCGGGGGGGGGCGGGGGGGGGGGGCGGGGGGGGCCCCCCCGCGCGGGGGGGCCCCCCACGACCGGTTCAGCCGCGCGACGCCGCGATCTGCCGCGACATGATCGTCGTCAGCTCGTACGCGGTGTGGGAGGCCGCCACCGAGGTGATCTCCGCGTGGTCGTAGGCGGGGGCCACCTCGACCAGGTCGGCGGAGACGAGGTTGCAGGACGACAGGCCGCGGAGGATCTCCAGGAGTTCGCGGGAGGTGAGACCGCCGGCCTCGGGGGTCCCGGTGCCGGGGGCGTGGGCCGGGTCGAGGACGTCGATGTCGATGGAGATGTACAGGGGGCGGTCGCCGATGCGCTGGCGGAGCTGGTCGGCGACCTCGTCGACACCGCGGCGCATGACGTCGGCGGAGGTGACGATGCCGAAGCCCATCTTCGCGTCGTCGTCGAGGTCCTTCTTGCCGTACAGGGGGCCGCGGGTGCCGACGTGGGAGAGGGCGGAGGTGTCGAGGATGCCCTCCTCGACGGCGCGGCGGAACGGGGTGCCGTGGGTGTACTCGGCACCGAAGTACGTGTCCCAGGTGTCCAGGTGGGCGTCGAAGTGGAGCAGGGCGACCGGGCCGTGCTTCTTCGCCATGGAACGCAGCAGGGGCAGCGCGATGGTGTGGTCGCCGCCCAGCGTCATCAGGCGGGCGCCGGTGTCCAGGAGGTCGTCGGCGGCGGCCTCGATGGTCTCGACGGCCTCGTTGATGTCGAAGGGGTTGGCGGCGATGTCACCGGCGTCCGCGACCTGGGCGAGCGCGAAGGGGGACGCGTCCTGGGCCGGGTTGTACGGGCGCAGCAGACGGGACGCCTCCCGGATGGCGTTGCCGCCGAAGCGGGCGCCGGGGCGGTAGGAGACACCGGTGTCGAAGGGGACGCCGACCACCGCGACGTCGGCGGCGCCCACCTCGTCGAGGCGGGGCAGCCGGGCGAAGGTCGCCGGGCCCGCGTAGCGGGGGACGCGGGAGGAGTCGACGGGGCCGACGGGTTCCTGGGAGGCGCCGGAAGCGGCGGATGCGGTGGTCATGAGGGTGAGGGTAGGGAGCGGGGCCCGGCCTGCCCATGGACATTTGCGGCGATGTGCCGTCGGCCGATGGACATCACGTCCATCGCGGGGTGCTTCAAGGGACAATGACCTCATGCCGATACTGCCGCCTGCTCCCAGCCGCACCGAACTCGTCGACCATCTCGTACGGACCCGGATCGCCGGTGAGGTCGCCACGCCGCGCGAGAACAACCTCGACCACTACCGCAAGCTGGCCAACGGAGACCGCCACTACTGGCTCGGGCTGGAGCTCGGGGACCGCTGGACCGACGAGCAGGACGTGCTCGCGGTGATGGCCGAGCGGTGCGGCGTCGTCGACGACCCGCACCACCGGATGGGCCAGGACACCATCGACCCCGAGCTGACGGTGGACGCCCTGGACCGTACGGCCGCCCGGCTGCGCAAGGCCGCTGCCGGCCGGCAGCGGGTGCTGTTCGCGACCGGCCACCCGGGCGGGCTGCTGGACGTGCACCGGGCCACCGCCGAGGCGCTGCGCGCGCAGGGCTGCGACATCGTCGTCGTACCGGACGGGCTGCACGCGGACGACGGCATGGTGTTCCAGTTCGCCGATGT
The DNA here is from genome assembly GCF_044327805.1 of Streptomyces sp. NPDC018019. NCBI lineage: Bacteria > Bacillati > Actinomycetota > Actinomycetes > Kitasatosporales > Streptomycetaceae > Streptomyces > Streptomyces sp. NPDC018019. The sequence goes on along the minus strand of NZ_JBIRGD010000025.1, from coordinate 145,971 downwards.
GGCGATGCTGGAGCGCGGCGCGACGCTGTGGCACACCCACTCGCCCGCGCCGATGGCCGCCGTGCTGGACGGGCTGGAGCGGGCGGGTCAGGCGCTGCCCGATCTGGTCATGGCCGATCACGGCTGGGCCGGCTGCGCCGGTCAGCGTGGTCTGGACGCCATCGGTTTCGCGGACTGCAACGACCCGGCGCTGTTCCTCGGCGAGGCGGAGGGCACGCTCCAGGTGACGATCCCGCTGGACGACCATGTGCTGAGCCCGCGGTACTACGACCCGCTGACGGCGTACCTGCTGGATGCGGCGGGCCTCACGGTCTGAGGGGCCGAGGCGAAGGCGTCAAGGCGAAGGGGCTCCGGTGGGAGGGCCGGGGCCGGGGTCACCCGTCCGCCCCGGCCGCCCCCGGCCGCTGCTGATGCGCCCCCGGCGTCGGGTCCAGGAACACCCGCCGGATCGCCGGGAAGCGTTCGCGCAGGCGCTGTTCCGCGTCCTCGCACGCCCATTCGATCTCCTCGGCGGTGGACACGTCCCGGAAGTCGATCTTCGCGGCGACCAGCACCTCCCGCGGTCCCTGGACGAGTGTGACCAGCTCCAGTACGTCCACGATGTGCGGGACCGAGCGAAGTTCGGCGCGTACGGCGTCCCGCATCGGCCTGGGAAGCGGGCGGCCGATCAGGAGCTGGGCGTTGCTGCGGCCGAGTACCCAGGCCACGTACACGAGCAGCAGCCCGATGCAGACCGACGCGGCGCCGTCCCACACCCCGGAGCCGGTGAACTGGCCGCCGAGCAGTCCGCCCGCGGCCAGCACCAGGCCCGCCAGCGCGGCGGAGTCCTCCATGACGACGGCCTTCACGGCGGTGTCGGGGGTGTGCGCCATGTACAGGTGCAGGGAGACGCCGAAACGGGCGGCCTCGCCGCGTGCCTGGCGTACGCCCTTGAGGAGCGAGGCGCCTTCCAGGAGGAAGGCAAGGGCCAGGATGATGTAGGAGAGCAGCGGGTTTCCCGGCTCCTCGCCGTGGGTGAGGGTGTGGATGCCGTCGTAGACCGCGAAGACCGCGCCGCCGACGAAGGTGGCGACGGAGGCGAGCAGTGCCCATACGTAGCGCTCGCCGCCGTGTCCGAGGGGGTGGTCCTCGTCGGCCGGTTTCCCGCTGCGTTTGAGGGCGGTCAGCAGGAGGAGTTCGGTGACGGTGTCGGCCGTGGAGTGCGCGGCCTCGGAGAGCATCGCACTGGAGCCGCTGACGACACCGCCGACCGCTTTGGCCGCGGCGATGCCGAGGTTCGCGGCGGCGGCCACGAGAACGGTGCCGACGCTCTCGTCCGCGGCGGACGGCGGGACGGGATTGCTTGGGGCGCCCATGAAGATCCAGTATGCGCACCGGAACGGCGTCTCACCCCCGCGGCACCCGGATGACCCCTTCCTGGATCACCGAGACCGCCAGCTGCCCGTCCGCCGTGAAGATGCGGCCCTTGCCCAGGCCCCGCCCGCCCTGGGCGGTCGGGGACTCCTGGTCGTACAGCAGCCACTCGTCGGCCCGGAACGGCCGGTGGAACCACATGGCGTGGTCCAGGCTCGCGCCGACCACGTCGCCGACCGCCCAGCCGCCGCGCCCGTGCGCGAGCAGCACCGAGTCCAGCAGGGTCATGTCGGAGACGTAGGTGACCAGGCAGATGTGCAGCAGGGGCTGGTCGATGTCGCCGTCCAGCTTGCCGTGGGTGCGGAACCAGACCTGGGAGCGCGGTTCGCGCGGCTCGCCGGCGGTGCCGAAGGGCGGCGCGTCCACGTAGCGCAGGTCCACGGCGGCGCGCGCTTCCAGGAGGCGCTGGACCACGTCCGGGTCGCGGAAGCGGTCGGCGTATCGGGGCAGCATCTCGGCGGCGGTGGGCAGGGTCAGCGGGTCCGGCGCGTACGGCATCGGCTCCTGGTGTTCCATCCCCTCCTCGTCCGCCTGGAAGGAGGCGGAGAGGTGGAAGATCGGCTGGCCGTGCTGGACCGCGACGACGCGGCGGGTGGTGAAGGAGCGGCCGTCGCGGATCCGGTCGACGGTGTAGACGATGGGCGCGCCGGGGTCGCCGGGGCGCAGGAAGTAGGCGTGCAGGGAGTGCGGCGGGCGGTCCTCGGGGACCGTGCGCCCGGCGGCGACCAGGGCCTGGGCGGCGACCTGGCCGCCGAAGACCCGGGGCACGACGGACGGGCGGCTGGTGCCGCGGAAGATGTCCTGCTCGATGCGCTCCAGGTCGAGCTGTTCGAGCAGGGCGCGGAGGGCGTCGTTCACGCGCGTACGGCTTTCGTTCGGGCCGCGGCGGGCGGGCTCGGGCGCCGGCGCGGCAGCGGGGCGCGGGGCCTCACAGCCCCATGGACTTGGCGATGATGGACCGCATGACCTCGCTGGTGCCGCCGTAGATGCGGGTGACGCGGGTGTCGGCGTACAGACGGGAGATCGGGTATTCCTGCATGTAGCCGTAGCCGCCGTGCAGCTGGAGGCACTTGTCGATGACGACGGCGGCCCGTTCGGTGGTGAAGAGCTTGGCGGAGGCGGCGTCGGCGGGGGTCAGTTCGCCCGCGTCGTGGGCGTCGAGGGCGCGGTCGACGACGGCCTGCATGGCGTCCACCTCGGCCTTGCAGTCCGCGAGGACGAACTTGGTGTTCTGGAAGGAGGCGACGGACTTGCCGAAGACCTCGCGCTCCTGGACGTACGCGGTGGCGAAGCGGACCGCGGCGGCGGCCTGGGCGTAGGCGCTGACGGCGATGCCGAGACGTTCCTGCGGGAGGTTCCGGCCGAGGTAGGAGAACGCCTCGCCCTCCTCGCCGAGGCGGTCCTCGACGGGCACCTTGACGTCGGTGAAGGAGAGTTCGGCGGTGTCGGAGCTCTTGAGGCCGAGCTTCTCCAGCTTGCGGCCGACGGCGTAGCCCTCGGAGGCGGTGTCGACGACCAGGAGGGTGATGCCGGCACGGCGGTCCTCCGGGGCGGGAGGGGAGGTGCGGGCGCAGACGATGACGCGGTCGGCGAGGACGCCGCCGGTGATGAAGGTCTTGGCGCCGTTGAGGACGTAGTGCGTGCCGTCCTCGGAGAGCTTCGCGGTGGTCTTCATGCCGGCCAGGTCGGAGCCGGTGCCGGGCTCGGTCATGGCGATGGCGGTCATCATGTCGCCGGAGACGAAGGGCGGCAGCCAGCGGCGCTTCTGCTCCTCGTTCGCGTACTTGAGGAAGTACGGCAGGCACAGCGCGGTGTGGACGCCGGAGCCGCCGAAGCTGACGCCCGCCCGGGCGCACTCCTCGGTGATGACGGCGTTGAACTTGAAGCTGGTCTGGCCCGCGCCGCCGTACTCCTCCGGGACCTCGATGCCGAAGACGCCCAGCGCGCCGAGCTTCTTGTAGAAGTCGCGGGGGGCCTGTCCGGCCTGCAGCCACTCGTCGTAGACGGGGACGACCTCGGCGGCGATGAAGTCGCGGATGGTCTCCCGGAACGCCTCGTGATCCTCGTTGAACACCGTACGACGCATCCGCCGCCTCCTCAGGTCCGCCGGCCGGCCGGGCCGGCCCCTCGACTAAGCGCTTGCTCAGCCGAAAGCTACCCGCCGGTCAGTGACGCTGTCCAGAGACGGCCGTGGGCCCGGAGGGGACCTCGGGCGCCCCGGTGCCGCCGTCCGCCGCCACCGCCGCGAACGCCCCGCGCGCCAGCCGGTGCAGCAGCGCCGACATCTCCGTACGGCCCGGGAGCGCGCCCGGGCGGCTGAGGTGCGGGGTCGAGTTGAGCAGGCCGAACACGGCGTGCACGGAGGCGCGGGCGTCCGGTTCCGCGCAGGCGGGATACACCTCGCGCACCACCTGCACCCACAGCTCCACGTACTCGCGCTGGAGGCGGCGCACCCGCTTGCGGTCGGCCTCGCGCAGCCGGTCCAGCTCGCGGTCGTGGACGGTGATCAGCGGACGGTCGTCGAGCGCGAAGTCGATGTGCCCCTCGATCAGGGCGTCCAGCGCCGCGGCGGGACTGTCCCCGCCGGACGCGGCGCGGATGCGGCCGCCGTCCAGCAGCCGTTCACTGATACCGACGAGCAGTTCGGCGAGCATCGCGTCCTTGCCCGCGAAGTGGCGGTACAGCCCCGGCCCGGAGATCCCGACGGCGGCCCCGATCTCGTCCACGCCGACGCCGTGGAACCCGCGCTCGGCGAAGAGCCGGGCGGCCTCCTTGAGGATCTGCTCGCGTCGGCTGGTGACGGCCGGGGCCTGTGTGCTGCTCATACAACTGATTGTAGACAGGCGGGTTAGTGCTCGTTAACCTGGGAGAAATGAAGTTAACGCCCATTAACCGCGCCGCCGGGCGATCCCCGGCCCCCGCGGCAGCCGGACGAGAAAGGCCGTAGCGATGCAGCCGGTGGCGATGGAGCCGACGGAGACGGAGGTCCGATGCTGATGGACCCGACGCAGCAGGCACCGGTGCTCGACAGCACGGCCGACCCGGCCTCGGAGAGCTGGCGCGCCAACGAGGCCGCCCACCAGGAGCTGGCCGAGGACCTGCGCGCCCGCCTCGCCGCGGCCCGCCTCGGCGGCGGCGAGCGGGCCCGGGCCCGGCACACGGCCCGCGGCAAGCTGCTGCCCCGCGACCGGGTGGACGCGCTGCTGGACCCCGGCTCGCCCTTCCTGGAGCTGGCGCCGCTGGCGGCGGAGGGGATGTACGGCGGTGCCGCGCCGGCCGCGGGCGTCATCGCGGGTGTCGGGCGGGTCTCCGGCCGCGAGACGGTCATCGTCGCCAACGACGCGACGGTCAAGGGCGGCACGTACTACCCGATGACGGTCAAGAAGCACCTGCGGGCCCAGGAAGTAGCCCTGGAGAACCGCCTGCCGTGCCTGTACCTGGTCGATTCCGGCGGCGCCTTCCTGCCGATGCAGGACGAGGTCTTCCCGGACCGCGAGCACTTCGGGCGGATCTTCTACAACCAGGCGCGGATGTCCGGCGCCGGCATCCCGCAGATCGCGGCGGTGCTCGGCTCCTGCACGGCCGGCGGCGCGTACGTGCCGGCGATGAGCGACGAGGCGGTGATCGTGCGGAACCAGGGCACGATCTTCCTGGGCGGGCCGCCGCTGGTGAAGGCCGCCACCGGCGAGGTCGTCACGGCCGAGGAGCTGGGCGGCGGCGAGGTGCACTCCCGTACGTCCGGCGTCACCGACCACCTCGCCGAGGACGACGCGCACGCGCTGCGCATCGTCCGCGGCATCGTCGGCACGCTCGGCGACCGCGGCCCGCTGCCCTGGACGGTGCGGCCCGCCGAGGAGCCCAAGGCCGACCCGGCCGGGCTGTACGGCGTGGTGCCCGTCGACTCCCGTACGCCCTACGACGTGCGCGAGGTCATCGCGCGCATCGTGGACGGCTCCCGCTTCGCCGAGTTCAAGGCCGAGTACGGCACGACGCTGGTCACCGGCTTCGCGCACCTCCACGGCCACCCGGTCGGCATCGTCGCCAACAACGGCATCCTGTTCGCCGAGTCCGCCCAGAAGGGCGCCCACTTCATCGAGCTGTGCGACCAGCGCGGCATCCCGCTGGTCTTCCTCCAGAACATCTCCGGCTTCATGGTCGGCCGCGACTACGAGGCCGGCGGCATCGCCAAGCACGGCGCGAAGATGGTCACGGCGGTGGCGTGCACCCGCGTCCCCAAGCTGACCGTCGTCATCGGCGGCTCGTACGGCGCGGGCAACTACTCGATGTGCGGCCGGGCCTATTCGCCGCGCTTCCTGTGGATGTGGCCGAACGCGAAGATCTCGGTGATGGGCGGCGAGCAGGCCGCGTCCGTCCTCGCGACGGTCAAGCGCGACCACCTCCAGGCGCGCGGCGAGGAGTGGAGCGCCGAGGAGGAGGAAGCCTTCAAGGCGCCGGTCCGCGAGCAGTACGAGACGCAGGGCAACGCCTACTACGCGACCGCGCGCCTGTGGGACGACGGGATCATCGACCCGCTGGACACCCGCCGGGTGCTGGGTCTGGCGCTGACGGCCTGCGGCAACGCGCCGCTGGGTGAGCCGGGCTACGGCGTCTTCCGGATGTGAGGGGAGTGCGGGGAGTGAAGGAACAGATGAGCATGTTCGACACCGTCCTGGTCGCCAACCGGGGCGAGATCGCGGTCCGCGTCATCCGGACGCTGCGCGCGCTCGGCATCCGCTCGGTCGCCGTCTTCAGCGACGCGGACGCCGACGCCCGGCACGTCCGCGAGGCCGACACGGCCGTACGGATCGGCCCCCCGCCGTCCACCGAGAGCTATCTGCACGCGGGCCGTCTGATCGAGGCCGCGCACCGCAGCGGCGCGCAGGCCGTGCACCCCGGCTACGGCTTCCTCGCCGAGAACACCGCGTTCGCGGCGGCCTGTGCGGAGGCCGGGCTGGTCTTCATCGGGCCGCCCGCCGAGGCCATCGAGCTGATGGGCGACAAGATCCGCGCCAAGGAGACGGTACGGGCGGCCGGCGTGCCGGTCGTCCCCGGCTCCTCGGGCAGCGGTCTGACCGACGCCCAACTGGCCGACGCGGCGCGGGAGATCGGCATGCCGGTGCTGCTCAAGCCGTCCGCGGGCGGCGGCGGCAAGGGCATGCGGCTGGTGCGCGACGAGGCGCTGCTCGCCGACGAGATCGCCGCCGCCCGGCGGGAGGCGCGCGGCTCCTTCGGCGACGACACGCTGCTCGTGGAGCGCTGGGTGGACCGCCCCCGGCACATCGAGATCCAGGTCCTCGCGGACGGCCACGGCAACGTCGTCCACCTCGGTGAGCGCGAGTGCTCCCTCCAGCGCCGCCACCAGAAGGTCATCGAGGAGGCGCCGTCCGTCCTGCTGGACGAGGCGACGCGGGCCGCGATGGGCGAGGCCGCCGTCCAGGCCGCGCGCTCGTGCGGCTACCGGGGCGCGGGCACGGTCGAGTTCATCGTGCCGGGCGACGACCCCGCGTCGTACTTCTTCATGGAGATGAACACCCGGCTCCAGGTCGAGCACCCGGTCACCGAGTTCGTCACCGGTCTCGACCTGGTCGAGTGGCAGCTGCGGATCGCCGCCGGGGAGCCGCTGGCCTTCGGACAGGACGGCGTCCGCCTGACCGGGCACGCCGTCGAGGCCCGGATCTGCGCCGAGACGGTGTCGGTCAAGGAGGGCGCGCGCGGCTTCCTGCCCTCCGGCGGTACGGTCCTGGCGCTGCACGAGCCGGCCGGTGAGGGCGTGCGCACGGACTCCGGCCTGGCCGAGGGCACGGAGGTCGGCAGCCTGTACGACCCGATGCTCTCGAAGGTCGTCGCGTACGGCCCGGACCGCGCGACCGCCCTGCGCAAGCTGCGCGCCGCGCTCGCCGAAACGGTTGTGCTCGGTGTGCCCACCAACACCGGCTTCCTGCGGCGGCTGCTGGCCCACCCGGCGGTCGTGGCGGGCGAGCTGGACACCGGGCTGGTCGAGCGCGAGATGGACGCGCTGGTGCCGCGGGAGGTGCCCGCCGAGGTGTACGCGGCCGCGGCGGCCGTACGGAACGCGGCGCTGGAGCCGGTGCGGGACGGCGGCTGGGTGGACCCGTTCTCCGTACCGGACGGCTGGCGGATCGGCGGCCGGAGCGTTCCCGTGGCGCACTGGGTCAGGGTCCCCGGCCGGGAACCGGTGCACGCCACGGGCACCGGCCAGGTCACGGCCGACCGGGTCCGCGTCACCGTGGACGGCGTCGTGCACACCTTCCACCGGGCCGGCGACTGGCTCGGCCGGGACGGCGACGCCTGGCACGTGACGGACCACGACCCGGTCGCCGAGACGCTGCGCGGCGCCGCCGGGGCACACGGGATGGACGCGCTGACCGCGCCGATGCCCGGCACCGTCACGGTCGTGAAGGTGGCCGTCGGCGACGAGGTGACCGCGGGACAGGGGCTGCTGGTCGTCGAGGCGATGAAGATGGAACACGTCATCTCCGCGCCGCACGCCGGCACGGTCAGCGAGCTGGGCGTGTCCCCCGGCAGCACCGTCGCCATGGACCAGGTGCTCGCCGTCGTCGACCCGCACGACGGTGACCCGCACGCGCCGGGCGCGCAGCCGGCCGCCCCGACCGAGGAGGCAACGGCATGACCGCTTCCGGACTGCCCATGACCGTTCCGGCGCCCGGCCTGCCGGCCCGGGTCCGCATCCACGAGGTCGGCGCCCGCGACGGCCTCCAGAACGAGTCCGCCGTCGTACCGACCGAGGTCAAGGCCGAGTTCATCCGCCGGCTCGCCGGTGCCGGACTGGACACCATCGAGGCGACCAGCTTCGTGCACCCCAAGTGGGTGCCGCAGCTCGCCGACGCCGAGCGGCTCTACTCGATGCTGGACGGCATCGACGCGCGGCTGCCGGTCCTGGTGCCCAACGACCGCGGCCTGGACCGCGCGCTGGCCCTCGGCGCCCGCCGTATCGCGGTCTTCGGCAGCGCCACCGAGTCCTTCGCCAAGGCCAACCTGAACCGTACGGTCGAGGAATCGCTGGCCGTGTTCACTCCGGTGGTCGCCCGCGCGAAGGAGGAGAAGACGCACGTCCGCGGCTATCTCTCCATGTGCTTCGGCGACCCGTGGGAGGGCCCGGTGCCCGTCGCACAGGTCGTACGGGTCTGCCGCGCCCTGCTCGACATGGGCTGCGACGAGCTGAGCCTGGGCGACACCATCGGCGTCGCCACCCCCGGCCACGTACAGGCGCTGCTCGCCGCGCTGAACGAGGCGGGCGTGCCCACCGACCGCCTCGGCGTGCACTTCCACGACACCTACGGCCAGGCACTGGCCAACACCCTCGCCGCGCTCCAGCACGGCGTCACCACCGTCGACGCGTCGGCGGGCGGGCTCGGCGGCTGCCCGTACGCCAAGAGCGCCACCGGCAACCTCGCCACCGAAGACCTGGTGTGGATGCTGCACGGCCTCGGCATCGAGACCGGGGTCGACCTGGGCCGGCTCACCGCCACAAGCGTGTGGATGGCCGAACAGCTGGGCCGTCCGAGCCCGTCCCGCACCGTCCGTGCCCTCTCCCACAAGGAGTGAACGATGTCCCTGGATCACCGTCTGTCCCCCGAACTGGAAGAGCTGCGGCGTACGGTCGAGGCGTTCGCCCATGACGTGGTCGCCCCCAAGATCGGCGAGTTCTACGAGCAGCACGAGTTCCCGTACGAGATCGTGCGGGAGATGGGCCGCATGGGCCTGTTCGGCCTGCCGTTCCCCGAGGAGTACGGCGGCATGGGCGGCGACTACCTCGCCCTCGGCGTCGCCCTGGAGGAGCTGGCCCGGGTCGACTCCTCGGTGGCGATCACCCTGGAGGCGGCCGTCTCGCTCGGCGCCATGCCGGTCTACCACTTCGGTACCGAGGAGCAGAAGCGCGAGTGGCTGCCCCGGATGTGTACGGGCGAGGTGCTGGGCGCGTTCGGCCTGACCGAGCCGGACGGCGGTTCGGACGCGGGCGCCACGCGCACCACCGCCGTGCGGGACGGCGACAGCTGGGTGATCAACGGCAGCAAGTGCTTCATCACCAACTCCGGCACGGACATCACCGGCCTGGTCACGGTCACCGCCGTCACCGGCCGCAAGGACGACGGCAGCCCGCTGATCTCCTCGATCATCGTGCCGTCCGGCACCCCGGGCTTCACCGTCGGCGCCCCGTACTCGAAGGTCGGCTGGAACGCCTCGGACACCCGTGAGCTGTCCTTCTCCGACGTCCGGGTCCCGGCGGCCAACCTGCTCGGTGCCGAGGGCCGCGGCTACGCCCAGTTCCTGCGCATCCTGGACGAGGGCCGGATCGCCATAGCCGCGCTGGCCACCGGACTCGCGCAGGGCTGTGTGGACGAATCGGTCCGCTACGCCAAGGAGCGGCACGCCTTCGGCCGGCCGATCGGCCACAACCAGGCCATCCAGTTCAAGCTGGCCGACATGGAGATGCGGGCGCACACCTCCCGGCTGGCCTGGCGCGACGCCGCGTCCCGTCTGGTGCACGGCGAGCCGTTCAAGAAGGAGGCGGCGCTGGCCAAGCTGTACTCCTCCGAGATCGCGGTGGACAACGCCCGCGAGGCCACCCAGATCCACGGCGGGTACGGCTTCATGAACGAGTACCCGGTCGCCCGGATGTGGCGGGACTCGAAGATCCTGGAGATCGGCGAGGGGACGAGCGAGGTGCAGCGGCTGCTGATCGCCCGCGAGCTGGGGGTGTAGGACGGCCGCGCGTACGGCGGCCGTCCTACGGCCTCTCGTACGGCACAGGGCGGGACCGGCGCTCCGGTCCCGCCCTGCCGTCGGCTCAGCAGCCGGGGCTCACTTGCGCCACGGCACCTGCGGCGAACGGTAGTAGTCGAAGCCCATGGCCTCCCAGCGGGGCGCCTGGGCGGCCAGCCGGTGCTTGTAGGTGTTCCAGTCGTGGGTGGACCTCGGCGACCAGCCCAGCTCGGCGATGCCGGGCATCCGCGGGAACGTCATGTAGTCGAGGTGCTGGTCGGTGGAGAGGGTCTCCGTCCAGATGGGGGCCTCGACGCCCATGATCGACTTCTGCGGGGCGCCCTTCAGGTACGTCGCGGGGTCCCAGTCGTAGGACCGCTGGACCTCGACGTACCCGGCCCACGCCTTACCCAGCTTGGTGTCCTTGGTGTACTTCATGTCGAGGTACGACCGGTCGGCCGGCGACAGGATGAGCCCGGCGCCCTTCTTGGCCGCCGCCACGACCTGCGCCCGCTCCTTCGCGGGGGTCTTGTCGTAGCCCCAGTACTGCACCGCGGCGCCCTTGGCGGGTGTGACGGCGGTCAGCTGGTGCCACCCTATGACCTTCTTCTTGTACTTGGTCACCAGCGGCTGGACCTTGTTCATGAAGGTCACGTAGTCCGCGTGGCTGGTGGAGTGCGCCTCGTCACCGCCGATGTGCAGGTACGGCCCCGGCGTCAGCGCCGCGACCTCGCGGAAGACGTCGTCCAGGAACTCGTACGTGACCTTCTTGGGCACGCACAGCGAGCTGAAGCCGACCTCTACGCCCGTGTAGATCGGGGGCGCGACGTTGTTGCAGTTGAGCTTCGCGTACGAGGCGAGCGCGGCCTGGGTGTGCCCCGGGGAGTCGATCTCGGGGATGACCTCCATGTAGCGGCTGGCCGCGTACCGCAGGATCTCGCGGTACTGGGCCTTGGTGTAGTAGCCGCCGGGGCCGCCGCCGACCTGGGTGCTGCCGCCGTAGCTGGCCAGCCGCGGCCAGCTGTTGATCTGGAGCCGCCAGCCCTGGTCGTCGGTGAGGTGCAGATGCAGCTTGTTGTACTTGTAGAGCGCCAGCTGATCGATGTAACGCTTCAGCTGATCGACGGTGAAGAAGTGCCGGGCGACATCGATCATCCCGCCGCGGTAGCCGTAGCGGGGGGTGTCGGTGATGGTGCCGCCGGCGACCCTCCAGGGGCTGTGCTGCTTGCTGCGCTTCTCGACGGACGGCGGCAGCAGCTGGCGCAGCGTCTGTACACCGTGGAAGAGCCCGGCGGGCCGGGCCGCGGTGATCGTCACGGCGTGCCGGGTGGAGGTGAGGCGGTAGCCCTCGGCGCCCAGCTTCTTGGTGTCCTTGCCGCCGAGCCGCAGCACGATGCCGTCCCGGCCGTCCTTGCCGGTGACCGGCAGGGGGTAGCCGGTGGACGGGCGCAGGACGTCCGCCAGATAGCCCGCCACCCGCCTGACCTCGCCCGATGCGCCGGGCACCCGGATCTGCGTCCGGTCACCGATCGTGTAGGGGTCCTTACCGGGCTTGACGGAGGCGGGCGCCGGGATGACCTGGTCGAGGGCTATGGGCTTGCCGTGGCGGGCGGCCGGTCCGGCGCCGTCCGCGGCGGGCCGCGCCCCGGCCGTCGACAGGCCGGCCGCCGCGACCAGCAGCAGCGAGCAGAACAGTCTGCGTCGTCTCACGAGGTTCCCTTCGGTGGGCTCGTCGTGCATGGCCGTGCGTGGTCGTACGTGGCATGGAGCAACCGAACGTCAACATTGAGTACCGCTCACCCCCCTGGTGGTCAAGGTGTGGACCACATCTGGCGCCATCCGGCGTGTCGCTTGCCCGATATCGGGCAGATTTCTTGCATCATCCGGGGCGACCCAGCAGTATTCATCGGGTGCTCGATCGCCGTTCGCTCCATGAGGACCTCATCGACCACCTGGTGCGCAGCACGCCGCTGCAGCGCGGCGAGGCCGCCCGGGTGGTGCTCGACGTCCTCGCGTACTTCGACGAGACGACCGAGGCCTACGTCCGCAGACGTCACCGGGAGCTCCAGTCACAGGGGCTCCGCAACGACGCGATCTTCGAACGGATCGGGCAGGAGCTGCCGCACCGCGCGGTGTGCCCGCCCAGCCTCTCGGCGCGCCAGCTGCGCCGCCTCGTCTACGGCTGACTCGGCCGAGCACCCGGCGCGTGCCGCATCACGCGCCACCTGTCCAACTGCCTGACCGGGAGGTCACTCATGTGCGGGATCGTCGGCTACATCGGTAAGCGGGACGTGGCTCCGCTGCTCCTCGAAGGACTGCAGCGCCTGGAGTACCGCGGGTACGACTCCGCCGGTATCGCCATCCACGCCAAGGGCACCGGCAAGGCCGCCGGCGGCCTGAAGACCGCCAAGGCCAAGGGCCGCGTCCGCGAGCTGGAGTCCCGGCTGCCCAAGCGCTTCGCGGGCACCGCCGGCATCGCGCACACCCGCTGGGCCACCCACGGCGCCCCGACCGACGAGAACGCGCACCCCCACGTGGACACCGAGGGCAAGGTCGCCGTCGTCCACAACGGCATCATCGACAACGCCGACAAGCTGCGCGCCAAGCTCACCGCGGACGGCGTGGAGTTCGTCTCGGAGACCGACACCGAGGTGCTGGCCCACCTGATCGGCCGCTCCCAGGCGCCGACCCTGGAGGAGCAGGTCCGCGAGGCCCTGCGGGTCATCGAGGGCACCTACGGCATCGCCGTGCTGCACGCCGACTTCCCGGAGCGCATCGTCGTCGCCCGCAACGGCTCGCCGGTCGTGCTGGGCATCGGCGAGAAGGAGATGTTCGTCTCCTCCGACGTCGCCGCGCTGGTCTCGCACACCCGCCAGGTCGTCACCCTCGACGACGGCGAGATGGCCACCATCAAGGCCGACGACTACCGCACCTACACCACCGAGGGCTCGCACACCTCCGCGCAGCCGACCACCGTGGAGTGGGAGGCCGAGTCGTACGACATGGGCGGCCACGACACGTACATGCACAAGGAGATCAGCGAGCAGGCCGACGCGGTGGACCGCGTGCTGCGCGGACGCATCGACGACCGCTTCTCCACCGTGCACCTGGGCGGTCTGAACCTGGACCCGCGCGAGGCGCGCGCCATCCGCCGCGTCAAGATCCTGGGCTGCGGCACCTCGTACCACGCGGGCCAGATCGGCGCGCAGATGATCGAGGAGCTGGCCCGTATCCCCTCGGACGCCGAGCCGGCCTCCGAGTTCCGCTACCGCAACCCGGTCGTGGACCCCGACACCCTCTACATCGCGGTCTCCCAGTCCGGTGAGACCTACGACGTGCTGGCCGCCGTGCAGGAGCTCAAGCGCAAGGGCGCGCGCGTCCTGGGCGTGGTGAACGTGGTCGGCTCGGCGATCGCCCGGGAGACCCACGGCGGTGTGTACGTGCACGCCGGCCCGGAGGTCTGCGTGGTCTCCACCAAGTGCTTCACCAACACCGTGGTCGCCTTCGGACTGCTCGCGCTGCACCTGGGCCGCATCCGCGACCTGTCCGTCGCCGACGGCAAGCGGATCATCGATGGCCTGCGCAAGCTGCCCGGCCAGATCCAGGAGATCCTGGAGATGGAGGACGAGGTCAAGAAGCTGGCGGCCGAGTACGCGGAGGCCAGGTCGATGATGTTCATCGGCCGGGTGCGCGGCTACCCCGTCGCCCGCGAGGCGTCGCTGAAGCTCAAGGAGATCTCCTACATCCACGCCGAGGCGTACCCGGCGTCCGAGCTCAAGCACGGCCCGCTGGCGCTGATCGAGCCGGCCATGCCGACCGTGGCGATCGTCCCGGACGACGACCTGCTGGAGAAGAACCGCGCCGCGATGGAGGAGATCAAGGCCCGCAGCGGCCGCATCCTGGCCGTCGCGCACCAGAAGCAGGACAAGGCCGACCACACGATCATCGTGCCGAAGAACGAGAACGAGCTGGACCCGATCCTGATGGGCATCCCGCTCCAGCTGCTCGCCTACCACGTGGCGCTGGCCATGGGCCGGGACATCGACAAGCCGCGCAACCTGGCGAAGTCGGTCACGGTCGAGTAGGCCGTCGACGGGCCGCGGGGTCCTGTCCACCCCGCGGCCACGGGCGTTCGTCCGGGGGGGGGGGGGAACGGGCGGCCTACGGGGGCCGTCCGGACGGGCGGCACGTCCGATGAGGGGGCGGGAGGCGGGTGCCCCGCGCGTGCCACCATACGCGCGGGGCCCCGCCTCCCCTGTTGCCGGCGTCGCCCTTACGCCGGCGGTGGCCGCCTTCCCGGGAACCGTCACCTCCCGGGCGGCAGCACGCTGTTGAACGGGCGGACGGGCGGCGGGCCGGTTGTCCGCCGGGCGCCCGTGCGCCCCAGGAGCGGCGGACGGTGACGCCGCGGCCGCCGCGGGCCGTGCACGCTCCGTTCGCATCCCACTTGATCGGATTTCTACCCTCCGCACCCCCGCAATCCACCTCTACGGGCCAGTAGATATGCGGACTTCCCCGAATCGCGCGGCTGGTGACGCTTCCTCACCTCACGCCCCATGAGGTGCCGGGGGGCGGGGGCGGGAGCCACGCGGAAGCCGTACGGTCACGGAGCGCACAGGCCGGGCGCGGGCGGCGCGCACCGGCGCCGGTCAGGGGAGCACGACCGCGGACGGCCCTGTCCGGTCGGAGGGACACGACTACGGGCGGCCGTGTCCGGTCAGGGGATCACGACCACGGGCCGCTGCGCCCGCCGGGCCAGCCGGCCCGCCACCGAGCCGAAGATCCGGCCCACGATGCCGTGCGTCGAGCCGACCACGATCGCGTCGGCCTCGTACTCCTGGCCGACCTCCTCCAGCTCGTGGCAGATGTCGCCACCGCGCTCCACGAGGATCCAGGGGATCTCCGCGAGATGATCGGCGCAGGCCAGCTCCAGGCCCAGCACTTCCGTACGGTGGTCCGGCACGTCCACGAAGACCGGGGGCTCGCAGCCGGCCCAGACCGTGGTGGGCAGCCGGTTGGCCACATGGACGATGATCAGGCCGGAGCCGGAGCGCCGCGCCATACCGATTGCATACGCCAACGCCCGCTCGCTCGACGTCGAGCCGTCGAAGCCGACCACGACGCCGTGCCGGAAGGCCGGATCGCAGGAGTGACGTGTCTGTTCCGCCGCTCGGAGGTCGGCCATCGGATCGGCGACCTGCTTGCGGTCCGCGGGTTCGGGGATTTCGTGACCGGCCATGGCTGTCTCGGCGAGGGAGGTCCTTGCGGAGGGGCGGACGAGGAGCGGCGATTGACTTGATCCGGCAGTTGACTGAGCTGGCTTGATCGAGAGGTCGGCCCCATAGTTCAAAGGGGAACAACACGACCGGGAATCATCTTCCCAATGCCTTACCCCAAGAGTACGGCGCCAGCCCCCCGCTGCCCAGAGCCCGACGCGGACGGCGGACCCCGGTGGCGGGAGGCGGGCCCCCGCGGCCACACGGGGCGGGGTACCCCTCGAACGTTCCCCGGAGCATGCCGGAGCGTGGCCCGGATGGCAATGCCCCGGCCTGCCCCCGTACGTACCCATCGGGGTGACCCATGGTCCCCACGGGCGTTGTAGTACCTGCCTGCCTGGAGGGAGTACGCCGTGCCCGGTCCGTCGAACACATCAGCCGATCCGGTGAGCGATCTCGTCCGCTGGGCGGCGTTCAGCTGTGCCCTGGTGCCCCTCGTCCTCGTGCTGTGCGGCGCGTCCGCGGGCGGGGCGGCCGGGGCCGCCGTGGGGCTGGCGACGGTGACCTGTGCGTGCCGGGCGCTGCTGCGCCAGTCCGAACGCACCGCGGCCCGGCCGTCCTCGGACGAGATCGCCCCGCACCGCGGCCGGCACAGCCGCACCGGCACCGGAGCCCACCGGGGCGGGCGCCGCTCCGACGGGCGTACGCCGGAGGAATGACGCGCTCGCAAGCCTGCCCAGGGTCGTTTTCGGCCAACTTCGGGTCCAAGTGCATCCCTTGGCGAAAGCGACCCGCAACCTGGGCCTGAGCTGGGAGGAAAGGACCGCCGGGCATGGTTGTGCCCTACGGCTTACGGGCAGAGGCGAGAGGCGTACTTCCCAGCAGGCCCGACGAGTGGAACGCTTCGTGATCGAATGCTTCGCGCCAAGTTGCCATATCGACATACGAGCGGGTGGTGAACTTGGCACTCCATCCTCACGGGACGCAGTAGATTCGATCTTGGCAATCACGGCGGGGGAACAGTGCAGGACCGAGAGGGCGAGACGACCGAGGGGGGCTTAAGTGCCATGAGCCAGGACTCCGCTGCCGTACCAGATGCCGCACGCAAGCTCGCCGCCCGACGACGCCGCGAAATAGTCGCGGTGCTCCTCTTCAGTGGCGGCCCGATTTTCGAGAGCTCCATTCCGCTCTCGGTCTTCGGCATCGACCGCCAGGACGCGGGTGTTCCGCGGTACCGACTACTTGTGTGCGCGGGCGAAGACGCGCCTTTGCGCACCACCGGGGGGCTCGAACTGTCGGCCCCCTACGGGCTGGAGGCGATCGCCCGCGCGGGCACGGTCGTCGTACCGGCCTGGCGGTCCATCACACAGGCACCACCCCCGGCCGCGCTGGACGCGCTGCGCCGGGCGCACGAAGAAGGAGCCCGCATCGTCGGGCTCTGCACGGGGGCCTTCGTGCTCGCCGCCGCAGGGCTCCTCGACGGCCGCCCCGCGACCACCCACTGGATGTACGCGCCGACGCTCGCCAAGCGTTATCCGTCCGTCCACGTCGATCCCCGCGAGCTCTTCGTCGACGACGGCGACGTGCTGACCTCCGCGGGGACCGCCGCCGGCATCGACCTGTGCCTGCACATCGTCCGTACCGACCACGGGGCGGACGCGGCCAACGCGCTCGCCCGGCGGCTGGTGGTCCCGCCCCGGCGCACCGCGTCGGACCTGGGACACCAGAGGTACCTGGACAGGTCATTACCGGAGGAGATCGGCGCGGACCCGCTCGCCGAGGTGGTGGCCTGGGCGCTGGAGCACCTCCACGAGCAGTTCGACGTGGAGACGCTGGCGGCCCGCGCGTACATGAGCCGCCGTACCTTCGACCGCCGGTTCCGGTCCCTGACCGGGAGCGCGCCGTTGCAGTGGCTGATCACCCAGCGCGTCCTCCAGGCGCAGCGGCTGCTGGAGACCTCGGACTACTCCGTGGACGAGGTCGCCGGACGCTGCGGCTTCCGGTCGCCGGTCGCCCTGCGCGGCCACTTCCGGCGGCAGTTGGGTGCCTCGCCCGCGGCCTACCGTGCGGCGTACCGCGCACGCAGGCCGCAGAACGGGGTACCCGAGCAGGTCACCCGGTCGGACCGGCCGGACCGCGGTGAGCGGCCCGGTGCCGGTGCGGACCGGTTCGCCGCCGCGGCGGCGGGCCACCTGCCGGGGGGCCACGGCCAGCTGCACCACAGCCAGGCGACGCATACGCAAGGGGGCATCGGTCCCGGCGGTCACACGCAGGGCCACCCCCAGGGCGGGCACCTCCCGGGCGGTCACCCGCAAGGCGGTCACGCGCCGGGCGGGCACGGCGGTCCGGGCGGGCACGGGTCGGGCGGCCAGCCGGGGCACGGTACGGCCGGCCACACCCAGCCGGTGCACAGCCAGGCCACCGCGCTCGCCCCGACGGAGCAGGGCAAACCGGAATCCGACGCCTATGCGCCCCGGCTCCCGGAACAGCCCGCCGGACGGCCCGGTGGCCGCCCGGTGCTGCCCAGCCAGCGGGAGCGCCCCGTAGGGTGAGACGTATGAACGATCGCATGGTGTGGATCGACTGCGAGATGACCGGGCTCTCGCTGGCGAACGACGCGCTCATCGAGGTGGCCGCCCTGGTCACCGACTCGGAGCTGAATGTCCTGGGCGACGGGGTGGACATCGTGATCCGCCCCCCGGCCGAGGCCCTGACCACCATGCCCGAGGTCGTGCGCCAGATGCACACCTCCTCCGGGCTGCTGGCCGAGCTGGACAGCGGCACCACGCTGGAGGACGCGCAGGAACAGGTGCTCCAGTACATCAAGCAGCACGTACCGGAACCCGGCCGGGCACCGCTGTGCGGCAATTCCGTCGGCACCGACCGGGGCTTCCTGCTCCGCGACATGCCGGAGCTGGAGAGCCATCTGCACTACCGGATCGTGGATGTGTCGTCCGTGAAGGAGCTGGCCCGGCGCTGGTATCCGAGGGCGTACTTCAACAGTCCGGAGAAGAACGGGAACCACCGGGCGCTGGCGGACATCCGTGAATCCATCGCGGAACTGCGCTACTACCGGGAGGCGGTCTTCGTGCCGCAGCCCGGCCCGGACTCGGACACCGCGAAGGAGATCGCGGCGCGGCACGTGCTGCCCGCGGAACCGGAGTGACGTAGCTCGCTCCCGGCCGGACCCGAAGCCGGGAGCGAGCACCCCTGAAGACCCTGTACACTTTTTCTCAGCCGGTGGGGAACAAGACACCACACAGCACCGGTCATGGTGGGTATAGCTCAGCTGGTAGAGCACCTGGTTGTGGTCCAGGATGTCGCGGGTTCAAGTCCCGTTACTCACCCCAACGACTAGGGCCCCCGGACGTGAAAGTGTCCGGGGGCCCTAGTCGTTGGCGGCGGGGGACACAGGCCGCGGGGCGCGGCGCCGTGGCCCCCGTGGGCTCAGTAGCCGACCGTGAAGCGCTCGCCGATGTGCTGCGGCTTCTCGGCCTCGTCCAGGAGGGCTACGGCGTAGTCCTCGGCGGAGATCCGGCTGGTGCCGTCCGCGTCGGCGACCAGGTCGTCCAGGGCGGTGCGGTACGTGCCCGTACGCTCGCCGGGCTCGATCAGGGCGGCCGGGCTCAGGTTGGTCCAGCGCACGTCCGTGACGGTGCGGTAGAAGTCCAGCGCGTCGCCGTGCGCGTGCATGATCTGGAGCAGGAACTCCGGCAGGCCCGCCGCGTCCCAGACCTGCTTGCCGTCGGGCGTGCGCAGCGAGCCGGCGCCGCCCACCGCGATCAGCCGGGGCGCGGCCTCGCCCAGGGTGCGCAGCCCGGCCACCAGGGACTCGGCGGCGGGCTCGATCGTGGCGAGGTGCCCCGGGCCGTCACCGCCGCCCACCGCGCTGACCAGCACGTCCTGGCCCTGGGCCACGGCCGCGACGGAGGCCGGGTCGAGGATGTCGCCGGTGGTCACGGTGAGGTTCGGGTCGGTCTTGGTGATCTTCGCGGGGTCGCGGACGACCGCGGTGACCTGGTGGCCACGGCGCAGCGCCTCGTCGAGGACGCGGCTGCCGATGGTGCCGTTGGCTCCGAAAATGGCGATCTTGGACATGTCGGTACTCCCTGCGCCCCTGCCGGGGCATGCGGTGGCTTTTCTTTTTCCGTCATCAGCCGCGCTGACGCCTTCTACGCTAGGGGTACGAGCAGGACATACCGGGGTAGGCACGGGACCACTGATGGTGAAAAAACGACACACTGCACAGGGCGCCGGAGAGAGCATCCCCGAGGTCGCGTTCACCGCGCCGGCCGGGCGGCCGGCCGGCGTGGAGGTGCTGACGCTCGCCGAGCTGCGGGAGCGCGCCGGCGTCTGCACCCTCGCCGTACCGCACCGGCCGGACTTCCACCACCTCCTCGTGGTGGACGAGGGGCGGCTCCGGCACACGGTGGACTTCCGAAAGTATGAGCTGTCCGTGAATGACTGGATGTGGGTGCGTCCCGGACAGGTCCACCACTTCGGTGACCTTTCCGGGGTAAAGGGCCGGCTGGTGCTGTTCGAGTCGGGCTTCCTCGATCCGGCGACGGCGGCCGCGGCCCGTCTGGAGGACTGGTTCGGCCCCGCGGTCCACCACCCGGAGGGCGAGCAGGCGCGTGCGGTGGAGTGTGCGCTGCGCCACCTCCATCAGGAATTCGGCGCGCTGCGCGGCCTTCCCCTGGAGATGCACATCGAGGTGCTGCGGCACCTGCTGGCCGTCCTGGTCCTGCGGGCCGCCCGGCTGTCCACACCTGCCGGCGACGGCCGGGCGCCGGACGGGGACGGCACCTGCGAGGCGAGCGAGACGTTCCTGCGCTTCCGGGACGCGGTGGAGCGCGGCTTCACCCGTACCCGTCGCGTCGAGGACTACGCGCGGCAGCTCGGCTACTCGCCCCGCACCCTCTCGCGCGCGACGGCCGCCGCCACCGGTGTGGGCGCGAAGGAGTTCATCGACCGCCGCGTGGTGCTGGAGGCCAAGCGCCTGCTGGCCCACGGTGACCAGACCGCCGCCCGGATCGCCGTACGCCTCGGTTTCGCCGACGCCGCGAACTTCGCCAAGTTCTTCCAGCACCGCACGGGCAGTACGCCGATCTCCTTCCGTACGGAGGTACGCGGTCCGGCGTGACCGGGGAGGGAGCCGGACGCGCCGGGCCGGGAGTGTGTTTCGGGGAACCAGTGGGAGCGCTCCCAAGGATTGGGGCGGACGAGCCCGCCGTCAAGAGGGGAAGCTTACGCACCCTGATGCGCCAATCGGCGCCCCGAATTCCGCAACTGCATTGTGAATCATGGGGAGTTGACACTAGCCTCCGACGAACCAGTGGGAGCGATTCCATCCGACGCGGGCCGCGCGAGCCGTGCCCGCGTACGCAACCGAGGAGTCGCTCATGCGCAGACCGTTACGCCTGTACGCGCTGGCCGTGGCCGCGGTACTCGCTCTTCCCGGCGCGTCCCCGCCCGATCCCGCACCGGCCGCCGCTTCCGTGGCGGCACCACCGCGGCTGCACGTCGCGGGCAACCGCCTCGTCGACCGCGACGGCACGGCGCACCGGCTGCTCGGGGTGAACCGTTCCGGCGCCGAGTTCGCGTGCGTGCAGGGCCGGGGCATCTTCGACGGCCCGGCGGACGACGCCTCCGTCGCGGCCATCGCGGGCTGGCGGGCCAACGCCGTCCGCGTCCCGCTCAACGAGGAGTGCTGGCTGGGCACGGCGAACATCGACCCCCGGTACGGGGGCGCCGCCTACACCTCGGCGATCCGCGACTACGTCCGGCGGCTGACCGCCCACGGCCTCACCCCGGTCCTCGAACTGCACTGGAGCCACGGCCGCTACACCGGTCCCTCGGCCGGCTGCGCCGACGAGCACGCGAGCTGCCAGAAGCCGATGCCGGACCGGCGCTACTCCCCCGCCTTCTGGTCCTCGGTCGCCGGCACCTTCAAGAACACGCCCGAGGTCGTCTTCGACCTGTTCAACGAGCCGTACCCGGACCGGGCGATGCCGGACGCGGAGCAGGCGTGGGCCTGCTGGCGGGACGGCGGCAACTGCCCCGGCATCGGCTACGAGGTCGCGGGGATGCAGACACTGGTGGACGCCGTACGGGCCACCGGCGCCCGCAATCCGGTCCTGGTGGGCGGCCTCGCGTACGCGAACGACCTCGGCCGGTGGACCGCGTACGCGCCGAAGGATCCGGTGGGCAACCTCGCCGCCGCCTGGCACGCGTACAACTTCAACGCCTGTGCCGCCGAGGGCTGCTGGTCCCGCACGCTGGGGCCGGTCGCCGACCGCGTACCGCTCGTCGCGGGCGAGATCGGCGAGAACACCTGCGCCCACGCCTTCGCCGACCGCGTCATGCGGTGGCTGGACGGGCGCGGCGCGTCGTACTTGGGCTGGACCTGGAACACCTGGGACTGCGCCGCGGGCCCGGCGCTGATCCGGGACTACGCGGGGACGCCGACGGCGTACGGCGCCGGGCTGCGGGATCACCTGCGGAGGCTGCATGCCCGTGCGTGAGCCGGGACGTACCCGTACACACCGGGATATTCCCGTACCGAGAGATTCCCTTGCCGAGAGAGGAGAACCGCTCATGAGACGCGCCACCGAGCCGATTCCCGCGGGCCGGCAGGACCGGCCCGCACCCGTACGGTCACGCGCCGCGCGACGCCACCGCGCCCGCGCCGGCGCACTCGCCGCCTGCGCGTTGCTGGCCGCCGCCGGGACCGCGGGCGGCCTGCGCGGTACGGCCCACGCGGCGCCGGCCGCCCGCGTCGACAACCCGTACGCGGGCGCCGGGGTCTACGTGAACCCGGAGTGGTCGGCGAAGGCCGCGGCCGAGCCGGGCGGCGGCAAGGTCGCCGGGCAGCCGACCGGCGTCTGGCTCGACCGGATCGCGGCGGTCAGCGGGACCGGCGGCACGCTCGGGCTGCGCGGCCACCTGGACACCGCCCTGCGCCAGGCGGCCGGCAGACCGCTCGTCGTCCAGCTGGTGATCTACAACCTGCCCGGCCGGGACTGCGCGGCGCTCGCCTCCAGCGGCGAGCTGGGCCCGACGGAGATCGACGCGTACAAGACCCGCTACATCGATCCGATCGCGGCCGTCCTCGCCGACCCGAAGTACGCGTCGCTGCGGATCGTGACGACCATCGAGATCGACTCGCTGCCCAACCTCGTCACCAACACCGGCAGCCGCCCCACCGCCACCCCGCAGTGCGACGCCATGCTCGCCAACGGCAACTACGTCAAGGGCGTCGGATACGCGCTGAACAAGCTGGGCGCCGTCCCGAACGTCTACAACTACGTGGACGCCGGGCACCACGGCTGGATCGGCTGGGACGACAACTTCGGCGCCTCCGCCCGGCTGCTGCACCAGGCGGCCACGGCCGAGGGCAGCACGGTCGACAAGGTGCACGGGTTCATCACCAACACCGCCAACTACAGCGCGCTCAAGGAGGACAACTTCGCGCTCGGCGACACCGTGGCGGGCCGGTCGGTGCGCGAGTCGAAGTGGGTGGACTGGAACCGCTACGCCGACGAGCTGTCGTTCGCCCAGGCCTTCCGGCAGGAGGCGGTACGGGCCGGGTTCCGCCCGGACGTGGGGATGCTGATCGACACCTCGCGCAACGGCTGGGGCGGCAGCGCGCGGCCCGCCGGGCCCGGGCCGCGGACCAGCGTGGACGCGTACGTGGACGGGGGCCGGTACGACCGCCGGCTGCACGTCGGCAACTGGTGCAACCAGGCCGGGGCGGGGCTCGGTGAACGCCCGAAGGCGGCGCCGGCCGCGGGGATCGACGCGTACGTGTGGATGAAGCCGCCGGGCGAGTCGGACGGGTCGAGCACCGAGATCCCGAACAACGAGGGCAAAGGCTTCGACCGGATGTGCGACCCCGCCTACGAGGGAAATCCGCGCAACAACTACCACCGGTCGGGGGCGCTGCCCGGCGCGCCGCTGTCCGGGCACTGGTTCCCGGCCCAGTTCCGTGAGCTGCTGAAGAACGCGTACCCGGCGCTGTAGGGCGCTCGGCGGCGCGGGGCGGGGTGCGTACGGGGTGTACGTACGACGAAGTACGCGTACCGCCCGCCCTGCGCCGCTCTTATGACGACGCCCGGCGCACCAGCTCCGTCGGGAGCACGAGGCGGGCGGCGGACGGGGGCTCCGGGGCGCGCGGGCCCGGCGCGCCGCTGTCCGCGCCCCCGGTGATCTGCGCCATCAGCAGGCGCGCCATCGCCCGGCCCATTTCCTCGATCGGCTGGCGGACGCTGGTGAGCGCCGGGTCCATGTGGCGGGCGATGGCGGAGTCGTCGAATCCGACCAGGGCCACGTCGTCCGGTATGCGGCGGCCCGCCTCACGCAGTTCCCGCCGGGCGCCGGCGGCCATCACGTCCGAGGCGCAGAAGACGGCGTCCAGTGCGGGGCGGCGGGCGAGGAGTTCGCGCATGGCGCGCCGTCCGCCCTCCTCGGTGAAGTCGCCGTGCGCGACGAGTGCGGCGTCCTCGGGGTGGCCCGCGGCGCGCACGGCCTGCCGGTAGCCGTCGAGGCGGCAGTGGGCCACGTACATGTCCGGCGGCCCGGCGATGGTGGCGACCTGGCGCCGGCCGCGGCCTATGAGATGTTCCAGCGCGCTCTGGGCGCCGCCGGTGTTGTCGGAGTCCACGTACGGGACGGTTTCCCCGGCCGTGCGGCGGCCGTTGAGGACGGTCGGGATCGCCAGTCGCTCCAGCAGGTCGGGCAGCGGGTCGTCGCCGTGCACCGAGACCAGGAGGACTCCGTCCACGCGGTGCGCGGCGAGGTAGCCGGCGAAGCGGCGCCGCTCCTTGGACGTACGGATCAGGGTCAGCAGCAACTGCATGTCGTGGTCGGCCAGTCCGGCGCTGACGCCGCGGATGATGCCGGAGAAGTACGGTTCGGCGAAGAGCCGGGTCTCGGTCTCCGGGATCACCAGGGCGACCGTGTCGGCGCGGTTGGCCGCCAGGGCGCGGGCGGCGCGGTTGGGTACGTAGCCGAGGTCGGCGACGGCCTGCTGCACCAGGGCGCGGGTCCGTTCGCTGACCCGGGGCGAGCCGTTGATCACGCGGGAGACCGTGCCGCGGCCGACGCCCGCGCGTGCGGCGACCTCTTCGAGGGTGGGCCGGCCGCCCCTTCGCCGTGCGCCTGGTGTCATGACCGCCTCCGCCTGCCGTCCTGGCCGTACATTCAACAACGAAGCACCGGTCGGGCGTTGACGCACGACGCCTTGACACGCCCCCGTGGAACGGCGACCCTTCACGTCATCACGTCTGGGAGCGCTCCCACAGTACTGGACACCCCACATCCCGCACGCACGGTCGGCAGGGCACCAGGAGGAGACGCAATGCGAACGACGATTCGCGGTACCCGGCGGCGGGCGGTGGCCGTGCTGGCCGCCGCCACGCTCGGGGCCGGACTGCTCGGCGGCTGCGCCGAGGACGGCGACCGGCCCGGTGCGGACGGGACGCCGGGCACCGGGGCCGGGAAGACCACCCTGACGGTCGGTGTCTTCGGTGTCTTCGGCTACAAGCAGGCCGGGCTCTACGACGCGTACATGAAGCTGCACC
The DNA here is from genome assembly GCF_044327805.1 of Streptomyces sp. NPDC018019. Classification (NCBI taxonomy): domain Bacteria; kingdom Bacillati; phylum Actinomycetota; class Actinomycetes; order Kitasatosporales; family Streptomycetaceae; genus Streptomyces; species Streptomyces sp. NPDC018019. Next base: position 121,016 of record NZ_JBIRGD010000025.1, on the reverse strand, counting down.
CGGACATCACGATCAAAGAGACCTCGATCGAGCGGAACGAGAACTACTACCCACAGCTGCTCACCCATCTGAGCACGGGCAGCGGACTCGCCGACATCCAGGCGGTCGAGGTCAGCAACATCGCCGAGATCACCGCGACCCAGGCGGGCAAGCTCGTTGACCTCTCGAAGGCGCCGGGCGTACGGAAGGCCGACTTCATCCCCTGGAAATGGGCGCAGGCGACGGACCGGAGCGGCAGGACCGTGGGGCTGGGCACGGACATCGGGCCGATGGCGGTCTGCTACCGCAAGGACCTCTTCGCCAAGGCCGGACTGCCCACCGACCGGGAGGCGGTGGCCAAGCTCTGGGCGGGCGACTGGGGGAAGTACCTGGACGTCGGCAGGCGCTACATGAGCAAGGCCCCGGCGGGTACGGCCTTCGTGGACTCCGCCTCCGGCGTGTACAACGCGGTGATCTCCAGCAGCGCCGAACGCTATTACGACCGGAGCGGCAAGCTGGTCTACAAGGACAGCCCGTCGGTGCGGCAGGCGTGGGACGCGGCGATGCGGGCGTCGACGGGCAAACTGACCGCCCGGCTGCAGCAGTTCCAGAAGTCCTGGGACCAGGCGTACGCCAACGGCCGTTTCGCGACCGTCTCCTGTCCGCCGTGGATGCTCGGCTACATCAAGGAGAAGTCCGGGGACCAGGGCCGCGACAAGTGGGACGTGGCCGCCGCGCCCAAGCCGGGGAACTGGGGCGGCTCCTTCCTGGCCGTACCGGAAGCGGGGCGGCACAAGAGCGAGGCGGTCAAGCTGGCGGCCTGGCTGACCGCGCCCGAACAGCAGGCGAAGCTCTTCACGCAGCAGGCCAGCTTCCCCAGCGCCCGGGCGGCGTACGACCTGCCGGCGGTGGCGGGCGCCAAACACCCGTACTTCGGGGACGCGCCGATCGGCAAGATCTTCGCCGCGGCGGCCGAGGGCATCCCCGACCAGGTGCTCGGGCCGAAGGACCTCACCGTCAACCAGAACATCACCGACGTCGGGGTGCTCCAGGTCGACCAGCAGGGCAAGACGCCCGCGCAGGGCTGGCGTGCGGCGGTCGAGTCGATCGACAACGCGCTGGACCAGTGAGCCGTGGCCGGGCGAACCCCCCGCTCCGCGGCCCCCGCCGCGGCACCGGCCGACCGGGCCCGGGAGCGGCGCAGCCGCCGCTACCGGCGGGACCTGCGCTGGAGCCCGTACGTCTGCATCGCCCCCTTCTTCCTCTTCTTCGCCGCCTTCGGGCTCTTCCCCCTGCTCTACACGGGGTGGGCCGCGCTGCACCGGGTGGAGCTGACCGCGCCCACCGACATGGAGTGGACCGGACTGGGCAACTTCACCCGGCTGCTCGACGACGGCTTCTTCTGGAACGCGCTGGGCAACACCTTCGTCATCGGGGTGGTCTCCACCGTCCCGCAGCTGCTGATGGCACTGGGCATCGCACACCTGCTCAACTACCGGCTGCGCGGATCGATGTTCTTCCGCGTCGCGGTGCTCACGCCCTACGCCACCTCGGTGGCCGCCGCGACGCTGGTGTTCGTGCTGCTCTTCGGGCGCGACTACGGGCTGGTCAACTGGCTGCTGAGCACGGCCGGTCTCGACGGCGTGGACTGGGAGAACGGCTCGTGGAGCGCCAAGCTGGCGGTCTCCACGATCGTGATCTGGCGGTGGACGGGCTACAACGCGCTGATCTACCTCGCCGCCATGCAGGCCATCCCGCACGACCTGTACGAATCCGCGGCGCTCGACGGGGCCTCCCGGTGGCAGCAGTTCCGGTACGTCACCGTCCCCTCGCTGCGGCCGACGATCCTGTTCACCTGCGTCGTCTCGACGATCGGCGCCACGCAGCTGTTCGGCGAGCCGTTGCTGTTCAGCGGCAGTGCCGGGGCGACCGGGGGCGCCGACCACCAGTACCAGACGCTGGGGCTGTATCTGTACGAACAGGGGTGGGTCAACCTCCACCTCGGCCGGGCCTCGGCCATCGCCTGGACGATGTTCCTGATCCTGCTGGTGGTCGCCGCGGTCAACGCGCTGCTCGCCCGCCGGCTGCGCACGAGCCTGTGAGGAGGAGCCATGACAGCCCGACGCGCCGGCCGGCAGCTGCACGGCGGCAAGGTGACCTACGCGGTGCTGGTCCTCTTCACCGCGGGCTCGCTCTTCCCGCTGCTGTGGACCGCCGTCGCCGCCTCCCGCAACAACACCCGGCTGGCCCAGACCCCGCCGCCGTTCTGGTTCGGCTCGAACCTGCTGAAGAACCTCGGGACGGCCTGGACCGACGCCAACATGGGCACCGCCCTGCTGAACACCACGGTGGTCGCCACGACGATCGCGGCGGGGACGGTGGTCTTCTCGACCGTCGCCGGGTTCGCGTTCGCCAAGCTGCGCTTCCGGGCGAAGCGGCTGCTGCTGTTGCTGGTGATCGGCACGATGATGGTGCCGCCGCAGCTCGGGGTCGTACCGCTGTTCATGACCATCGCCGAGCTGGAGTGGACCGATCATCTCCAGGCCGTCATCCTGCCCACCCTGGTCAGCGCCTTCGGCGTCTTCTTCATGCGGCAGTACCTGCTCCAGGCGCTGCCCACCGAGCTGATCGAGGCGGCGCGCACGGACGGCGCGAACAGCTGGCGCGTCGTGTGGCACGTCGTCTTCCCGGCCGCCCGCCCGGCGATGGCCGTCCTGGGGCTGCTCACCTTCGTCCAGGCGTGGAACGACTTCTTCTGGCCGATCATCGCGCTCACCCAGAACGGCAGTCCGACCGTGCAGGTCGCCCTCACCGGCCTCGGCCGCGGCTACATCCCCGACCAGTCCGTGATCATGGCGGGCGCGCTGCTCGGCACGCTGCCGCTGCTCGTCGCGTTCGTCCTGTTCGGCAGGCAGATCGTCGGGGGGATCATGCAGGGCGCGGTCAAGGGCTGACCGGTGAGCCGCCCCCGCGCCGCTGCCCCGGACCCGGACGCGCCGTCGTACGGGCCCGGGCGGCCCCGCGCACCACTCGTACCGCATGCACCACTCACGCCACGCGCCCCGCACGGCCCGTGCCGTGCGCCGCGCCTTCGTGAACGGGAGTACCGCCATGTCCGCCACGCCTGCCACGTCCGGCCCCCTGCGTTTTCCGCCCGGTTTCCTCTGGGGTGCGGCCACCGCCGCCTATCAGGTCGAGGGCGCCGCCCGGGAGGGCGGCCGCACCCCGTCGATCTGGGACACCTTCAGCCACACCCCCGGCAAGGTCGCCGGCGGTGACACCGGCGACGTCGCCGTCGACCACTTCCACCGGCGCCACGAGGACGTGGAGCTGATGGCCGCCCTCGGGCTGGGCGCCTACCGCTTCTCCGTCTCCTGGCCGCGGGTGCAGCCGACCGGCCGCGGGCCCGCCGTACAGCGCGGGCTCGACTTCTACCGCCGGCTCGTCGACGACCTGCTCGCCCACGGCATCCGGCCGGTGCTCACGCTCTACCACTGGGACCTGCCGCAGGAGCTGGAGGCCGACATCCACGGCGGCACCGCCTCCGGAGGCGGCTGGCCGCACCGGGACACCGCGCAGCGCTTCGCCGACTACGCGGCGATCGTGGCGGAGGCCCTCGGCGACCGCGTCGAGTGGTGGACCACCCTCAACGAGCCGTGGTGCAGCGCGTTCCTCGGTTACGGATCAGGGGTGCACGCGCCCGGCCGCAGCGACCCGGAGGCCGCGCTGCGCGCCGCGCACCATCTCAACCTCGCGCACGGACTCGCCGCCCAGGCACTGCGCGCCGCGCTGCCCGCCCGCGGCCGGGTCATGATCAGCCTCAACCCGGCGGCCGTGCGGGCCCGTTCCCGTACGCCCGAGGACCTGGACGCCCAGCGGCGGATCGACGCGCTGGCGACGCGTATCTTCACCGGGCCCCTGCTGCGCGGCGCGTACCCCGCCGATCTCCTCGCGGACACCGCGCACCTCACCGACTGGAGCTTCGTCCGCGATGGCGACCTCACCGTCATCAAGCACCCCCTCGACGCGCTGGGCATCAACTACTACACACCCACAGTGGTATCAGCCGGCACTGACAACGCCCCGCTACCGCGGCACGACGGCCACGGCGGCGGCGCCCGTTCGCCCTGGCCGGGGGCCGACCGGGTGGCCTTCCACCAGCCGCCGGGCGACCGTACGGCGATGGGCTGGTCCGTCGATCCGACCGGCCTGTACGACCTGCTCATGCGCCTGCACCGGGAGGCTCCCGGCCTGCCCCTGTTCATCACCGAGAACGGCGCGGCCTACGAGGACCGGCCCGACGCCGAGGGCGCGGTGCACGACCCGGAGCGCATCGCCTACCTCCACGCCCACCTCGCCGCCGCGCACCGCGCCCTGACCGACGGCGCCGACCTGCGCGGCTACTTCCTGTGGTCGCTGATGGACAACTTCGAGTGGGCGTACGGCTACAGCAAGCGGTTCGGCGCGGTGCACGTGGACTTCACGACGCAGGCCCGTACGCCCAAGTCGAGCGGCCACTGGTACGCGAACGTGGCGCGCACCAACGAACTGCCCGTCCTCAGCCCCGGCATGTCCGCACCGTGAGAGCGGCGGGACACAGCGGTGGGGGGGTGGCCGCTGTGTCCCGCCCGGGGGGTGGCACTGGTCGCTGAGGCGCCGAGCGGTGGCGCCGCGTCGGACGTCAGCCCTGGTACGCGCCGAACGCCTTGGTGAAGTCGAGCGGGCTCTGCGCGAGGGAACTGCATGTCGGCTGCGCGGAGTTCTGCGGGCCGCCCGGGCACGCCTTGTCGCGCGTCGAGGACCACATCGACAGCCAGGCGAGGTGCTTGGACCGGGCGAACGTGACCAGTTCCTTGGCGTCCTCGACCGTGAAGACCTCCTTCTGTACGTCGTTGACGCCGATCATCGGGGTCACGGCGACGGCCTTCCAGGCAGCCGCGTCACCGAGGCCGAGCGTCTTCTTGAGCTGGCCCTGGGTGGCGGTGGCGGCCTGGATGGCGTACCTGCCCATGTCGCCGTCGTAGGAGGCGCCGTAGTCCATCGCCATGATGTTGACGGCGGAAACCTTCACACCGTTCTTCTTGGCGTCGGCGACCAGGTTCACGCCGTCCCGCGTCAGGCCCTCGGGCATGACCGGCAGCGTGAAGGAGACGTCCAGGCCCGGGTGCTTCTTCTGGAGCTGCGCGATGGCCTGCGCCCGGCGGGTGTTGGCGGCGGCGTCCGGCAGCGCGCCGCCCTCGATGTCGAAGTCCACCTTCTTGAGCGCGAACCGGTCGATGACCTTGCCGTAGGCGGCGGCCAGCTCGTTCACCGATGTACAGGCCAGGCCCAGCTCGGAGCCGTTGGCGCCGCCGAAGGAGATCCGTACGTCGCCGCCGGCCTTGCGCAGCGCGGGGATCTGCTCGGCCACGGCGTCGTCGCCCAGCGCGCCCGAGCCGCCCCACTTCGGGGTACAGCCGCCGCCGGACGTGACGAAGGCCAGGTTGAAGGTCTTCACACCGGTCTTCTTCGCGGTGTCGGCCAGGTCGTACGCGGGGTACAGGGACGTGTCGACGTACGGGGAGAACGCGGCGCCCGCCGTGGCCGCGGCGCCTGCCTCGGGCGCCTTGGTGGCCAGCGCCGAACCGGCGACCGCGAAGCCGCCGCCCGCCGCCAGCGCGGCCGCCGCGACCGTACCGATCAGCTTGGCCTTGCGGCTCGTACGACGGCGGTGTGCCGAGGAACTCATGTCGTGCCTGCCTGTTCGTCATGGGGGGACGGAGATGCGGTGGTGCGTCCCGCACGCTAGCGATCAGGAAACGGACAAAAGCCGGTTACGGCACGGCGGATGGAAGCCTTATGGCGCTCTTAAGGGACCGAAAGGGACCGGTTAAGCACGATGGCCGACCGGCACGCTCACTCCCCGCCGTGCCCGCCCGCACGGCCCGCCGCCCGGCGCCCCCGCGACCGGCCCAGGCGCCGCCCCAGCCGCCGGCGCAGCCGGTGCCCCGGGTTCCGGCGGCGCCCCGCGCGCGCCCTTCGGGCGCCGTCCAGCGCCAGCCACACCCGTACCTCGGTACCGCCCAGCACGGACCGGCCGATGCGCACGTCCCCGCCGGTCGTCTCGGCGAGCCGCCGCACGATGTCCAGGCCGAGCCCGGTGGACCCGTCCCCGCCGTCCCCGTGGCCGCGCCGCAGGGCCGCGTCCGGGTCGTCGATGCCCGGCCCGGCGTCCGACACCAGCACGATCACCGCGTCCTCGGCGTGGTGCACGTCCACCGCGAAGGCGGTGCCCTCGGGGGTGTGCCGGAAGACGTTGCCGAGCATCGCGTCCAGCGCGGCGGCCAGATCGGAGCGCGCGACAGGGACGCGTACCGTCCGGTCCGCGCCCGCGACGCGCACCGTGCGCCCCTCGTCCTCCGCGAGCGCCGACCAGAAGTCCATCCGCTCCCGGATCACCTCGGCCGCGTCGCAGCCGGCCGCGGCGGCGGCCTGCTGGGCGTGCGCCTTCTGCTGCCGCGCGGTCCGGATGATCCGGTCGACCTCGCGCTCCAGCTGGGCGACCGCCTCCCGGGTCTGCTCGGCCGCCGGGCCCTCGCCGAGCGAGGCGGCGTTCAGGCGCAGCACGGTCAGCGGGGTCCGCAGGCGGTGGGAGAGGTCGGCGGCCAGCTCCCGTTCGTTGGCCAGGAGCTGGACGACCTGGTCCGCCATCGCGTTGAAGGCGGCGGCGGCCGAGCGCAGTTCCCTGGGGCCGTCCTCCCGTACCCGTACGCCCAGTTTTCCGTTGCCGAGGTCGTGGGCGGCACCGGCGAGGCGTTCGGCGGGCCGCACCATCCGGGTGCCGAGGCGGTCGGCGACGGCCACCGAGCCGACGACGAGCGCCAGGCCCACGCCCGCGAGCAGCGCCCAGGAGGTGGTGACGCCGTTGGTGAGCGCCGCGTCCGGCACGTACACCTCGACCACCGCGATGCCGGAGGCCACGGCGGTGGGCTGGAGCAGTACCGAGCCGCCGGGCGCGGGGGCGATGGAGGCGCGGCCGAGTCCGACGGCGGCCTCGACGTCCGCCGGGCGAGCCCGCCGGGAGCCGATCTCGGCGGGCCGGCCGCCCTTGCCGTCCGCGGGCACATGGACGCCGATGTGCCCGCCGGGCCCGCTCTCGGCGCTGGCGACGGCGCGTTCCAGCTGGGCGTGGTCGGTGGTGATGGCGAGGACGGGGCCGATGGTGGCAGCCTGCCGCTCGGCGTTGGAGAACGCGCGGTCCTTCGCCATCTCCTTGACGACGAGCCCGAGCGGTACGGCGAACGCCACCACGACCATCACGGTGACGGCCAGGCACACCTTGACCAGGGCCCATCTCACGGCAGAAGCTCCCGCGGATACGCCGGAACGCCTCCGACGCGCGTGGGCGGCTCCGGCGCGTGCGCCCGGCGGCGACCGGTCCGCGCGCGTGTCACAGCGGTGGCTCCAGCTTCACGCCCACCCCGCGCAGGGTGTGCAGGTACCGGGGCCGCGCGGCCGTTTCGCCCAGTTTGCGGCGCAGCCAGGAGAGGTGGACGTCGATGGTCTGGTCGTCGCCGTACGCCTGCTGCCAGACCTCGGCCAGCAGCTCCTTGCGGGGTACGACGACACCCGGGCGGCCCGCGAGGAAGGCGAGCAGGTCGAACTCGCGGCGGGTCAGGTCGAGCGGCACACCGTCGAGTTCGGCCTGGCGGCGCAGCGGGTCGATGCTGAGTCCGCCCACCCGGAGCACCCGGGACGGCGGCTCGCCGCCCGCGGCGGCGCCCCGGGAGCGGCGCAGCACGGCGGCCATCCGGGCGGAGAGGTGTTCCACCGAGAACGGCTTCGTGAGGTAGTCGTCGGCGCCGTCGTTCAGGAGCCGGACGATCTCGGCCTCGTCGTCCCGCGCCGTCGCGATGATCACGGGTACGTCGGTGATCCCGCGCAGCATCTTCAGGGCCTCCGCGCCGTCCAGGTCGGGCAGGCCGAGATCCAGGATGACGACGTCGAAGCCGACGTGGGCCACCTCGCGCAGCGCCTCAAGTGCCGTACCGACGCTGCGTACCGTGTGGGACGCCTCGGTCAGGTGCCGGATGAGGGCCGAGCGCACGAACTGGTCGTCCTCGACCACGAGCACACTTGCCATGGGCGGCACCGTACGCCATGAGCATGCTTTTCCTTGCCCGAGGTTGACGCCGGAGGCCGCCGCTCCGGTCCCGCTTTCGGCGGGTCTCGCCCACCGTCCCCGGCCCGTCCCGGATCGTCCCGCCGCACCGGCTATGTCCCACCGTGCTGTGACCAAGTCCCCCCTGACCGGCGCCGGATCGTGGTGCACCATGAGTCGGATGCACAGAGCACTGGTTCACACCGCGGCCTGGACGCTGGCGACGGGCGCCGCCGTCACGCTGTCGTGGTTCGGTGTGCACACCGTGCTGGCCGGTACGGCGTACGACCCGCCACGCGCGCTCCCTCTCTCCGACGCGCCGTCGGCGCACCCCGGGGGCGACGGCGGGGCCCCGCCCCGCGCCTCCTCCACGCACCGGCCCAAGCCTTCCGGGTCCCCCTCCGCCCGCCCCGGCCGGTCCGCGAAACCGGCCGTCCCTCCCGGGGATTCCAGCGGCACGGGGGCCGGCGCCGGCGGAAAGGGCACGGGAAGCGGCCCGAACCCGCCGGGCGGCGACACCTCGACCGCCGCGAGCGGCACGGTCAAGAGCTTCTCCACCGCGGGCGGCCGGGTGGTCCTCGACATGGGCACCCGGTCGGCCCAGCTGGTGTCGGCCACCCCGGACGCGGGCTGGCAGATGCAGGTGTGGCAGCAGAACCAGTGGATCCGCGTCGACTTCACGGGCGGCACGGGACGCACGTCGGTCTTCTGCACCTGGAACGGTCACCCGCCGCTGGTCCAGACGGACACCCACGCGTGAGGCGCGCCGAGTCGACCGGCCGTCAACCGTCCGACGGTCGTCCCGTCAGGTGAAGACGGCCGGCGGCGGGGACGGCGAGTCCACCGCGGTCGCGTCCGTCACCGGCTGGGCTCCCCCGGTGAAGTCCAGCAGCGCGCGCCCGTGTTCGACGCGGCCCTGCTGCGGGTCGGTCGCGGCCCGCCGGGTCAGCTCGGCGACCGGGAGTTCCCCGGTGGCGGCGAGCAGGACGGCGTTGCCGAAGCGCTTGCCTCTCAGGACGGCCGGATCGGCGGTCAGGCACAGTTCGGGGAAGACCGTGCGCACCGTGGCGATCTGCGCCCGTACGAAGGCCAGCGGCGGCCCGTCCGTGAGGTTGGCCGCGTACCAGCCGCCCGGCCGCAGCGCCCGGGCGACCTCGCCCGCGAATTCGGTGCTGGTCAGGTGTGCCGGGGTGCGGGCGCCGCGGAACACGTCCGCGATCACCAGGTCCGCCCAGCCATCCGGGATCTTCGCGAGCCCGGCCCGGGCGTCCGCGCCGCGCACCCTGATCCGCCAGCCGCTGTCCAGGGGCAGTTCCCGGCGGACGAGCCGGACCAGCGGCGCGTCGATCTCCACGGCCTGCTGGGTCGAGCGGGGGCGGGTGGCCGCGACGTAACGCGCCATGGTGAGCGCCCCGCCGCCCAGGTGCACCACCTGGAGGGGCCGGCCGGGCGGCGCGGCGAGGTCGACGATGTGGCCGAGCCGGCGCTGGTAGGCGAAGTCCAGGTACGCCGGGTCGTCCAGGTCGACGTGCGACTGCGGGGCGCCGTCGATGAGGAGCGTCCAGCCGCGCGGCCGGTCGCGGTCGGGGCGCAGCTCGGCGACCCCGCCGTCCACGGTTTCCACCACGGGCTCGGGACCCGTACGGGACCGGCCGCGCCTGCTCTTCGCCATGCCCCCCAGTATGCCGCGTATCCCCAGGTCAGGGCGGGCGTCAGCGGCAGCGGTCGACGGCCTCGATCGTGCGGGCCGCCTCGCCGAGGGCCTCGCGCAGGACCACGGGGTCGGTGGACGTGCCGCACGCGCCCTCCGGGGGCACCAGCCAGTCGGTGCCCGCGACGGGCGGCTCGGCGGGGACACCGTCGGCGCCCGGCGCGCCGCCCGCCGACGCCTCGCGCGCATACGTCTGCGTACAGGCGCTGCCCGGCAGGTCCCAGCCGTCGGCCGTGCCCGGCGGCACCAGGAAGCCGAGGGTGTCGCACGCGCCGTCGTGCAGGACCGGGCCGACACCGGCGCGCAGCCGGAGGATGTCGACCGCCTCCAGGCCCTGACGGGCCGGCACGGTCACCAGGTCGCAGGTCCGGGGCGCCTCGGCGAGCACGCTGGTCTCCGTGGAGGGCCAGCGCCGGTCCGCGGCCGGTGCGCCGCGCCCGGCCGCCCGGCCGCCCGGGTGCACCGCGCGTCCGGCGCGCGCGGTGCCGTGTGCCGCACCGGCGGCACCCGGCTCACCGCCGACGGCAGTCCTGACCTTGGCCACGCCGGTCTCCCGCACGCGAACCCCTCCTCTGCACGCGCCGATCCCTTTACTTCCTGTTCAACGTCCGGACACGTCGGCGGCTACTGCGGCAGGCGCCGCAATGGATGGCAGTTCATGGCGGATCGTGCATGAGATATCCGGTTTGTAGCCAAACCCTGCGTGTCGGCGGCGTCACAGCTAGTACGGTTCGTCCCGCCGCACCGCCCGGCCGCGGTACCGCCACGGAGAGGGCACGGAGGGTCTGCCATGGCGTCGCCAGCCGCGGGATCAGCGTCGTCCCGGAACATTCCCGCACAGCCGAACCACGCCTTCCGGCAGTTGCGCGGGCGGCTCTCGCCGGGCGAGTTCGCGGCGTCGGTGCGCCGCGCCGCCCGCGAGATCGGGGAACAGGTCGCGTGCGACGCCCGGTACGTGGGCCGCGTCGAGGCCGGGGAGATCCGCTGCCCGAACTACGCCTACGAGCGGGTGTTCCGCCACATGTTCCCCGGCCTCACGCTCGCGGACATGGGGTTCGCGCCGCGCGAGACGGTCCGCGGGCGGCGTGCCCGTGCGGCGGCCGCGGCCGGGGCCCCCTCGGGGCCCGCGCCCGGGCCCGGCGTCCCCGACCTGTGTACCGAGACCGGCAAGGAGAGCGACGTGCTGCGTCGCGCGTTCATCACCGGCGGCCCGGCCGCCGCTCTGGGGCTCACCGCGCTGCCCCCGTTCGTCCCGGAGGCCGCCGCCGGCCCCCGCGTACCGGGCGCCCTCCCGGCCGAACGCCCCGGACGGGCCGGTGAGGCGGAGGCCGCGGCGGTCGAGGAGGCGGTGCGCCGCATCCGGCTGCTGGACGACCGGCACGGCGGGGAGGGCCTGTACCGGCGTGCCGCGCAGCCGCTGCGCACCGCGTACGAACTGCTGGACGCCGGGGTGCACCGCCGGTCCGTCCGCGACCGTCTGCACGCGGGCGCGGGCGAACTGGCCATCTCCGTCGGCTGGCTGGCCCACGACTCGGGCCGGTTCGGCGACGCCCGGTCGCACTACGCCGAGGCGCTGGCCACCGCCCGGGTCGCCGGGGACGCCGCCCTTGAGGCGCACGCGTTCTGCAACACGGCCTTCCTGGCGCGCGACGCCCACCGCCCCCGGGAGGCCGTCCGTGCGGCGCAGGCCGCCCAACTGGCCGCCAAGCACCTCGGGGCGCCGCGCCTGCTGTCGCTCCTGGCGCTGCGCGAGGCGGGCGGCTGGGCGGGGCTGGGCGACCGCCGGAGCTGCGAGCAGGCGCTGCTGCGGGCCCATCGACTGTTCGCCAGGGGGCCGTCCGACCACGATCCCGAGTGGATGTCCTTCTACGGCGAGGCCGAGCTGGCGGGCCTGGAGGCGCAGTGCTGGTCGGCCCTGGGCGAGCAGGAGCGCGCGGCGGCGCACGCGCGCCGGGCGGTGGCGCTCCAGGACGCGCACTTCACCCGCAACATCGCCCTGTTCACCGCGGAGCTGGCGGGGGACCTCGCGCTCAGCCGGGCGCCCGAGGAGGCCGCGACGGCCGGGACGCGGGCGCTGGAGCTCCTGGAGGACGTCCGGTCGGCCCGTATCCGGACGATGCTGGACGCGACGGCGCGGGCGCTGCGGCCGTACCGCGACGGGGCCGGGCGCGCGGGCGACGAGGTGGCCGCCTTCCTGGACCGGCACGCCGCCGCCCGGCCGCCGGCCTCCCGGAAGCAGGTCCGGCAGGGGGCGCGGCGGCCGTCCGGTGCGCTGCCGGGGCAGCGGGCGGCCGATGTGCACATGGCTTGAGGGCGGGCGTACGGCCTGAAGGTCTTGAGGGCGGGCGTACGGCCTGAAGGTGCGGTCGCGGGGTGTGGCGTGGCCCCGGGGGCTTCCGGGCGCCTGCCCAGGTCTCCGGGCGACGAGCGGGCCCGGGCGTGCCGGGTTTCCGCCCGGCGGTCGCTCAGCCCAGGTGGCCGGTGTCGTTCCAGCGCTCGATCGCCGGCTCCCCGTACGCCCAGCCCAGCACCGACAGGGACGTCGGCTCCAGGCGGATGCGGGCGGCGAAGGAGACGTCCAGGCCGAGCCAGCGGGCGCCCAGGGAGCGCAGGATGTGGCCGTGCCCGAAGATCAGCACGTCGCGGTCGGCCGAGCGGGCCCACTGGACGACCTCGTCGGCCCGCGCCGCGACCTCGGCCAGCGTCTCGCCCTCGGGGACGCCGTCGCGCCAGATGAACCAGTCCGGGCGGCCGGACTTGATCTCGGCGGGGGTCAGGCCCTCGTACGCGCCGTAGTCGACCTCCATCAGCGCGGCCCAGTCCCGCGCCCGGTCGCCGAAGCCGGCCAGCTCGCAGGTCTCCTTGGCGCGGACCAGGGGGCTGGTGCGGACCTCGACGTCCGGCAGGCCGTCCCAGGGGGCGCGGTGCAGCCGCTCCCCCAGGAGCTTGGCGCCACGGCGGCCCTCCTCCAGGAGCGGAATGTCCGTACGGCCGGTGTGCTTGCCGGACAGGGACCACTCCGTCTGCCCGTGCCGGGCCAGCAGAATGCGCGGTGCCATGGGGAATACCTCTGGCCGATTGCTCGGCTTTCCGTCGTCGGAGCCCGCTTCGGGGCTGATGTTGCTCGATGGTGATCGATCGACGCTGATCTGGTGTCCGGCTCTCGTCGCCTTCTGGCGGTGGCCGTCCGTTCCATCATCGCGCATCGCCCCGTACGCCAGGGGCGGACCCCTCCCGGCCGGGACCATCGCGCCATACGGCGTACGGTTGAGGGTCGGCGTTTTTCCGCGCCGACGGGTGCCGCACCGCGCCGCACCCCCTCGCACCAGGCCCGCGGCCGATCCGGCACGGGCCACGCACGTTGGAGAACGACCGGGATGGACACCGCAGCGCGCCGCCCCGCGGCAGCCGGCAGCCGGCCGCGCTGGTGGACGGAACTGCCACTGCTGGCCCTCGTGTACATGGCCTACTCCGCCGGGCGGCTCGTGGCCCGGGGTGACGTGCACTCCGCCGCCGGGCACGGCCGGACGATCCTGCGGTGGGAAGAGCTGCTGCGCATCGACCCGGAACGCGCGCTGAACCGTCTCTTCACCAGCACCCCCGCCCTCGGCATACCCGCCGACTTCGCGTACGCCTCGCTGCACTACCTGATCACGCCCGCGGTCCTCATATGGCTGTGGCACCGGCGTCCCGCGCACTACCGGACGCTCCGTACGTGGCTGATGCTCGCCACGCTCATCGGTCTGATCGGGTTCACGCTGCTGCCGACCGCGCCGCCGCGCCTGCTGGAGACGGGCAGCGGCTTCGCGGACACCATGGCGCGGTTCTCCTCGTACGGCTGGTGGGGCGACGACGCGAGCGCGCCGCGCGGGCTCGGCGGCATGACGAACCAGTTCGCGGCGATGCCCAGCCTGCACGTGGGGTGGGCGCTGTGGTGCGGGGCGGTCCTGTGGAAGCACGGCCGGTCGCGGGCGACGCGGGCCCTCGCGGTGGCGTACCCGCTGGTCATCGTGCTGGTGGTGATGGGCACCGCCAACCACTACCTGCTGGACGCGCTCGCCGGTACGGCCGTGATGGGGCTGGGCCTGCTGCTGACACGCCCGGCGCTGCGGCTGGCGGACCGGGTGCGCGGTGCGGTGGCGGGCGCGGCGGTCGCCCGGGCGGAGTCGGGGGCAGGTTCCGGGGCGGGCGCCGTGCCCGCGGCCGGGGCGGGGGCCGCACCCGGGACCAGGGCGGACGGCGTGCCCAAGCCCGGGATGGGCGGGGTGGCCGTGGCGACCGGGGTGGCCGGGACGGCGGGCACGCACGCGCATGTCAGTGGCGGATGCGAGACTTCCGCGGGTGAACGTATTCCGCGACAGCCGGCCCGCCGCGGCCGGCCGCCCGCCGCAGCAGCCTCCGCTGCCGCAGCCGACGACGGGGCTGCGACAGCGGCTCGGTGAGCTGCGCGGCCCCGGCGTCCGCCCGCGGCCGCTGGACGCCCGGGCGCTCGCCGCGCTGGCCGCCAACCCCGGCTGCCGCCGCCGCTCGCTGCTGGACGGCGCGGGGATCGACAAGGCGGCGCTCGCGAGCGCCCTCGGCTCCCCCGCTCCCTTCGGGCAGTCGCAGTTCGCCCTGGCCCGGGGCAATTCGTTCGAGGCCCGCGTCAAGGCGGACGACGGCGCGGACCTGATGCGCCTGGTGTACGAGCGCATGGGCGGGGGCGCGGCGCCGCCCGAGCCCGGCCGGGTCGCCGTCCCCGACCTGTCCGCCGCCGGTCCCGAGGGGCGCGCCGCCCGTACGGCCCTGGCGCTGCGCGAGGCCACCACCGCGGGTGGCTGGACGCTGCTGGACCACCCGTTGCTCGCCCTGGAGGTGGCCGGGTCGCCCGCCTACCTGGAGCCGGACGCGGTCGTGGTGCATCCGGACGGCGGCTGGACGGTCGTGGAGATCAAGTCGTTCCCGATGATCGACGGGGCCGCCGACCCGGCCAAGGTGGGCGCCGCCGCCCGGCAGGCCGCCGTGTACGTCCTCGCGTTGCAGCGGGTGGCCGCCCAGGTGCTCGCCGCGACCGGCCGTACCGTGCCGGTGCGGGACCGGGTGCTGCTGGTCTGCCCGAAGGACTTCGCCAACCGCCCGGCCGCCGAGGCCGTCGACATCCGCAGACAACTGGCGACGACCAGGCGCCAGTTGCGGCGCCTGACGAAGGTCGAGGACATCGCCGGGCAGCTCCCGCCCGGCACCACCTTCGACCTCCGGCTCGCGGACGACGGCAGGACGGCGACCCGGCCCGCCGCCGAGCTGGCCGAGGCGGTGGACGCGGTCGAGGCGGCGTACGCGCCGGAGTGCCTCGCCGCCTGCGAGCTGGCGTTCCACTGCCGCGGCCGGGCCCGGGCGGCGGGCGCGGTGGAGTCGCTGGGCCGCGGGGTGCGCGGCGAGCTGGGCGGGCTGCGGACCGTCGCGGAGGTGCTGGCGGCGGCGGGCACGGAGGCCGGGGTGAACGCGGACGGCGGGGCCGGCGCGGACGGCGTGGAGGACGCGGACGGCGGGGCGGGCAGCGCCGCCCCTTCCTCCGACGCGCTCTCCTCCGACGCCCCCGCGGTCGAGGCACTGCGCCGTGCGGCGGCCCTGCGCGCCGAGGCGCTGGCCGCCGCCGGGCAGGCGCGGCACCGGTCGTACGGCACCGGGGACGGCCCGGCCGACGGTGCGACCGAGGAGGCGCCATGGCGTTGATCGAGGTGCTCGCCAGGATGGAGGCCGTGGCGGCGGGCCGCGCGCAGCCGCTGACCACGGTCCGGCACCGCCATCTGTCCGAGCGGCCGCTGGTCTTCGTCCCGTTGACGACCGCGGGTGAGGCGGGCGCGCCGCTGGGCGCGCTGGTCGGCACCGACCGCGAGAAGCCGCTGCTGCTCGCCGTACCCCAGCCGCGCGACCGTGACCTGCGGTTCGCCTTCCTCGCCGAGCTGGCCGAGGCCGTCCTGCCGTACGTGGACGGGTACGCGGACACCGTCGAGCTGGAGGAGCGCAAGGAGACCGACCCGGAGACGGGCAGGAAGGTCCCGGTCGAGGTCGAACTGTGCGCCGACGCGCCACAGGTGATCGTGCCGAGCGCGGCGGGTGTGGAGTACGTACGCCTGCTGGGCCGGTCCATGCGGTTCCGGCGGACCGCCGAGCAGGAACCGGACACCCCGCATCCGGCACCGCCCCATGTGCCGTTGCTGGGCCGCTGGTTCACGCACTTCGGCGAGCGGGCCCGGGTGCCGGGCGCGAGTCTGCTGCTGCCGATGACCGGGCTGCTCGCCCGCCACTGGGCGACCGGCCAGAGCAACCTGGAGGACCAGCACCTGGGCGCGCTGCTCGCCTGGCTGGACCCGCCGGAGGGCGAGCACGGCGCGGTGGCCGCGGAGCGCGCCGAGACGGCGCGGGACGCGGCCGGCCAGCTGCTGTGCCCGCCGGCCGGCCCGGCCACCGACCCGGCCTTCGACAACAAGCTCCTCGCCCCGGCGATGGCCCGCTACGACGCCGGGCTGCCCGGCGCCGAGGACGAGATCCGCGGCCTGGTGGAGAGCTGTCTGCGCCCCACCTGGGACGCCGTGTGGCGGGGCCTCGACCTGCTGCGCGCGCTGCCCGAGGGCGCCCGGGTGGCGGACCGCTGGAAGCGCGACCGCTGGTCGTACACGTCACACCGCGACCGGGTACGGGCCGGTGAGCCGCCGCAGCCCAAGCGGGACGACGCGATCACGGCCGCGCAGAAGCTCTCCTCCCGGGAGACCGCCCAGGCGCAGCTGGACGCGCAGGAGGCGCTGGACGACCCGCTGGTCATGGCGGCCCGGCGGCTCGCCGGGGAGGCCCTGGTGGGCGAGGTGACCGGGGTCGAGATGGCGTATTCGCAGGGCAAGCGGCCGATGCCGCGCCCGCTGGTGACGCTGTGGACGGACGACCGGCCGCAGCTGGCCGAGGGCGGCAAGCTGTACCGTCCGCTGCCGGACGGGAAGAGCCAGCCCGCCGAGTTCGTCGGGTACGTGACGGGCGGGCCGGCCGACGGGTCGGGTGGACCGGCAGACGGACCGGACGGGCCGGGCGGACCGGCAGCCGGATCGGGCAGCCCTTCAGACGGGCCGAGCGGACCGAGTGGACCGGACGGTCCGCCCGGCCCGGCGGACGCCCCGAGCGTTCCGACGGCCGGGCGTCCGTACGGCCTGGTCATCCGGCTCACCGGTGGCATGGGGCGCGGCAGGACGCCGGAGCCCGGGTCGGTGCCGGAGCCCGGCGACCAGGTGTGCTGGACGCTGTTCGAACACCAGCCGCGGGGCGGTCCGGAGCTGCCCGCCCCCGAGGACACGCCGTGGACGCACGGCGGACCGCCCGCCGCCGACGCCGGCGCGCTGCCGGCGGACCTGCCCGATCCCGTCACCGCGGAGGACTTCCTGTGACCGAGGCCCGCCCCGCGTACCCCGATGTGCCCGCCGCGCGGCGGCCGGACGACGTGGCGCCCTCCGCCCCCGGCGCGGCAGCGCCTTTCGACCCCGGCGCGGCGGCGGCCGAGGCGACCGACGCGATCCTGCGCAGCACCCTGCACGGCACGCACCGTGGCGTCGTCGTGGACTCCCCGCCCGGCGCGGGCAAGTCCACGCTGGTGGTGCGGGCGGCCCGCGAACTGGCCGCGGCCGGGCGCCCGTTGATGATCGTCGCGCAGACCAACGCGCAGGTGGACGACCTCGTCCTGCGCATCGCCGAGAAGGACCCGGAGCTGCCGGTGGGGCGGCTGCACAGCAGTGAGCCGGGCGCGTTCGACCCGGCGCTCACGGAGCTGCCCGCCGTCCGTACGTCCGCCAGGATCGCCGACCTGGCGGGGCTGGACATCGTCGTCTCGACGGCGGCCAAGTGGGCGTACACGAAGGTCGAGGAGCCCTGGCAGCACGCCATCGTGGACGAGGCGTACCAGATGCGCTCGGACGCGCTGCTCGCCGTCGGCGGGCTGTTCGAGCGGGCGCTGTTCGTGGGCGATCCGGGGCAGTTGGACCCGTTCAGCGTGGTCGGCGCCGAGCAGTGGGCCGGGCTGGCCTACGACCCGTCGGCCAGCGCCGTGACCACCCTGCTGGCGCACAACCCCGGCCTGCCGCAGCACCGGCTGCCGGTCTCCTGGCGGCTGCCCGCCTCCGCCGCGCGGCTGGTCTCCGACGCGTTCTACCCGTACACACCGTTCCGCAGCGGCACGGACCACGGCGACCGCCGGCTCGGCTTCGGGGTGCCCTCGGACGGCTCGGGCGTGGACCGCGTCCTGGACGAGGCCGCCGAATCCGGCTGGGGCCTGCTCGAACTGCCCGCCCGGCACACCCCGCGCACGGACCCGGAGGCGGTGCACGCCGTCGCGCTGGTGGTCCGGCGGCTGCTGGACCGGGGCGGCGCGGCGACCAGCGAGCGCTCCCCCGATCCGGTACCGCTGACCGCCGACCGGATCGCGGTCGGCACCGCCCACCGCGACCAGGCGGCGGCGGTACGGGCCGCGCTGGCCGGACTGGGCGTCGGCGGTGTGGCGGTGGACACCGCCAACCGCCTCCAGGGCCGCGAGTTCGACGTCACGGTCTTCCTGCATCCGCTCTCCGGCCGCCCCGACGCGACCGCCTTCCACCTGGAGACCGGCCGGCTGTGCGTCCTCGCCTCCCGGCACCGGCACGCCTGCATCGTGGTCTGCCGGGCGGGCGTGGCCGAGCTGCTGGACGAGCACCCGTCCGCCGAACCCGTCCAACTCGGCGTCACGGTCAAGTTCCCGGACGGCTGGGAGGCCATGATGTCCACATGGGATCACTGGTCCGGGCACCGGGTGGTCTGGCGTCCCTGATGAGGGCCTGGGCGGCGAGCCCCGGCACCCCGCCTTCCGGCCCGGCCCTGGTCCGGCCCGGAGCGGACCGGACTGCGCCCGGCCGGGGCGCGCGCACCCCACCGCGGCGCACTTTCGCTGTCGCGCGCGGCGTACGGTCGTACGGTGGCGGTGCGGGGCGCGTCAGTGGGCGTGCGGCGGATGGCGCGCCGTGCCCGGCGGGCGGACGGGACCCGTACGGGCGTGAGCCCAGGCGCACTTGCGCGGCGCGGGACAATGGAACGCGGCACACGATCCAGGAGGTACGTACATGTCCGAGCCGCAACCGGCTCCCGGCCCGCGCCGGACGGCCCCGGCGCCCCGGCGCCTGAAACCGGCTCCGTTGCTCTTCGAGCCTCCGGAGGCCACGTCCGACCCCGAGCACTTCTTCGACCTGGAGTCCGTCGAGGACCCCAAGGAGCTGCTCGCCCGCTCCACCGAGCTGACGCTCGCCTTCCGCGCGGCGGCGGACCGGGCCACGGAGTTCCAGGCGATGGCGGCGGCCCAGCTCGCCGACCCCAAGCGCTTCGACCGGCTGCCGCTCTCGGTGATCGCGGAGCGCGCCGACTGGACCGAGGACTACGCCGCGAAGATGGTCGAGTTCGGCCGCGGCCTGCTGCGCAGCAGCGGCAACCGGCTGGACGACCTGGACTGAACGCACGGCTCCGGACCTGCCCGGCCCATGATCACCCACGTTGATCATGGGCCGTTGGCATATGCGGGCGCGGAAACATACCCCACACCGCCCCGGCCTGTCCCGATTTCAGCCATTCCGCAGAAACGGAACACCCCCTACCGGTAGACCTGCCCCCATGGACGACTGGCCCTCCGAGCACCCCCGCCACCCCGCCCCCGCCACGTTCCACACCGCGTCGTTCGTCACCCTCGCCGGCGCCGACTGGCTCGCCTCCGCCGATCCGTGCCCGGAGAGCGTGCACGCGCGGTGGGCGGCCTCCCCGGACGCGCCGAGCACGCTCCCGTGCGGCACCGTCTTCGACGTGATCAACGCGCCCGCGCTCTTCGGCCGCGACCTGGTGGACCGCTTGTGGACCGCCGGGCCCGGTTCCGGTCCGGTCGCCACCCACCGCGGCCGCATCCTGTTGTTCGCCGAGCCCGGCACGGCCCGGCGGCTGCCCGCCCTGCTCGCCTGGGAGGAGTGGGCCGCCTCCGTACCGCCGCTGCTCTGCCACGGCACCGGCGACGCGGTGACCGTCCCGCCCCTCTTCCCGCACCGCCCGGCACGGCCCGGCGACCCGGCCTCCGGCGCCGCGGCCCCGGCCCCGGCCGCCCCCACCGGCCGCACGGCCCCCACCGCCGCCTACAGCGACTACGAGCCGCGCTCCCCCGGCCCCGGATGCGACCCCGAGGCCGACGCCCCGGGCCTCGCCGCCTCCCGCTGGCTGGTCGCCCCGGACGTACGCCATCCGTGGCTCCCCGGCCCCGGCACGCTGCTCTGGGCCTGCATACGCGCCACCCGCCGCGCTCCCGCCCCCGAAGCGGCACCGGCGCCCGGCGCGCCGGGGAGCACACCGCCGCCGGCCCTGTGACCAGCGCCACCACCGCTCCGGAGGCCCCGCGGCACGGCCCTCCGGGGCCCGGCGCGCCCCGTACGGACCGGTGGGGAACCGGCCCCGCGGAATCGATTTTTGCGCCACCGGATCAGGATGCTAATGTTTTCCACGTCAGCAGGCGCCGCTAGCTCAGTTGGTTAGAGCAGCTGACTCTTAATCAGCGGGTCCGGGGTTCGAGTCCCTGGCGGCGCACCGACAGAAGAAGGCCCCCACCTCGGTGGGGGCCTTCTTCGTATGCCCGTGGGCGGGCGCGGTCTCAGCTCCGGCCGACCTTGACCGTCCAGTCCCCCGAGGGCGACCGCCCGTACACCTGCACCCGCACCCGGTCCGCCGCGTCGGTGATGCTCTCCCCCTCGCCGAGCGGCGCATCAGCAAGCCGGGGGTAGACGGAAGTCCCCCAACACGCCTCGGTACCGGGGTGGCCGTCCAGTACCTCCACCGGGCCACTCCCGGAGGCGGTCTCGCTGCGTACGCGGTAGACCAGCACGCCCTCGGTGCAGACGTCGTGATCGTTGCCCACCGCGCCGCGCGCCTCGATGGCCAGCGCGCTGCGCGGACCGGTGCGCACCACCAGGAGCCGCGACCGCCGCGCGTCGCCCGGCGCCATGGGCGCCGACAACGGCCGCAGCGTGTGCACGGCGGCGCGCCGCTCCCTGGACAGCGAGACGCACGTCACCTGCCGGCCACCCAGCCAGCCCAGCTTCCACTTGTGCCAGCCGAAGGGGTCGGGGGCCAGTCCGAACTGGCTGCCCATGAGGTCCCAGTCCCCCACATAGGTGTCCCAGTCCCCTTTGCCGTCCCGCGGCCGGTGGTAGAGGTCCGGCAGGTCGAAGACGTGGCCGGTCTCGTGCGCCAGCACATTGCGGTCCGGCGGGCTCTGCTCGAAGACGGTGACGAACCGGCGCAGGTCGGCGTCGTCGGCGTGCAGCGGCCGGTCGAGGTTGACGACCTTGGTGGCGTCGGAGTCGACCCCGGGCGCGTCCGGGTCGGCGACGAGGTAGACCACGTCGTAGCGGCTGAAGTCCACCACACCGTCGGCGGCGGCCACGGCGTCGCGCAGGTAGGCGCCGCGGCGGCCGGCGTCCCAGTCCCGCCGTATGCCGTACGAGCCGGAGACCTGCGGCATCCGCACCCAGTGCCGCTGGATGTCCGGGCGCAGCCTGAAGCGGCCGTAGGAGGCGCGCTCGAAGAAGCGGGAGGTGGCCGGGAAGTAGTCGGCGGCCAGCTCCCGGGGGTCGGCGACCGGCTCGGAGTCCGGGAAGGACAGGAAGACCATGACGGCGTCGAGGGTGCGCGCGGGTCGGGGGTAGGTCCGGTCCCAGGTGTCCAGGCCCTCGGAGTGGTGCGCGTCGGTACGGGCCAGCGCGCAGGGCAGGGACCCTTCGGACGCGGTGGCGGGGCCCGTGATGACGGAGGTGGCTATGACCGCGCTGAGGGAGGTGGCCACCGCGGCCACCCGGCGCAGCACATGACGGTCCACCTCCGGAGGTTGCTGGGCACGTGGCACATCGACCTCCCGGTACGGATTCGGAGCACCCTCCCCACTTTGTGGCGGTTTGCCGACATCCGTCCTGTTCCGGGGCCCCAGACGAGTGACCGGCTCAACTCCCCGCCCCGTAACGGAAAGTCACTATCGATCGTTGACCGGATACGCATGAACACAGCCGGACGGAAATGGCCAAACTTCCGCCATGGGTGCCGATGATCACGGCTGCGTCGCTGGATAGGCCCTTGCGGCAGCCTCTATGATCGCCACACTTTCCAGCGCGGATTCCCCCTCCATCACGAGACAAGCGCCATGCGGGAGCGAGCAGTGAGCGGATACCCCGGCGGCACGGGCCGCGCGCCCGGAACGACGCTCTCCGCGGTGACGGAGCGTAATGAACCGACCAAAGAATCGGCCGCGGGCCCGGACGACGCCTCCGGCCCCGCCCACACCGCCGGCCCGGACGCGGCCGACGGCCGGACCCGGCCCGGCGGACGGCCGGGCACCCACGACGAGCCGCGCGCGGCCGGCCGCCCCGAGCCGGACGCCTGCGACGGCTCTGCGGCCTCGCTGCGCGACTACCGCGCCGCCTTCCAGGCCGCCCGCGTCCCGCTGGCCGTACTGAACCGCGACGGCCTGGTCCTCGCCGCCAACCCCGCCTTCGGGGAACTGGTCGGCGCGGCCCCCGACGACCTGGTCGCGGCGACCGCCGCGGACCTGACCGAGCTGGGCACCGACCCGCGCATCTGGGCCGCCTACCGGGAAGTGCTGTGCGGCCACAGCGACCGGCTGCGCTGCACCCGGCGTCTGAAACATCCGGACGGGCAGTTCCTGTGGGCCGAGGTGACGGTCGAGCCGCTGCCGGACGAGGACTGCGTCCTGCTGTCGGTCTCGGACATCAGCGACCGGCACGACCTGCTGGCCCGGCTGCGCCACCTCCAGATGCACGACCCGGTGACCCGGCTGCCCAACCGCGCGCTGTTCTTCGAACGGCTGGCGGGCGCGCTGGAGACGGCCGCCTTCGAACAGCACGGCACGGGCCGCGTCGGCCTGTGCTACCTCGATTTGGACGGCTTCAAGGCCGTCAACGACACCCTCGGCCACCGGGTCGGCGACCGGCTGCTGAGCGCGGTGGCCCAGCGCCTGACGCACTGCGCCGAGAGCCTGGACGGGCGCGGCGCGGTACGCGGCCGCAGCGGGCACCTGGTAGCGCGGCTGGGCGGCGACGAGTTCGCGCTCCTGGTGGAGGACTCGGCCGGCACCGAGCAGCTCGCCGAGCTGGCGCAGCGCGTGCTGGACGCGCTCCAGCGGCCGTTCGACCTGGCCGGGCAGCGGCTGTCGGTCTCCGCGAGCATCGGCGTCGTGGAGCGCGCGGCGACCGGCACCACCGCCACCGGCCTGATGCAGGCCGCGGACACCACGCTGTACTGGGCCAAGGAGGACGGCAAGGCCCGCTGGACGCTCTTCGACCCCGAGCGCAACGCCCACCGGATGACCCGCCAGGCCCTGTCCAGCACCCTGCGGCCGGCCGTGGACCGCGGCGAGTTCACCCTGGAGTACCAGCCGCTGGTCGGGCTCGGGGACGGGCGCGCGAAGGGCGTCGAGGCGCTGGTGCGCTGGCGGCACCCGCAGTTCGGCACACTGTCGCCGAATCGGTTCATCGGATTGGCCGAGGAGAACGGCTCGATCGTCGAACTGGGCCGCTGGGTGCTGGCCCGCGCCTGCCACCAGGCCCGCGCCTGGCAGCTGGCGCGCCCCGGCGCCGATCCGCTGTTCGTCAGCGTGAACGTGGCCGTGCGGCAGGTGTGGGACTCCGACCTGGTCGCCGACGTGGCGGGCATCCTCGCCGAGACCGGGCTGCCGCCGGCCCTGCTCCAGCTGGAGCTGACCGAGTCGGCCGTGATGGGGTCGGCCGGGCGCCCGCTCCAGGCGCTCCAGGCGCTGAGCGAGATGGGCGTACGGATCGCCATCGACGACTTCGGGACCGGCTACTCGAACCTCGCCTACCTCAGCCGGCTTCCGGTGTCCGTGCTGAAGCTGGACGGCTCCTTCGTCCGCGGCTTCCGCTCGCAGGAGCACCCGAACCCGGCGGACGAGACGATCGTGGAGGCGCTGGTCTCACTGGCGCACCGGCTGGGCCTGACGGTCACCGCGGAGTGCGTGGAGAGCGCCGAACAGGCGGAACGGTTGCGCCGCATCGGCTGCGACACCGGGCAGGGGTGGCTGTACTCCCGCCCGGTACCGCCGGACCGGGTGTGCGAACTGCTCGGGGCGGGGCGGAGCGGCACGTAGCCGCGGCGTCCGGGGGCGGGCGGACCGGCACGCTCTCCCGCCCGCCGAACCGGGAAAGCAGCGGACGACCGGCGCCCTTCCCCGCCCGCCCGACCGGACGAGCACCGGGCGGACCGGCGTACTCCCCTACTCGTCGGAGCCCGGGAGGGAGCGAGCGGCGCACCGCGCTCCCCCGCCCGCTCCGGTGCCCCGGCCCGCTCGATTGCGTTCGACCGCCCGTGCGGCAACCGGACGCCCGGCCACCGGTTGCTACGCCGTCGGCAGCCCGTACGCGTCCGCGATCAGCTCGTACGAACGCAGCCGGACGTCGCCGCCGTGCGCGTTCGCCGTGAGCATCAGCTCGTCCGCGCCGGTGCGCTTGGCGAGGGCGTCCAGGCCGCTGCGGACCGCGTCGGGGGTGCCGTGGACGATGTTGGACAGCCAGCCGTCGACGAAGTCGCGCTCCCGCTCGCTGAACGCGTACGCCTCGGCCTCCTCCGGGCTCGGCACCAGCCCGGGGCGCCCGGTCCGCAGCCGGAGCATGGACAGCGCGCCGGTGAGGACCTGGCGGCGTGCCTCCTTCTCGTCCTCGGCGGCCAGCGCGGCGACGCCGATCAGGGCGTACGGCTCGGCCAGGACGGCGGAGGGCCGGAAGGACTCGCGGTACAGGTCCAGCGCGGGGATGGTGTTCGCCGCGGAGAAGTGGTGCGCGAAGGCGAACGGCAGCCCCAGGCGGCCGGCCAGCTGGGCGCTGAAGCCGGAGGAGCCGAGCAGCCACAGCGGCGGCCGGTGCGCCGACTGGACCCCGCCCGGCGACGTGGCCTGGACCGGCCCCGGCACCGCGTGGATACGGCTGTACGGGTGCCCGTCGGGGAAGTCGTCGTCCAGGAAGCGGGTCAACTCGGCGAGCTGCTGCGGAAATTCGTCCGCGCCCTCGTGCAGGCGATCGGTACGGCGCAGCGCCGCCGCGGTGGCGCCGTCGGTGCCGGGCGCGCGGCCCAGGCCCAGGTCGATCCGGCCGGGGGCCATCGCCTCCAGGGTGCCGAACTGCTCGGCGATCACCAGCGGCGCGTGGTTGGGCAGCATGACGCCGCCGGAGCCGAGCCGGATGCGGTCGGTGTGGGCGGCGAGGTGGGCCAGCAGGACCGCGGGGGACGAGGAGGCCACGCCGGGCATCGAGTGGTGCTCGGCGACCCAGTAGCGGTGGAAGCCGCGGCGCTCGGCCGTACGGGCGATGCCGACGGCGGTGCGTACCGCCTCGGAGGCGGTGTGCCCGGCGCCCACGGTCACCAGGTCGAGCACGGACAGGGGCACGGGCGCGGTGCCGTGGGCGGTGCCTCGGATGCCGTCACCCGGTGCCCCGCCGGTCCCGCGGTTCTCGTCGGTCCCCCGGTTCTCGCCGGTGCCCCGGATCTCGTCGTGGTCGCCGCTCACGGTGCGGGCCCTCCTCGCGTTCGCTGGTCTGCCCGGCGAACAACCGGAGCAGTTCTCCGGTTATTCCCGGGCAGGCCGGGCGGGCCCTCCGGCGGCCGCCGCTACCCCACGGCGGTGGGCAGCGAGGACCCGGCGAACAGCGTGCCCAGCGCCGGGCACGCGACCGTGCGGTCCAGCAGCCGCAGCCCCTCCCAGGCGGTGGCCTGGTTGGCGGTGAGCACCGGCTTGCGCAGCGCCGCCTCGATGGCGGGGAGGTGGGCGGCGGTGTGCAGGGCGGTGTCCGGCAGCAGCACCACCTCGGCGTCGGGGTGGTCCCCCGTACGGGCGAGCAGCAGGACCTCCTCCAGGCCCCAGGTGCCGACCTCGGCGGCGGTGATGATCCCGCTGCCGCGCGTCGAGACGACGTCCGCCCCCGCGGACTTCAGGAAGGCGCGGAAGCACTCGGCCACGTCGTCGGGGTAGGTCGCGGCGATGGCCACCCGCTCGGCGCCCAGCGCCCGGACGGCGTGCGCGAAGGCGAAGGAGGTGCTGGAGGCGGGCAGCCCGGCGGTGGCCGACAGCTCGCGCACCTGCTCCTGGGCGCCTTCCCAGCCGAAGACGAAGCTGGCGCTGGTGCAGGCCCAGACGACGGCTTCGGCGCCGCGGGCCTTCAGCTCGGCGACACCGGCGGCGAGCCGGGCCGCGGAGCCCATCTCCAGCAGGGCGTCGACGCGGTGGGCGTCCTCGCCGATGTCGGTGTGGACGAGCGGCAGGCTCAGCCCGTTGCCGAGGAGGGCTTCGAGCCGGGGGTAGTCGTCCTCGGCGGAGTGGCCGGGGTAGAGGAAGCCGACCGTGGATGCCATGCACGTCTCCTGACGGGGGGATGCGGGTGGGGGTGTGCACTGCGGCCGGTGCGCCGCCGCGGGCGCTTGGGCGCCGGGCGCGCGGATGGCCGCACCGGGGACGGCGTCCTGCCGGGCGCCGCCCCGTACGTCTCAGACCGGTGTGGCCGGGCCGGGTTCCTCCGGGGGGTGAAAGGGCGGCGCGTCCCGTCCGTCGGCCTGCTCCGCCTCCGGCGAAGGGGCCGGCGAGCCGGCGAACGCCGCCTCGGGAGGGCCGCCCCGCCTCGGTATCCCGGCGCCCTCCTCGGGCGCCCAGGAGGCGGTCATGGCGGCCGGCCCCCGTCTGGCGACGGGGTCCACCAGCGCCTGGTACGGGCCGACCGCGTCCGCACCGATGGCCCGCAGGGACGCCCACATGGTGACCTGGTTGGCCGACAGGACCGGCATCCGCAGCTCGGCCTCCAGCTGCGGGATGACGTCGTACGTCGGCAGGTTCGTACAGCTGATGAACAGGGCGTCGGCGGCGCCGACGACGGCCTGGCGGGCCATGTCGACGACGTCCCGGTACGGCACCTTCCAGATGTGCCGGGTCAGGCCGAGGTAGGCGCGGCCGGTGACGGTGACGCCGGCCTCCCTCAGATACTCCTCCAGGGAGTCGGTCACCGACTTGGTGTACGGCGTGACGACCGCGATCCGCCGCGCGCCGATCTCGCGCAGCGCTTCGAGGAGCGCGCCCGAGGTGGTGAGCGCCGGGAGCTGCTCCCCCGCCTGGGTCATGGCGGCGCACATGGCGCGCTCGCCGGCCACGCCGCCGACGAAGCTGCCGGAGGTGCAGGCGTACGAGACGACCTGCGGGGAGACGGCGCACAGCGCCTGGACGGCGGCGTGCAGGGTTTCGTGTTCACTGACGAGGCGGGCCAGGTCGAGGCTCACCTCGACCGGTACGAAAGGGGTTCGAGTGAGGTGGAGGGAGACATCGTCGGGGACCCAGCGCCACAGCTCGCGGTCCAGGGCGAAGTCGAACGGGGCGACGACACCCACACCGAGCTGAGGCTTCGGTCCCCCCAGAAATGAGACGTCCATGAGGCCCCCAGAAGAGCGAAGGGCTGGTAAGGGCAAGGCCATTGGCCAGGGGTTTGCTGCGACCGGCACAAGCCGGGGACGTCGGGACAGAGCCGTTGTTGACACGGTAGTTACGACTTCTTAGCGTGGTCAATCCTCGCATCTCAGGCATCTGTCGGCGCCTCCTTTCATTCAAAGGGGCTCACGTTTCAGAACGGTTTCTGGCCTATGTCCGAAAGCACCGTCCTTGTCCTTGGTTCCGACCCGCCTCCGAAGCTGGACCGGCTCGCCGGCCGCGCCCGGGTGGTGTTCGCCGACGACACGACCCTCGCCGACCGACTGCCCTCCGCGGACGTGTTGTTGGCCTGGGACTTCACCTCCGACGCCATCCGGGACGCCTGGCCGGGCGACGGCCCGCGACCCGTTTGGGTGCACACCGCCAGCGCGGGCGTGGACCGGCTGATGTGCCCGGAGCTGATCGCGGACGGGACCCTGGTGACCAACGCGCGCGGGGTCTTCGAGCAGCCGATCGCCGAGTACGTGGCCGGTCTGGTGATCGCCATGGCCAAGGACTTCTACGGAAGTTGGGAGCTCCAGCGGCAGCGGCGCTGGCGGCACCGGGAGACGCTGCGGGTGGCGGGCAGCCGCGCCGTCGTGGTGGGCTCGGGGCCGATCGGCCGGGCCATCGGCCGGACACTGCTGGCACTGGGTGTCACGGTGGAGCTGGTCGGGCGGCGGGCCCGTACGGACGACCCCGACTTCGGCCGGGTGCACCCGAGCGGCGCACTGGACGGTCTGCTGGGCACGGCCGACTGGGTCGTGTGCGCGGCGCCGCTGACGGACGAGACACGCGGCATGTTCGACCGGGCCGCCTTCGGCCGCATGCGGCAGCGGGCCCGCTTCATCAACGTGGGGCGCGGGCCGCTCGTCGTCGAGGACGACCTGGTGGCGGCGCTGCGCGAGTGGCGGATCGCGGCGGCGGCGCTGGACGTCTTCGCGCACGAGCCGCTGACCTCGGACAGCGTCCTGTGGGACGTACCGCACCTGATCGTCTCGCCGCACATGAGCGGCGACACGCTGGGCTGGCGGGACGCGCTGGCCGACCAGTTCGCGGACAACTTCGACCGGTGGGCGGCGGGCGAGCCGCTCACCAATGTGGTGGACAAGCGGCTGGGCTACGTACCCGGTGCCTGATCTTCCGGGACCGTGGAGGCGGAGCGTTCGTGGATGGAGGTCGGGATGGCTGAGGTGACGGATCTGGCCGACTGCTCGGCGGTGCGGCTGGTCGCCGGGTACGCGGCGGGCGAGTTCTCGCCGGTCGAGGCGGTGCAGGCGGTGATCGAGCGGGCCGGGTGGGCGCAGGAGCGGGTGAACGCCTTCACCCGGATCGACGCGGACGCGGCGCTGGCCGCGGCGAAGGAGTCCGAGGAGCGGTGGCGGTCCGGGCGGCCGGCCGGACTGGTGGACGGGGTGCCGGTCACGGTCAAGGATCTGCTGCTGACGCGGGGTGTGCCGACGCTGCGCGGGTCGCGCACGGTGCGCGAGGAGGGCGTCGCCTGGGACGCGGACGCGCCGTCGGTGGCGCGGCTGCGCGAGCACGGCGCGGTCTTCGTGGGCAAGACCACCACGCCCGAGTTCGGGTGGAAGGGCGTCACGGACAGCCCGCGGCACGGGGTGACGGGCAATCCGTACGACCCGTCCCGGACGGCCGGCGGGTCCAGCGGCGGCAGCGCGGCGGCCGTGGCGCTCGGCGCCGGGCCGCTGAGCCTGGGCACGGACGGCGGCGGGTCGGTCCGCATCCCCGCCGCCTTCTGCGGGATCTTCGCGCTGAAGCCGACGTACGGGCGGGTGCCGCTGTTCCCGGCGAGCCCGTTCGGGACGCTGGCGCACGTCGGGCCGATGACCCGGGACGCGGCCGACGCGGCGCTGCTGATGGACGTGATCACCGGCGCCGACTGGCGGGACTGGTCGCAGCTCCCGCCGCACACCGGGTCGTTCCGGACGGGGCTGGAGCGGCCGGTGGCCGGGCTGCGGGTGGCCTACAGCCCGTCGCTGGGCGGGGACGTGCCGGTGCGGCCGGAGATCGCCGCGGCGGTACGGCGCGCCGTGGACCGGCTCGCCGAGCTGGGCGCCGAGGTCGAGGAGGCGGACCCGGGTATCGAGGACCCGGTGGAGGAGTTCCACACGCTGTGGTTCAGCGGCGCCGCCCGGGTGGTCCAGCACCTGAGCCACGCGCAGCGCGAGCTGCTCGACCCGGGCCTGAAGGAGATCTGCGCGGAGGGTGCGCGGCGCAGCGCGCTGGACTACCTGGCGGCGGTGGACGTGCGGATGGCGCTGGGCCTGGCGATGGGCCGCTTCCACAGCACGTACGACCTGCTCGTCACGCCGACCGAGCCGATCACCGCCTTCGAGGCGGGGGCCGAGGTGCCGGCCGGGTCGGGACACACGCGCTGGACGGGCTGGACGCCGTTCACCTACCCGTTCAACATGACGCAGCAGCCCGCCGCGACCGTGCCGTGCGGCGTGGACGGGGACGGGCTGCCGATCGGGGTGCAGCTGGTGGGCGCGCGGCACGCCGACGCGCTGGTCCTGCGCGCCGCGCACGCCCTCTACGCGTCGGGCGCGGCGGACCTGCCCGCGCCGCCTACGCCCGGCGGAAGTTGAGGGTCTCCCCCAGGGCGCCGGCGCGCCACAGGTCCTGGCAGGCGTCGGCCATCCGGTCCAGGCCGTCCACCACCGAGCCCCACACGATGCCCGGGACCCAGCCCGCGTCACCGTTGATCAGCAGGTTGTTGCGCTCGTAGAAGAGCGCGAGGTCGACGACGGTGGCGCGGCCCTGGTGCTTGGCCTCCCGCTCGTACCCGTACGAGGCGGTGCCCAACTGGGTGTCGCTGAAGGTGAAGTAGCACAGGTCGCCGGGGATGGGGGTGATGGTCGGGTTCTCCAGCGGGGGCTCCTCCGGAGCGAACGGCGGGACCAGGGCGTAGATCTCGTTGCGGGCGTACTTGGCGTGGTAGACGTCGCCGCCGAGGGGCAGCGCGTCCCAGACGGCCCGGCAGGTGACCGGCGCGCGGTCGTCGAGCAGCTTCGCCGTGCAGCTCACGCCCCGCTTGTCGAGGGAGACTTCGATGAAACGGTCGGCCATGGTGCCTCCTAACGGTGCTTTGCGGACCCATGGTGGACCAGCGGGCGGCCCCTTGCACAACAGCCACAGCGGCGCGGCGCACGCCCTTTCCGGACGCCCCCGCCCGGCGCCGAACCGCCTGCACAGGAGGGGAGTTAAGGGCCCGAACGGATGTCGTATGCACGCATGACCGGCCCGCACCACGGCCTCGCACCGCTTGCATCAAGGGCCGGAAACGACCGGCATGAATTTCCCGCGTTCGGGTAGTCGCGCGCCCATGGCTCCACCACAGGGGAACAGCTCAGGAAGAGACGCATCAGGGTTCCGCCGCCGCTCGCTGCTTGCAGGAGCGGCGGCGCTGGGTTTGACAGGGGCACTCGGAGCGGCCACCACCGGTTGCTCGCGCGTGGACATCACCGGGGCTACGGACGGGGGACACCTACTCGATGATCTTCGCAGCAGGAAAGTCGTACGGATGGGCATCGCCAGCGAGCCGCCCTACGCGTCGATCAACAGCCAGGGCGAGCTGACCGGCGAGGCGCCCGCCGTCGCCAAGACGATCTTCCAGCGGCTGGGGGTGCAGCGCTTCGAACCGGTGCCGGTCGAGTTCGGCGCCCTCGTGCCCGGCCTGCACTCCTTCCAGTACGACGTGATCGTGGCGGGCATGTTCATCAACAAGGCGCGCTGCCAGGCCGTGCTGTTCTCCGACCCGGACTACGAGTCCAAGGACGGCTTCCTGGTGCCGAAGGGCAACCCGAAGAAGATCAACTCTTATGAGGACGTGGCCCGGGGCGGCTTCCGCATGGGCACCGGCATCGGGTACGCGGAGATCGACTACGCGGTCGGCAACGGCGTCGCCAAGGGGCGGATCCAGACGTACGGCGACCAGATCGCCGGCATGGAGGCGCTGGAGGCGGGCCGCATCGACTGCTTCGCCGGCACCGCGCTGACCATGATGGAGGCGCTGAAGACCGGCAAGCACCCCAAGGTGGAGATGACCCACCCCTTCACGCCGGTGGTGGACGGCAAGCCGCAGCGGGACGGTGGCGGTTACGGCTTCCGGATCGGCGAGACGAAGCTGCGGGACGCCTTCAACCGTGAGCTGCACACGATGAAGCGGAGCGGCGAACTCCTGCGCATCGCCCGGCCCTTCGGGTTCACCGAGGAGTTCATGACCGACCTCACGGCGAAGGAGCTCTGTGCCCGGTGACCGGAGCGTTGTGGGAACTGTTCTTCAAAGGCGTGTGGATCACCGTCCAGCTGATGGTCTACAGCGCCCTGCTGGCCGCCGCCGTCGCCTTCGGCATCGGCATGGCCCGTACGTCCCGGCTGTGGATCGTACGCTTCCTGTCCGGTGTCTACGTGGAGTTCTTCCGCGGCACCTCGGCGCTGGTCCTGATGTTCTGGCTGTTCTTCGCGCTGCCGCTGCTGGGCTGGCAGCTCGCCGGGATCTGGGCGGGCACCCTCGCGCTCGGGCTGTCCTACGGGGCGTACGGCTCCGAGGTCGTGCGCGGCGCCATCCAGGCGGTGGCCCCCGCCCAGCGTGAGGCGGCCATCGCGCTGAGCTTCACGCCCTGGCAGCGGATGCGCAAGGTGATCCTGCCGCAGGCCGTGCCGGAGATGCTGCCGCCGTTCAACAACCTCCTGATCGAGCTGCTCAAGGGCACCGCCCTGGCCTCGCTGCTGTCCATCGGGGAGCTGACCTTCCAGGCCAAGCTGGCCCGGCTCTCCACGGGCCAGAGCGCCCAGGTCTACGGGATCATCCTGGTCCTCTACTTCGTGATCGCGTTCGTGGTGACCCGGATCATGCGCCTTCTGGAACGCCGGGCCAAGGCGTCCATCGGCCGCGCGCCGGAGAGGTCCGGCTGGTTCTCGCGCCGGCTGCCGATCACGGAGCAGGGCCCCCAGGTGATCACCGCTCCCGGAGGTAAGCCGTGAACAACTGGTCATGGGAGTACGTCGGCGACATCCTGCCGGACCTGCTCCACGGCTTGTGGATCACTGTGCAGGCGACGCTGCTCGGCTCGCTGGTGGCGTTCGTGCTGGGCCTGGTGTGGGCGCTGGCGCTGCGCTCCCCCAGCCGGTGGGTGACCTGGCCGGTCAGCGTCGTGGTGGAGTTCGTCCGCAACACGCCGCTGCTGGTGCAGCTGTTCTTCCTCTTCTTCGTGCTGCCCGGCTGGGGTCTGACCTTCGACCCGCTGACCACCGGCGTCATCGGCCTCGGACTGCACTACTCGACGTACACCGCCGAGGTGTACCGGGCGGGCATCGACGGTGTCCCGGAGGGCCAGTGGGAGGCGGCGACCGCGCTCAGCCTGCCGCGCCGGCGCACCTGGACCGCGGTGATCCTGCCGCAGGCGTTCCGCCGTGTGGTCCCGGCGCTCGGCAACTACGTCATCGCGATGTTCAAGGACACGCCCATGCTGGCCGCCATCACGGTGGCCGACCTGCTCTTCCAGGCGAACAGCATCGGTGCGACCACCTTCGACTACATGGAGCCGATCACGGTCGTCGGCGTCCTGTTCGTCGTGATCTCCTACCCCACCTCCCTTCTCCTGCGAGTCCTGGAGCGTCGCTTTGTCCGATGACAGCATCCCCAAGAAGGCCACCGTGGGCACCGAGGAGGACGGCCCCGAACTGGTCCGCTTCGACCGGGTCACCAAGCGCTTCGGGACGCACACCGTCCTGGACTCGCTGGACATGACGGTCTACTCCGGCAAGCACGTCACGCTGATCGGCCCGTCCGGGTCCGGCAAGACCACGATCCTGCGGCTGCTGATGACGCTGCTGAAGCCGGACGAGGGAAAGATCAAGGTCGGGGACGCCTATCTCACCCACGAGGAGAAGAACGGCACCCTCGTACCGGCGAGCGAGAAGCACTGCCGGGAGGTCCGCAAGAACATCGGGATGGTCTTCCAGCAGTTCAACCTTTTCCCCAACATGAAGGTGCTGCGCAACATCACCGAGGCGCCGGTGCACGTGCTCGGCCTGGGCAAGGACGCGGCCGAGGAGCGGGCCCGCGGGCTGCTGGACCTGGTCGGGCTGACGCAGCATCTCGACAAGTACCCGTCCCAGCTCTCCGGCGGCCAGCAGCAGCGGGTCGCCATCGCGCGCGCTCTGGCCATGCGGCCGCAGGTGCTGCTGCTGGACGAGGTGACCAGCGCGCTCGACCCGGAGCTGGTGGCCGGCGTCCTGGACGTGCTGCGCGACATCGCGCACACCACCGACATCACGATGCTCTGCGTCACCCACGAGATGAACTTCGCGCGGGACATCTCCGACTGCGTGATGATGTTCGACCAGGGGCGGGTGATCGAGTTCGGGTCCCCGGAGAAGATCTTCAGCGAGCCGGAGAACGACCGCACCCGGGAGTTCCTGAGCGCGGTGCTCTGAGGAGCGGTGTCGCGACGCACCGAGGGGCGGCGCGGTGCCCGGACGCGGCTGCGGTCGTCCTCCGGGCGCCCGCCGGCCCGGTGCCGCGCCCGCGACGTCCGTGGCACCGCCCCCGAATGACGTCGGCATATGCCAGCGGGGCACGCCGCTGGACAGGTGGTTGGCGGTCCGCCCTTTTCGGTCAAGACCCCCTCCAGCGGGCGGCTTTGGCCGCTATCGTGGTACGTGCCCCGCTGCCCGTGATCGGCCGGTAATGTTCGACGGTCGTGACCGCCAGCGACGGCAGCGACGCAAACGGTCACAACCTGCTAGGGGGACACCGTGGCGCTGAAGCCCGAGCCGACCGCGCCGTTCCACTCGGTGCAGTACGCCCTCCGCGTGCTCGAAACCATCGCCCGGCACGCCGGTGGCGTGACGGACGTGCAGATCGCCCGCGAGACCGGCCTGCCGACCGGGCACCTCGCCCACATGCTGGCGATGCTGCGCCGCGAGGGCTATGTCGCGCAGGTCGCCGACGGTGCCTACGTCGTCGGCGAGTCCCTGATACTGCTCGGCTCGGGCGGCGACCGCGAGGAGGCACTGCGCGACAAGCTCCAGCGCACGCTCGTCGAGCTGCGCGACTCGGTCGGCGCGGCGGTCTACATCAGCCGGTACATCGACGGCGAGGTCAAGATCCTCCACTACGCCGACGGTCCCCGGGCCCCCAAGGTCAACGAGTGGGCGGAATTCCGCCGTACGGCACATGCCAGCGCGGTGGGCAAGTGCCTGCTGGCGCAGCTGGACCACGACGGCCGGATGGATCACCTCTCCCGCCACAAGACCGCCCGCCTCACCTCCCGGACGATCACCAACGAGAAGGTGCTCTTCCACAAGCTGGACAGCCAGCCGCCGACGGTCCCGATGCTGGACCTCCAGGAGTACGCGGTCGGCACGGTCTGCGCGGCCGTACCGATCACGGCGGGCGCCACGGTCGGCTGCCTGGCCCTGTCCATGCCGCTGGAGCACGCCCACCGGCTGCGGCAGGCCGCCGACGCGCTGAACCGGCGGGCGGCCCCGGTGCTGCTGTCGCTGTCGCTCTGAATCCCGGCGGCCGGGACGCGGGAGCGGGGCTCCGGGAGCGCGCTCGGCCGCCCGGTCCGGGCGGTGGTCAGAAGCACCCCTCGGGACCAGGTAGTATTTCTTTCGTCAGCGAGCGCCGCTAGCTCAGTTGGTTAGAGCAGCTGACTCTTAATCAGCGGGTCCGGGGTTCGAGTCCCTGGCGGCGCACCTGAGGACGGGCCTCCCGGAGCACAGCTCCGGGAGGCCCGTTCGTGTTGTCCGGGGCCGCTCAGTACTCCACGTCCGAGCAGGCGTAGAAGGCGTTGGCGGTGTCGGCGATCGTCCAGACGCCGACGATCAGGTGCCTGCCGGTCTTCCCGCCGGGCAGCGTGCCCTGGTGCGAGAGGGTGGTCGGCGGCTGCTGCCCGTTGTAGGGGACGGTCAGGAACGGGGTGAGTTCCAGGTCGGCCCGGGTCACCGGGCGGCTGGGGTTCCAGCCGTTCTTGGTGATGTAGTAGCGGAAGTCCGTGGTGCGGTGCGGGGCGGTGAAGCGCCAGCGGAAGGTGTAGGTGCCCGCGCTCACCTTGGTGGCGGGCCACTGGCCGCCGCGCGGATCGTCGAGCTCGGCGAAGCGGCCGTTGCCGCCGGCGCAGATCCTGCCGTCGGCGGGCCCGCCGTTCGGGAAGCCCTTGGGGCCCTCGACGCTCTGCGGCTCCCACTGGATCGCGCCGCAGTTCTTCACCGTGCCGTTGGCGCACAGTTTCTGTCTGCTGATGGGGGCGTCGGTGTAGCCGTGGCCGGTGGCGCCGCTCGTCGCCAGGACGGACGCGCCGATGACACTCAGGCCGATGACGGCCGCACTGATCCTTTTGCGCATGCTTCGCTCCCGGAATGAGGGGGTTTCCTGCGAGCCGAGTGCACTGCGGTCCAGACCAACCAGCAGAATATTCCCGCCGGTCGGTGCTGCCTAGAGGAGCGGAGCGGCCGGTTCGGCGACGGGACCGGGCCTCCCCGGAGGAAGGACAGGGAGGCCCGTGGGAGCTCCGGCGCGGTTACGAGAGGTTGACGTCGGAGCAGGCGTAGAACGCGTTGCCGGTGTCGGCGATGTTCCAGACGCCGAGGATGATGTGGTGGCCGTGCTTCTGGGTGGGCACCGTGCCCTGGTGCTGCACGGTCGCGGCCGGCTGCCGCCCGCCCATCGGCACCGTCACGAACGGCTCGGGTTCGAGGTCCGCCCGGGTGAGCGGCTTGCTCGGGTCGTAGCCGTCCTTGGTGATGTAGTAGCGGAAGTCCGTGGTGGCGTGCCGCGCGGTCAGCCGCCACTGGAAGGTGTAGCCCTGGCCGCCCCTGAGGTTGGTGGCGGGCCACTGGCCGCCGCGCGGGTCGTCCAGCTCCTTGAACCCGCTGTTGCCGCCGGAACATATCCTGCCGTCGGCGGGGCCGGCGGCCGGGAAGCCCTTGGGGCCCTCGACGCTCTGCGGCTCCCACTGGATCGCGCCACAGTTCTTGACCACGCCCTTGGCGCAGAGCACCTGGCGGCTGGGGGGTGCGTCGCTGTAGCCGTGGCTGGACGCGCTGCCGGTGGCGAACAGGGAGACTCCGGCGATGCCGAGACCGACCACGGCAGCACTGAGCTTCTTGCGCATGCTTGGCTCCTGAAGAACGAGGGGGTGTTCCGTGAGCTGCTGTCTTGCGTGCTGTGCGGTCTAGACCAACGCGAAGACTAGTGACGCCGCATGGACATGTCCAGACCAATAACAGGCGCACGGCCGGTTGACGCCGGGGTACGGCCGGCCCACCCCTCACCCGCGTACGGCACCGCCACACCGCTCTGATCACGCCACGGCCCCACGGACCTCCCGTGGCCGGAACACCCCCTCCGGATCAGGCCACGGCCGACAGCTGTCCCCCGGCCGGCCGGGCGGCGGCACAGTGCACCAGGCCCGCGTACGTACGCCGCAGCGCGATCAGCGATTCCTGCGCCTCGCGATAGGCGGCCGCGTCCGGGCCGCCGCGGTGCGCGAGGGTGCGGACCGGCGCGCAGTGCCGGTTCAGCGCGCTGAGCCAGGCGCGGTGCCGGACCGGCAGGTGGCGGCGCAGCCGGTGCCGGCCGGCGTCCCCCATCCGGCGTCCGCCCGCGCAGAGCACCGCGTCGGCCGCCTGGAACACCGGCGGCTCCAGCGCGCCCAGCCCGGCGAGTTCGGCGAGCACCACGCCCTGCCACTCCGGTGCCGGGGCCGCCCGCAACACCGCCGCCTCCGCCCGGAGCTGGGCGCGCAGCGCGTGCTGGACCCGGATCAGGCGGCGCAGCGCCGTACCGGTGGACGCGTCCCCGGGGGCACGCCCGGCGAGCGTCCCGGCCAGCCGGAACAGCCAGATGCCATGGGCCTCCAGCCGGGTGGTGGCCAGCATCAGCCGGTCCAGCCGGCCGAGCGGCTGCCCCTGCGGCGACCAGCGCACCACCGGGACGAGCCCTTCCGTACGGGCGAGCTGGTCGATGGGCAGATGGCGGCGCGGCTTGCGTTCGGGCGCCCAGTTCAGCAGCGCGAGCGTGGGCAGCGCGACGAACTGCTGGTGGTCGACGCGGTGTCCGACGGCCGACCACAGGTCGAGGAACGCCAGGTCGGCGGTGTGCCGGGCGGTCGGTACGAGCGGGTCCAGGCCGCTCCAGCCACAGGCCGCCGCGATCACCGCCACCCGCAGGGACGCGGCGTCCGCGTTGCGCGGCGACAGGCGGGAGACCCGCTGCCGCAGCGCGGTCAGCACGCCGTCCCGGCCCGCGTGGGCGACCAGGGCGCGGGCGGTGTCCCGGTCCGGGGCGGTGGCGACGGCCCCGGCCAGTTCGTCCAGCCACGCCCAGGTGCCGATCATCGTCCGTACGGGCGGCCGCTCGGGCAGGAAGCCGTGCGTCCGCAGGTCGGGTATCCGGCCGGGCAGGTCCGTCGCGGGGTCCGCGGACGGTTCGCCGGAGCGGGACGGCGGAACGGTGGCCTGGGCTGTCGGCGCCATGACGGACGACCTTTCTTCTGGGGCGGGTCTGCGCGGCGTAGGGCGGGGTCAGCCGACCCGTCCGTACAAGGTGGGGCGGTAGGCGGCGAAGGAGGAGATGCGGACCGCCCGGCCGGACCGGGGCGCCTCCAGGTACCGGCCGTCGCCCAGGTAGATCGCCACGTGGTGGATGCCGGACGGGGAGCCGTTGGACGACCAGAAGACCAGGTCGCCGCGGCGCAGCCGGTCGCGCGAGATCGGCGTCGAGGCGCGGTACTGGGCGTCGGCGACCCGCGGCAGCGAGATGCCCGCGCGCTGGTAGGCCTGCTGGACCAGACCGGAGCAGTCGAAGGCGGACGGGCCGTTGCCGCCCCACGCGTACGGCTTGCCGATCTGGGCCAGCGCCCACTGCACGGCGGCCTCGGTGCCGTACCGGACGGGGGTGCCCGCACCGCTGCCGGACTCCGGGCCCGTGCGGGCGGGCGCGCCGCCCGTCGCACCCGTATCGCCGGTACGGGCCTCGTAGCGCTCCCGGTGGCTGGTCCACCACCAGCTGCCGTTCTGCCGGTACCAGTACACCCGGTCGGTCGCGTCCCAGCCGGACCGGCCCCGGAAGGTGGGGTGGGGGTTGTGCCCGCGCGCGGGCGCGGCGGACGCCGCCGCGGAGCCGCCGCCCGAACCGCCCGTGTGGCGCACGTACTTCCCGTAGTGGCTGGTCCACCGCCACCAGCCGGTGGCGTCCTGGTACCAGTACTTCGAGCCGTCCCAGCCCGCGTGCCGGGGCGCCGATTCGGCGCTCGCCGCACCCGCCGCCGCGCCGACCAGCGTCACCGCGCCCACCGCCGCCGCGACCGCGCCGCGCACCGTGCACCGCGGCCGGCTGCCGCCGTTGCGCGCGGCGGACTCGACCGCGGCCCCGCTGCAGAAGGCGCACCCGCAGCCGTCCGTTATGTCCTCCACAAACACCGGTGTCCGCATGTCCTGCCTGCCTCTCCGCTTCCGTCAGCTCTCGTCAGCTCTTGGCGGCGGCGCTGCCGCGCGCCGTGTAGAACGCCACGGTCAGGTCCTTGACCAGGGCTTTCCGCTCGTAGTCGTCAAGTTCGACCAGCCCTCTGCTGGTCAGCCGGTGGACGGTGTCGTCGACCGCGTCCACGACCGAGGTCAGTACGCTGTCGCGGTGCTTGGCGTCGATCGCCGCGATCTGCCGGCGCTGCATCGCCGCCGCCACCTCCGGCGCGTACTCGATCCGGGTCGGCTGGACGGAGAACACTTCGATGCCGACCGGCCGGCAGTCCGCCGACAGGATCCGGGTGAGCGCCTCGCCGACCGCCTCCGAGTCCCGCAGGGTCGGCGCCTCCTCGTGGAAGGCGTCGGCGGGCAGCTGCGAGAGCACCCGCGCCATCGCCGACTCCACCTGTTCCCGCAGGTAGGCGGTGTGGTCGCGGACGGCGAGCAGCGCCCGCGCGGTGTCCCTGACCCGCCATACGACGAGCACCACGACCCGCAGCTGGATGCCCTCCGCGTCGACCGCCGGCATCGCCTCGCTGCGCCAGTGCCGCAGCCGGACGTCCACCCGGCGGCGCAGCACCAGCGGGCTGATCCACACCAGGCCGGTACGGCGGACGCTGCCGCGGTAGCGCCCGCAGAGGCTGAGCACCCAGGCGCTGCCGACCCGCCCGCGGGCCAGCCCGCCGAACGCGCACAGCGCGAGCACGCCGCCGAGCCCGGCCACCGCCCATTCCCACAGGTGCGGGGCGGGACCGACGTCGATCGCCAGTCCCGTGGCGCGGACGACCGAGGCGGGCAGCATGCCCCGCCACCACAGGAACGCCACCGTGCCGGCGACCGTCAGCAGCCCGGCGAACAGGGCCAGCCAGCCGGACACCGAGAAGCCGCGGTGCTCCACCAGGCCGGGGTCCACCTTGGGGGAGCGGCGCTCGCCCGTCCCGGAACGTTCCCGCGACCACGCCGGGCGGTCGCCGGTACCCGCGTTCCGGTCCCCGCCGGTGGCGGGGCCGCCGTCCGTA
The DNA here is from genome assembly GCF_044327805.1 of Streptomyces sp. NPDC018019. NCBI lineage: Bacteria > Bacillati > Actinomycetota > Actinomycetes > Kitasatosporales > Streptomycetaceae > Streptomyces > Streptomyces sp. NPDC018019. The sequence goes on along the minus strand of NZ_JBIRGD010000025.1, from coordinate 81,132 downwards.
CGGGACCGGCTGCCCGCGTCGACCACGCCGAGGGCGCCGTCGAGCGCGGCGCGTTCCGCGGTGTCCAGCAGGTCGGTCGCGGCGGCGATGCCGGCCACGGCGGCGTCGGCGGGGGTGGGGGTGGGGGTGGGCCGGGCGGGTTCCGGGGCCGGTGGCAGGGCCGGCACCCGCGGCTGCTCGGCGGTGTCCGCATCGGCGGACGCCGCACCGGCCGTGTCCTTCGGGCCGCACGCGCCGGGCCGTTCGTCCGCGTCTTCCGCACCGTCCGGCGTCCCGGGCGCCTCCTCCCCGTCCGGATCGGCGCGGAAGAGCATGTCCATGGGGATGCCGTCGCCGTACCGCGCGGGCCGGGAACGTGCGGTCCAGAGGGGGTGCCGGGGGGCGGTGGTGCCTTCGGGGGCCGGCGCTGAGGGCCGCTCAGGAGACGTCTGGACTCCTTCGTCTGATGCGCCGTCAGCACGTTCCTCCGCCGGTCCTGGAAGGTCTTCCGGCCCTGCTTCCGGCGCTCCGTCGCCCGGTTCCGCCTCCCCCGCGCCCCCGCCCTCCCCCGCCGCGCGCGGCGTGCCGCCCGGATCGTCGGCCGGTGCGTCCGCCGGTGCGGTCTTCGTGTCCGCTGTCCCGGACTCCGTTGCCATCGTGGTCTTCGTCGCCATCGTGCGCTCCGTCATCGGAAGAGTCGCCGCCATGTCTCGGGGCCGGGGTAGCCGTCGGCGTCCCGGCCGGTCCAGCCCTGGGCCCGCTGGAACGCCTCGACGTTGCGGCGGTCCGCCTCCGTCCACCGGGGGCCGGGGCCGGAGGTGTAGTACGTGCCGAAACCTTTGGTCACCAGCTGCTTCCCGAGGCTGGTGACGTAACCGTTGGACTGGCCGGGCCGGAACCAGCCGGTGCCCGGGAACGCCGTGCCGCCGCCCGACGGGCCGCCGCCGATGTCCCGGCCCACCCCGTTGACCAGGTACGACCAGGTCGACGGGCCCGGGATGCCGTCCGCGTCAGCGCCGCTCCAGCCCTGTGCCCGCTGGAACGCCTCGGTGGCCCGGCGGTCCGCCTCGGTCCAGCGCGGCCCCGGCCCGGAGGTGTAGAACCGGCCGCCGCCGCGGGCCACCAGCATCCGGCCCAGCCGGGTGACGTACGCGTTGTCCGCGCCCGGCCCGAAATGCCCGGCGCCCGGGAACGCCGACGTACCGCCGTCCGTTCCGCCGCCCGGATCGCCGCCGTCTGCCAGCCCGCGGTAGCGATAGGCGACGTACCGCGTGGAATTGCTCCAGTAGGCGTACGGGGTCGGCCGTTTCACCGTGTGCGGCCGGGTCTGCTCGTAGGCGATGTAGCGCGTACGGGAGGAATCGGTCCAGCCGCCGAAGAGGGTGACGTGGGAGCCCGCACCCGGATTCGCCGGGTTGTGGAACAGCAGTATGTCGCCGGGCCGCAATTCGCTCTTCGATATGCGGATGCCGTACTGGGCGAGGCTTCCGGTCCACTGGTTGCCGCCGAGGTTCCAGGCCATCGAGATGAATCCCGAGCAGTCCTGGCGGTAGCCGTCAGACCAGTAGCGATGCATGTCGTACGGGACCCGGGCGCTGATCCAGCGCTGGGCCCGCGCGATGATCTGGTCCCGGGTGAGGGTCCGGGTGGCACGGGCCGCGGTGACGGCGCCGCGCCCGCTGCCCGCTCCCCCGTACAACCCGCCGACCTGCCCTTGCGGGGTCGCGCCGGACGCCGGGAAGGCGGCCGGTACGTCCGGTCCGGGGGCCGGGGACCGCAGGAGGCCGTGGGTCGCGGCCGGGGAGGAGGAGGCCCGGCCGGAGCCGCCGGCCGGGCCCGCGGGAGCGTCGCCGCCGAGCGCGACGGCGTGTCCGGCGCCGGAAACGCCGCTGCTCAGGACCGTTCCGGCGGTCGCGACGAGGACCAGCGCACGGCGGGCGCCGTGCGCGCCGGGGTAGCCGCCGTCCCGGACCGCCGGCCCCTGCTGGAGTGCGCGCCGCCACTGGACGCAGCCGCCGCAGGAGCAGGCGCCCGCGGGATCGAATTCCACGAATACCGGCACCGCCATTTCAGTTCCCCTCCTGGCCCGTTCCGTTCCCATTCGCCTTCGCACCTGCCACAGCTTCTCAACTGGTAGGCGATACCGCATGTTGACGGGGCAACTGATGATCATGTACCACGAAACGATACTCACAGACCAAAACGGGCACGCGATCCGGCGAAGGTCCCGAGATCACGGGACTTTCGCCCCGACGCGCAGGGACTTCCCGGCCCGGCGGCAACGGCTCCCGAATCCCCCGGAAAGACGGTGACCGAGGTCACACATTCGGCCGGTCCGGACGGCCGGACAGGTGGTCAGGAGCACCCCTGGAGTTCGTGTAAAGTTTTCCACGTCAGCGCGCGCCGCTAGCTCAGTTGGTTAGAGCAGCTGACTCTTAATCAGCGGGTCCGGGGTTCGAGTCCCTGGCGGCGCACGTCACACCGAGGCCCCTCGCAGCTGCGAGGGGCCTCGGTGCTGTTGCGGCACACCCCGCCGGCTTTCCGGCGCCGGGCCGGTGGCTCGCTGGTCAAAACGGTGATCGGGGTGCACAGTCGCACAATGGCGCGCGACATCCAGGAGCGGATCAAGAAGCTCATCATCGACCGACGGCTGGCTCCCGGCGCCCCGCTGCCCACCGAGACGGACCTGATGGCGCTGCTCGGGGTCAGCCGGAACTCCGTGCGCGAGGCCCTCAAGGCGTTGCAGGCGATGGGCATCGTGGAGATCCGGCACGGCTTCGGCACCTACGTCGGGGCGATGTCGATGGCCCCGGTGACCGAGGGGCTGGCCTTCCGTACGGTGGCCGGGCACTACCGCGGCGAGGACAGCCTGCTCCAGCTGCTGGAGCTGCGCGAGGCGGTGGAGACCGGGCTGATCGCGCGGCTGGCGGGCCAGGTGCCGGAGGCGGACCTGGCGGAGCTGGACGAGCTGGTGGCACGGATGGCGGCGGAGGCCGCGGACGGCGCCGTGCGCGCCGACACCGACCGGGCCTTCCACGCGGCGCTCTACCGGGGGCTCGGCAACCGGCTGCTGAGCGAGGTGCTGGACGCGTTCTGGGAGGCGTTCCACCGCGTCCGCACGGACCTGGCCGGACTGGGCGCCGATCCCCGTATCACCCACCGCCAGCACGCGGACATCCTCGCGGCCGTACGGGACGGTGACGCACAGCGGGCCGAGGAGGCCGTACGCCGCCATTTCGACAACATCCGCCAGCGACTGCGCAGTTCGGGTCCGAGATAACACCCACTCCGACCTGACCCGTCCATCAATGCACTTGCATGTCCGGTAAACTCCTCGTTTCACCCTTGCGATCAAGATATGAGGTTCGGGACCCTGACGGGATACTGGAGCCCAACTGAGCCTGTGCACGCTCAAGTTGGGTGACGTACCGGTTGCGGTGAGTGGGGATGTGGGGACCCCGCTGCACGGGACGCGAGTCGGAGCGGGAATCATGCAACCGGAAGGCGGCCGTCCTACGTCTACGCCGTAGGCGGCCGACACCACTTGCGCCCGGGTCGGTCGAGGGGGACCGAAGGCTCGGGCCATGAGAAGAGGGCACGCAGCCAGCATGCGTGCCGGGGGGATGGACTCATGACGTCGCCGCCTACCGGCGCCCGGCAGGAGCATCAGTACGACCCGTCCGCGACCACGCGCCTGCGCGTACCGCGCCAGCACTGGCCGCGCCGGCCGCAGCGCAAGCCGCTGCCGCGCTACGACTACGAGCACTACAGCCGCCTGGCCGGGCCGCTCACCCAGCCGGACCCGGACAAACCCTACAAGGTGCGCTACCGCAGCCTGCTGGCGGACGAACCACACCGAATACGCGCGGCGTTGCTCCTCGGCGCCGCTCCCCTGCTCTCGCTCGGCCTGCTCGCCTGGCTGATGCAGCCGGCCCACTGGACCGAACGCGACTACCCCGCCTACGACTTCCTGCCGGCGCTGGACACCGTCATGCTGGTCTCGATCGGACTGATCGAGTTCTTCCGGTGCATGAACGTGCTGTCCAACGCGCACGCCACCCTGGTCGCCCGCGACCCCATCCCCGTCGTCCCCGAACACGGCACCCGCGTCGCCTTCCTCACCTCCTTCGTGCCCGGCAAGGAGCCGCTGGAGATGGTGACGAAGACACTGGAGGCGGCCGTCAAGGTGCGCCACCGCGGTCTGCTGCACGTCTGGCTCCTCGACGAGGGCGACGACCCGGACGTCAGGGCGGTCTGCGAGCGCCTGGGCGTCCACCACTTCACGCGCAAGGGCATCCCGGAGTGGAACCGGAAGAAGGGCCCGCACCGCGCCAAGACGAAGCACGGCAACTACAACGCCTGGCTCCAGGCGCACGGTGACGACTACGACTACTTCGCCTCCGTCGACACCGACCACGTACCGCTGCCCAACTACCTGGAGCGGATGCTCGGTTTCTTCCGCGACCCCGATGTCGGCTTCGTCATCGGGCCGCAGGTGTACGGGAACTACGACACGTTCGTCACCAAGGCGGCCGAGTCGCAGCAGTTCCTCTTCCACGCGCTGATCCAGCGGGCCGGCAACCGCTACGGCGCGCCCATGTTCGTCGGCACCTCCAACGCCGTACGCATCAAGGCCCTCAAGCAGATCGGCGGCCTGTACGACTCGATCACCGAGGACATGGCGACCGGGTTCGAGATGCACCGGCACCGCAACCCGGACACCGGGAGGAAATGGCGCTCGGTCTACACCCCCGACGTGCTCGCGGTCGGCGAAGGGCCCACCGCCTGGACGGACTTCTTCACCCAGCAGCTGCGCTGGTCGCGCGGGACGTACGAGACCATCCTCAAGCAGTTCTGGAAGGCGCCCTTCACCCTGCCCCCGGGCAAGTTCTTCAACTACACCATGATGGTCATCTTCTATCCGATGTCCGCCCTGAACTGGATACTGGCGGCGCTCAGTTGCGCGCTGTTCCTGGGCCTGGGCGCCTCGGGCGTGCAGATCGACCCGTCGGTGTGGATGATGCTGTACGGCAACGCCTCGGCGCTCCAGATCGGGCTGTACGTGTGGAACCGCCGGCACAACGTCTCGCCGCACGAGCCGGAAGGCTCCGGCGGGGTGGCCGGCATGGTGATGTCCGCGCTCTCCGCGCCGATCTACGCGCGGTCGCTGTTCGACGCGGCGCTGCGCCGCAAGAGCAGGTTCGTGGTGACGCCGAAGGGCGACTCCTCCAGCCCGGACACCCTGTTCGGCACGTTCAGGGTGCACCTGTTCTTCATCCTGGTCTTCGGCGGCTCGCTGGGCGCCTCGTTCTACTTCGGGCACAGCCACCCGGCGATGATCACCTGGGCCTCGCTGGCGCTGCTGATCACCGCGGCGCCCCTTTTCGCCTGGCGCTGGGGCATCCGGCAGGACAAGCGCGGGAAGACCGGCGGTGACCGGCCGACGGCGGGCGGCGGGGCACAGCAGGCGCCGCACCCGCAGCGGCAGCCCAGCTGGGCGATGCCCGCCGGGTACGGCGCCCCCGGCGCCCCGGACCGCCCCGGCGCCGCCGACCGGACCGCGCAGACCGCCCTTGGGGGACGTCGCCCATGAAATACCGTCCGAGCCGGCGCACCCGCAGAGTCGCGATAGGCGCGGCGGTGGTGCTCGCCCTGGCGGGGATGAACGGCCCCGCCCTGTTCGGCTTCGTCTCGGAGCAGTACCACCAGTACAAGATCAATCAGCCCGAGTACAAGGCGGCGAACGGCCACTGGGACGTGGTGGACGTACCGCCCGAGTACAAGATCAACACAATCCACGCCGCGCTGCTGCACACCGGCAAGGTGCTGCTGGTCGCCGGGTCCGGGAACAACGCCAAGAACTTCGCGGCGAAGTCGTTCCGCACCGTCCTGTGGGACCCGGTGAAGAACACCTTCAAGAACATCCCCACCCCGAAGGACCTCTTCTGCGCCGGCCACACCCAGCTGCCGGACGGCAAGCTCCTGGTGGCCGGCGGCACCCAGCGCTACGAGAAGCTCGGCGGCGACGTGAAGAAGGCCGGCGGGCTGATGATCGTCTACAACGAGAACCCGGACGCGCCGAAGACCTTCCCGGCCGGGACGCTGTTCACCGGCAAGCAGAACGGCAAGACCTTCGAGTCCAAGGACCCGGTGGTGGTGCCGCGCGCCAAGAAGAAGGTGGATCCGAAGACCGGCAAGGTCACCGTCACGCACAGCGAGGCGCGGGTCTACGTGGAAGCGCTCAAGGAAGGCCGCGCGTACTCCACCGGCGCCCAGGACAACTACCGCATCCAGGGTCTGACCGGCGCCGACGCCCGGAACCTCTACGGCATCGCGCAGAAGCTGTCCTTCGACAAGAAGGACTTCCAGGGGATCAAGGACTCGTTCGAGTTCGACCCGGTGGCCGAGCGCTACATCCCGGTCGACCCGATGAACGAGGCCCGCTGGTACCCGACCCTGACCAGCCTGGAGGACGGCAAGGTGCTGTCCACCTCCGGGCTCGACGAGATCGGCCAGGTCGTCCCGGGCAAGCAGGAGATCTACGACCCGAAGACGAAGAAGTGGACCTACCTGCCCAAGCAGCGCTTCTTCCCGACCTACCCCGCGCTCTTCCTCACCGACAAGGGGCGGCTGCTCTACACCGGCTCCAACGCCGGGTACGGGCCCGACAACGTCGGGCGCACCCCGGGCATCTGGGACCTGAAGACCAACAAGTTCCAGACCATCCCCGGGATGAGCGACCCGGACGTGCTGGAGACCTCGATGTCCGTACTGCTGCCGCCCGCACAGGACCAGCGGTACATGGTGCTGGGCGGCGGCGGGGTCGGCGAGGACCCGAAGGCGACCGACAAGACGCGGCTGGTGGACCTGCACGCCGGCCAGCCGCGTTTCAAGGACGGGCCGCCGCTGTACGCGAAGGCGCGCTACCCGAGCAGCGTGATCCTGCCCGACGACACGGTCCTGACCACCAACGGGTCGGGCGACTACCGGGGGCGCAGCGACAGCAACATCCTCAAGGCCGAGCTGTACGACCCGAAGGCCAACACCTCGCGGCCGGTGGCCGATCCGCTGGTGGGGCGCAACTACCACTCCGGCGCGCTGCTGCTGCCGGACGGCCGGGTGATGACGTTCGGCTCCGACTCGCTCTTCGCCGACAAGGACAACACCAAGCCCGGCGTCTTCCAGCAGCAGATCGACATCTGGACACCGCCGTACCTCTACCGGGACTCCCGGCCGGAGCTGACGGACCCGGGGCCGAAGACGGTGCAGCTGGGCGGCTCGGCCACGTACCGGACCAAGCACGCCTCGTCCATCAAGAAGATGCGGCTGATGCGGCCGGGTTCGTTCACGCACGTCACCAACATCGAACAGCGGTCGATCGCGCTCGACTTCAAGGTGTCCAAGGACGGCGTCACGGTGACGCTGCCGAAGGACCCGACGCTGGTGCCGCCGGGCTGGTACATGCTCAACGCCGTCGACGACCAGGGCACGCCGTCCAAGGCGGTCTGGGTGAAGGTGCCGACGGCGTCCAAGGCGCAGCTGAAGGGGCTGGGCCTGAACTGAGCCGGTGCCGGTTGCGGGGTGCTCCGGACTCCTCCGGGGCACCCCGCGGTCTCGCTCCCGCTCCGGCTACTTCGCGGCCCGGGCCAGCTCCAGTGCGTAACTCGCCCACCACTCGCCCGCCTTGGGGCCGCCCTTGCACGTCCCGTCCGACTCGCCGGGCCGCTTTATCCACAGGTAGGCGTCCACGAGGGGGTCGCCGGTGCGCGTCGTCGGCGTCGCGCCCAGGGCCCGGCCGGGCGGGTTGCACCAGTTCTCCGGGTCGTCGCCGCCGGGGGCCGGGCCGTTGCCGTTGCGGCTGGTGTCGATGACGAAGTGCTTGCCGCCGACCATCGAGGACAGCCGCTTGCCGTACTTCTTGTTCTCCTCGGTGGTCTGGAAGTTGGAGATGTTGAGCGCGAAGCCGTCGGCCTTGTCGATGCCGGCCCGCTTCAGCGGCTCCACCATCCGGCCCGGGTCCTTGATCCAGTGCGGGTTGCCCGCGTCCAGGTACACCTTGGTGTGCGGCAGGGCCTTGAGCTTGCCGACGGCCTCCGTCAGCAGGGCGTAGCGCTCCTCGTGGAACTGCTCGGGGGTGCACTTGTCCTCGATGTGCGGCAGCGCGTCCGGCTCCAGGACGACCGTCGTCGGGCGGTCCCCGATGCCCTTGAGCACACCGTCCAGCCAGGCGCGGTACGCGTTGCCGTCCGCGGCGCCGCCCTTGGAATAGCTGCCGCAGTCGCGGTGCGGGATGTTGTACAGGACGAGCAGGGCCTCGCGGCCGGCCTTGGCGGCCGCCTCGGTGAAGCCGCGGGCCTCCTTCTCCGGGTTCTCGGCGCCTATCCATTCGGCCACCGGCTGCGCGGCTATCTTCTCGATCTGGCGCGCTTCGTCGGACTTGCCGTCCTTGGCGTACGCGGCGGCCTGCCGGGCCGCGTTGCCGTCCGGGTTGACCCAGTACGGCACCGTGGACTCGGGCTGCTGCCCGGGCCTGGCCCCGGCCTTCCCGTCGCCCTCGCCGCCGTCGGACGACCCGAAGCACCCGGACACCAGCAGCAGCGCCCCCAACGCCGATGCCGCGCCGAACGCGCCGCGCCGCCGGGCAGCGCGGCGCTCACCCGGGGGACCGCCCCCGGATCCCCGCACGTTGCCGTACATCCACTCCCCCCTCGGAGCACGGGACAAGACCGGTCGAATCCATCCTGGCACATGCCCCTCAGCAGCAGGCCGGCCTGTGGACAACCTGTTACGGCCCACCATGCGACCGGAATTCAGCCTGGCCCGCCCCGTTCGGTGCCCAACTCCCCCTAGTCGATGCCGTGCAGGAGTTCTACAGTGAACTCCAGTGTGAGCTTTCGTTGGTCACCTGGCCCCAGCCCCTGGTCGGGCCCGTGCCCGCGCCTGAGTTCAGGCGCCCGCGCACCTCCCGCCGGCGGCAGGGCAACTCCCGCAGTCCTGGCACCCCGGCGGTCGAGGACCGGCCGGCCGGCGGTTCAGGGGGAGCGAGCCGCCGGCCGGTACCGGCGGTTCCGGGCCTCCGCCCCCGTCCGGGACCTCAGCCCTCCGGCGCGGGCGTGACCTTGGACAGGTACGCGTACACGACGACGTTGGCGGTGTAGGCGTCCCGCTCCCGGTCGAAGGTGCCGGTGCAGGTGATCAGGCGCAGTTCGGCGCGGCCGGGCACCTGCGCGCCGTAGACCTTCCGGGGCACGAACCGCTCCCGGTCGTAGATCTTGACGTCCTCGATCGTGAACCGGGCGGTGCTGCCGTCCGCCCTGCGCACGTCCACCGGCTGTCCCGGCTTGACACTGCCGAGGCGGTGGAAGACCGCGTCCCCGTCGGCCGTGTCGACGTGGCCGACCAGCACCGCGGCGCCCGCGGTGCCCGGCTGCGGGCCCTTGGCGTACCAGCCGACGGCTCCGGGGCTGCGGTACGGCGGCGCGTCCACCGCGCCGGTCGCGTCCAGCCCGGTCTTCACCACACCGGCCCGTACGTCCAGGGCGCCGATCTGCACCTCGGTGGGGCGGCCTTCCGGGGAGGTGGCCAGCGGGGCGTGCGCGGCGGGCAGGTCCTGTTCGAGCGGGCGGCCGACGGCCGCGACGTCGCCGGTGGTCGGCCCCTCGGCCAGGTCGCCGCCGTCGGTCAGGTCGCGCCCCCACAGCCACAGGCCCAGCAGCAGCGCCGCCCAGGCGACACCGGTGGCCATCCGGCCGTGTCCCGGGCCGTGCGGTGGGCGGTGGTCCGCCACCGGGTGGTCGTCAGCCCGCATCGCCGTCGTCCGATCCCTTGCGCCGGCGCCGCATCCGCAGCACCTGCCCGGTGAGCGCGAGCGCCGCGCCCCCCGCCAGCACCAGGCCCACCGCGTACACGCCGTCGCCCTCGTGGCTCGCGGCCGTCCGTACGGCCGCCGTCCGCACCAGCGCGGTACGCGAGGCCCCCGGGGTCACCGCGGCCGTCCGTACCGCCGTACCGCCACCCCCGGCCCGTACGGGGGCGGAGGGCGAGGCCGGGGGTTCCGCGGCGGCCTCGGAGGCGGAATCGGCGAGGGGGACGGACGCGGTGTCCGCCCCGGCTTCCCCGGCCGGTGCGTCACCCGCCTCCGGCCCGGCTCCGGGAGCCGCCGCACCGCCGCTCCCGGCGGGCGCCGGAGCCGGTACGACCTCGAACGTGCCCGCGGCCCGCGCGTCCTCGCCGTCGCAGTGCACGAAGACGTCGTACGCGCCGGGGTCCGCCAGGGAGCGCACCCGCGCGTCGCCCACCAGCCCCGCGGCGACCCGCGCCAGCGGTACCGCGTCGACGAAGGCGTCCGAGGTGGCGCGGCCCGTGCGGCCCGCGCAGCCGGTGACCTGGAGGGCCGTCTCGGTGCCCGGTGCCACGGCCGACGGGGTGACCGCGACCGCGCCGGCCGCGGCGCCCGGGGACCGGGCGGCGGACGCGAGCGCGGTTCCCGGAGCCAGCGCCGTCACCGCGAGGGCGGCACAGAGAGTGAGTCCCGGTGAGCGCATGGTGAACCTCCGAACACTTCCGAAGGTCCGCCCGGCGGCCCGGTCCCGCATCCGCTGCGGGCCGGGACTGCGCCGTCCGGGTGACCGGCCGGGGCCCGGCGGGGGCGCCGGGCCCGGAACGCGCCGGGCCTGCACCGGGCCGACGAGGTCCGCGAAGGCCCCGGAACGTGCCGGACTACACCAGGTCGACGAGGTCCGCGATGGAGTCCACGACCCGCGACGGCCGGAACGGGTGGCGCTCGATGTCGCCCTTCCCGGTGAGCCCGGTCAGCACCAGGAAGGTCTCCATGCCCGCCTCCAGACCGGCCAGCACATCGGTGTCCATCCGGTCGCCGATCATCGCGGAGGTCTCGCTGTGCGCGCCGATGACGTTCAGGCCGTGCCGCATCATCAGCGGGTTGGGCTTGCCGACGAAGTACGGCTCGACGCCCGTGGCCTTGGTGATCAGCGCGGCCACCGAGCCGGTCGCGGGCAGCGCGCCCTGTGCCGAGGGGCCGGTCTCGTCCGGATTGGTGGCGATGAACCGGGCGCCGTCGTTGATCAGCCGGATGGCCTTGGTGAGCGCCTCGAAGCTGTAGGTGCGGGTCTCGCCGAGCACGACGTAGTCGGGTTCGTGGTCGGTGAGCACGTATCCGATGTCGTGCAGGGCGGTGGTCAGGCCCGCCTCGCCGATGACGTACGCCGTGCCGGACGGCCGCTGCTCGTCCAGGAACTGGGCGGTGGCCAGCGCGGAGGTCCAGATGGACTCCCAGGGCACGTCCAGGCCGATCCGGTTCAGCCGGGCGTGCAGGTCGCGCGGGGTGTAGATGGAGTTGTTGGTCAGGACGAGGAAGGGCTTGCCCGATTCGCGCAGCCGCTTGATGAAGGCGTCGGCACCGGGCACCGGGATGCCCTCGTGCATCAGCACCCCGTCCATGTCGGTCAGCCATGACTCGATCGGCTTGCGCTCTGCCACTGCCGGTCTCCCGCCGTGCGTGTCTGCCAGGGGCGCCGGCCGCGCCCGCGCCGTCGCGGGGTCCCGTACGTCCCGCCCGTCACCCCGGGTGACCTGCGTCTCGTACGTATGGCCGACGCCCCCAGCCTAAGTCAGCCGACGGGATCTCGGCCCCGCCGGACGCCCGGATCTCCGGGCCGCTCGCGGGGCGGGTGCGGTGGTCAGCTGCCCGTCGCCGCCTTCCAGGCGTCCAGGTAGCGGGGCAGGTTCTTGTCGATGTCGTTCCAGTCCGGCCGGAAGATGTCGACGCCTTGCATGATCCTGGCGAGTTCGGTGGCGTTGCGGTCGGCGGCCTTGATGTCCGTACGCGCGGCGAAGCCGCCGCCGACCGCGGAGACCTGCCGCTGCACCTCGGGCGAGAGCAGGTGGTCGAGGAACTTTTTGGCCTGCGCCGCGTGCGGGGCGTTCTTGACCAGGCCGGCCGCGTACGGCAGCGCGAAGGTGGACGGCCGGGCGCCGGGCCGGGCGGCGGGGAAGAAGATGCCCTGGTCCGGCATGGATTTCAGGTTGGCGTAGTTCATCTGCACATCGCCGTTGGCGACGAGGAGTTCGCCCTTGTCGGTCTTCGGGGCGAGCTGACCGGTGGAGGAGGACGGGCCGACGTTGTTGGCCTGGAGCCGCTTGAGGAAGTCCATGGCCGGGCCCTGGCCGCCGAAGTCGTGCAGGGCCTGGACGAGGACGGCGGTGCCGTCCCCGGCGACGCCCGGTGTGGAGTACTGGAGCTTGTCCTTGAAGCGGGCGGCGGTCAGGTCCTGCCAGGTGCGGGGCGGCTGCTTGAGCTGCCGCTTGTTGTAGATGAAGCAGAAGTAGTTGTTGACGACGGCGGTCCACCTGCCGTCCGGGTCCTTGTCCGCGGCGGCGACCTGCTCGGAGCCCTTGGGGCGGTAGGTCTCCAGCAGGCCCTTGCCGGCGGCCTGCTGGATGAACGGGGGCAGGGTGACGACGAGGTCCGCCTTGGTGTTGGCCTGCTCGCGGGCCAGCCGCTGCACGGCGGTGCCGGACCCGCTCTCCACCAGGTTGACCTTGACGCCGGTCTTCTTCTCGTAGTCCGCGAAGACGCGGTCGTAGAAGCCGTCGCCCCGCTCGCCGCGCAGGCCGTCGGCGCTGTAGACGGTGATTTCCCGGGCGTTGGCGTCGGCGCGGGAGGCGCCGCCGCAGCCGGTCAGGGCGGCGGCCAGGAGCAGGGCGCCGCAGCCGGCGGCGGTCGGCTTGAGGGGGCTGCGCATGACGTGACGTCACTCCTTGGGCGGGGCGCTGACGGAGGACGTCAGCGGTACGGGGCTTTGGTGCGGATACGGGAGACGGCGAACAGGACGAGCAGCGTGGCGGCCAGCAGTGTCACCGCGAGCGCCGCGCCGGCGAACAGGGCGCCCCGGTCGGTGGCGGCGAAGACCCGTACCGGCAGCGGCAGCCAGTCCGGCGGGTAGATCATCATCGTGGCGCTCAGCTCGCCCATGGACAGGGCGAAGCACAGGCCCGCCGCGGCGGTCAGGGACGGCAGCAGGAGGGGCAGTTTCACCCGCCACAGGACGTAGGCGGGGCGCGCGCCGAGGCCGGCGGCGCTCTGCTCGTACGCCGGGTCGAGGCGGGCCAGCGCGGCCGTCACGGACTGGTACGCGAAGGCGGTGACCAGGACCGTGTGCGCGATGACCACGATCTGCGGGGTGCCGTTCAGCAGCAGCGGCGGCTGCGAGAAGGCGACCAGCAGGGACAGGCCCACGACGACGGACGGCACCGCGACCGGCAGCATGAACAGTGCGCCGACCACGCGGCGGGCGCCGGGCCGCAGCCGTTGCGCGGCCAGCGCGGCCCAGGTTCCGGCGGCCAGTGCGAGCAGGCTCGCGGCGCCGGCCGTGACCAGGCTGGTGACCAGCGCCTGGAGGGAGTCGCCCCGGGCGATGTCCCGGTAGTGCGCCAGGGTCGGGCCGGACGGCAGCGCCCCGCTCCAGCTGCTCGCGAAGGACGCCGCGACGATCACCAGCAGCGGCAGCGCGAAGACCGGCAGGAAGAGGACGAAGAACAGGGCCCAGGCGGTCCGGCGGGCGCCCTTGCTATGCACGAGCACGGCGGTCGTCACCTCCCGCGGACGGCGTGCGCGCCCCGCCCGCCCGTGCGGCCACGGCCCGGTACAGGGCGTAGAGGGCGAGGGACAGCACGATGTCGACGACGGCGACCACGCACGCCCCCGTGTAGTCGCCGTCCAGGATGGCCTTCGTGTAGACGAGCACGGGCAGGGTGACCACGTCCTTGGCGCCGGTGAACAGCACGATCCCGAACTCGTTCAGCGTCAGCACCAGGACCAGGGCCCCGCCCGCCGCCAGGGAGGGCAGCGCCTCGGGCCAGATCACCTTCCGTACGATCCGGGCCGGCCGGGCGCCGAGCGAGGCGGCGGCCTCCAGCTGCCCGGTCTCGACCTGGGAGAAGGCCGCGAGCAGCGGGCGCATCACGAAGGGCGTGCAGTAGGTGATCTCGGCGAGCAGCACGCCCCAGGGGGTGCGCAGGAAGGCGAAGGGCCCGGTCGCGGCGCCGGTGGCGTCCGTCCACAGTCCGTTGGCCAGCCCGGCCGTGCCGTAGACGAACAGCAGCGCGAGGGTGATCAGGAAGGACGGGACGGCGAGGAAGACGTCGATGGAGCGGCTCAGGGCCCGGCTGCCCGGGAACGGCACGAAAGCGAGCACCAGGGCGAGCACGAAGCCGAGCAGCAGACAGCCGGCGGTCGCGCCGAGGGCGAGGAGCACGGTGGTGCCGAGCGCGTCCCGGAAGGACGCCTCGGCGAAGACCTGCGCGTAGGGGGCGGTGGACGGCGGGCCGCCCGCGGCGTCCGTGAAGGACTGCCGTACGACCAGGGCCAGCGGGTAGAGGAAGACGAGCCCGAGGCAGAGCAGCGGCGGAAGGGACCACAGGGCCGGTGCGGCTTGCCGCTTCTCCGCCCGGGGCTGCGGCGCCGTACGGTCCCGCGGCGGCGCGAGGGTGCCCGGCCTAGTCATCGCCCGCGCTCCCCGCTCCGGCCGGCAGCAGCACCGCGTCCTCGGCGGCGAAGTGCAGGGCCACTTCGCCGCCCGGCTCCGGGGGCGTCCGCAGCTCCCGCACGTCGGCCATGACGCGGTGCCCGGCCACGTCCGCGTACACCCGGTGGGTCGCGCCGCGCCACTGCACCTCGGTGACGCGGCCGTGCAGCGCGTTGGGGCCTTCGCCGAGGCCGACCAGGTGCGGGCGTACGCACAGTGTGGCGGCGGCGCCGGGCGCCGCGCCGTCGACGGGCGTGACGGCCAGCCGGATGCCGGCGAAGTCCGCCGTGCCGTCCGGACCGGCCGTGACCGGCAGGAGGTTCGCGTTGCCGACGAAGGAGGCGGTGAACTCGGTGCGCGGGCGGCGGTAGAGGTCCTGCGGAGTGCCGCAGTCGCGCAGCCGCGCCCGGTCCAGGACGGCGATGCGGTCCGCCAGCGTCAGCGCCTCCACCTGGTCGTGGGTGACGTACAGGATCGAGACGTCCGGCAGTTCCCGGTGCAGCCGGGCGAGTTCGGCGAGCATGCCGGAGCGCAGCCGGGCGTCGAGGGCGGACAGCGGCTCGTCCAGGAGCAGCACCCCGGGGCGGATGGCCAGCGCCCGCGCGATGGCGACCCGCTGCTGCTGCCCTCCGGACAGCTCCCGCGGATAGCGCCTGGCGTACGCGGCCATGCCGGTCATCTCCAGCGCCTCGGCCACCCGCGCGGCGGTCTCGGCGCGCGACGCGGTGCGCCCGCGCCGCGCCTTGAGGCCGAAGGCGACGTTGTCCTCGACGCGCAGGTGCGGGAAGAGAGCGTACTGCTGGACGACCATCCCGATGCCGCGCCGGTACGGCGGCAGTCCGGTGACGTCCCGGCCGCCGATCAGCACCCGCCCGGCACTCGGCCGGACGAACCCGGCGACCGCCCGCAGCGCGGTGGTCTTGCCCGAGCCGGACGGCCCGAGCAGGGCCATCGCCTCGCCCGGTTCGACGGTCAGGTCGAAGGAGTCCAGGACGACGTGCCCGCCGTACGCGACGGAGACGTGGTCGAAGCGGATGCCGGAGGGCGTGGCGGGGGCGGGTCCGGAGGCGGTGCGGCGGACCGTTTCGGCGGGCGCGCTCATGAGGGGCCCTCCGCCGCCCGCGGCCCGTCGCCCGCCCGGCCGTCGAGGAGCCGGGGCAGCCCGGCCACCGAGGCGAGGACGTGGGTGGCGCCCGCGCCGCGCAGTGCCGCCTCGTCGTGGGCGCCGGTCAGCACCCCGGCGACGACGGAGGCACCCGCGCGGCGCCCGGACAGCATGTCGTACGAGGTGTCCCCGGCCACCGCGACCTGCTGCACGGAGTCGGCGGCGCCGGTCCGCAGCAGTGCCGTCAGCACCAGGTCCGGGTACGGCCGTCCGCGCCCGCCCGCGTCGGCCGGGCACAGGGTCAGCGCCGCCAGGTCCCGCCAGCCGAGGGCGTCCAGGATGGCGTCCTGGGTGACCCGGGCGAAGCCGGTGGTCAGCACGACCGTGCGGCCCGCGTCCCGCAGGGCCTCGATCGCCTCCCGGGCGCCGGGCACGGGCGCGATCCGTCCGGCGTCGACCAGTTCCCCGTACGCCTCCTCGAAGGCGGCGTTGGCGCGCCGGGCCCGCGCCTCGTCCCCGTAGAGGTGCCGGAAGACGGAGATCTTCGATTCGCCCATCGTGGCGCGGACGTACGCCAGCTGCTCCCGGTGTTCGGCGCTGCCCGGTACGACGCCGAGCCGGCCGGCCGCAGCGGCGAACGCCTGCTCGACCAGTCCGCCGTCGGCGACCGTGGTCCCGGCCATGTCGAGGACGACGAGGGAAATCGGCGCGTCCTCCGTGTAGTTGCCGTGCATGGCCCTCACCAGCCCAGTTCGTTCGCGGTGTCCTCGGCCAGCGCCGGGGAGCAGGTCATGCCGCGCCCGCCGGGGCCGGTGACCAGCCAGACGCCGTCCCGTACCCGCTGCCGGTGCACGACGCGCGAGGGGTCGGTGCACTGCGCGTACACCCCGGCCCAGCGGCGGCGCACGGCCGGCAGCGGGCGGCCGAGCAGCGACTCGACGACGGTGGTCAGGTGCTCGTACGGGTCCTCGGTCACGTCGAACCCGAAGGGAGTCGCGTATTCGTGGGTGTCGCCGATCGTCAGGCCGCCGTCGGCACGCTGCACCATCAGCAGCTGCATCCGGTGCTCGGCCGCGACCGGCGGCTGCGGCTGCGCGGCGGCCAGCGCATCCAACTCCGGCCCCGCGTAGGCCGGGTAGTAGCGGAAGCTGTCCGCGTCGGCGACGGACGTGGTCAGGGCCTCGCCGAGCGGGGCGGTCTGCATCATCTGGAGCCGGACCCGGCGCACCGGCAGGCTGGGCGCCAGCTCGCGCACCAGGCCGCCCAGCCAGGCGCCCGTGCACAGCACGACGACGTCACCCTCGTGCACGTCGCCGTGGTCGTCGTGGACCGCCCGCTCGCCGACCACATCGCGGACCTCGCGCCCGCCGAGGAAGGTGTAGCGCCCGGATGCCGACAACGCCTCGCGCAGGGCCCGCTGGGCGGTACGCGGCTCCACCGCGGCGTCCCGCTCGCACCACAGCGCTCCGGCGAACTCCCCGCGCAGGGCGGGGTTGAGGTCCCGGGCCTCGTCGGCGCCCAGCAGCCGGTACCCGCGGGACGCGGCATCGGGACGGCGGACGGCCGCCTCGGCGACGGCCCGCTCGGCCCCGTCGCGTACGACGGTCAGCGAACCGTTGGCCCGGAAGCCGAGCCGGGGGACCCGCTCGCCGATCTCCTCCCACAGCGCGCGGGCCCGCAACGCGGTGTCCAGTTCCGCGCCGCCGGCCCGGCCGCCGACCCAGACCAGCCCGAAGTTGCGCACCGACGCCCCGCGCGCCTCGTCCTCCCGCTCGATGTGCACGACCTGGTGGCCGCGCCCGACCGCTTCCCAGGCGTGCAGGGTTCCCAGCACACCCGCTCCGACAACTATGACTCGCATGCCCGGAACGCTCCTCGGGGCGGGTGGCGCGCGGCGGTCCGGGAGGGGACGGGGCGGTGAACGGGGCCGCAAGTTTGGCCTAGACCCGTTATCTTGGCGTGATAAAAACGCGGGCTCCTGGCGCTCCAGGCTCGCGGTCAGCCGCCCAGATGGGCCGTAAAGGAGAACCGGTCTCCCCGGTAGAGCGACCGCACGCGTTCCAGCGGCAGGCCGCGGGTGTCACGGGACAGCCGGTGGATGAGGAGCATCGGCAGCGCGCCGGGCGTACCGATCAGAAGGGCCTCGCGCGGGGTGGCCAGCACGGTCTCCAGGCGCTCGTCCGCGTCCCCGAAACCGATGCCCAGGCGCTCGTGGAGGTAGGCGTAGAAGGAGGAGTCGGGCTCGAACTCCGTGTCCAGGCGCGGTACCCGGGCCACGGCGACATACGTGCTCTCCAGGCCGACCCGCTCATCGTCCGCGAGCAGCACCCGCTCCATGTGCCACACCTCGTCGCCGACTTGCAGGCCCAGTTCGCCGGCCAGCTTCTCCGGCGCCGGGAAGCGGTCCAGCCCGACCAGGTGGCGGCCCGGCCGGCGGCCCTGCTTCCGTACGCCCTCGGTGTAGCTCGCCAGGGACAGCGGCTGCTCCAGCTTCGGGCCCGCGACGACGGTGCCGCGGCCGAGGCGCCGCAGCCGTCCCTCCAGGTGGAGTTCGCGCAGGGCCTGGCGCAGCGTCTCCCGGGACACCTCGAAGCGCAGGGCCAGTTCGCGTTCGGTGGGCAGCGCCTCCCCCTCACCCAGTTCGGCGAGGAGCGACTCCACCTGGACCTTCGCCGCGTAGTACTTGGGGATGCGTCCGTGCTCGGGGATGCCGGAGCGGATCGGTGCGCCAGGTTCCTGGCCGTTCGGGTAGTCCACCGGCCGATCCTCGCACCCCCGGCACAACGCGGGCCGACGGGCCGGTGAAGGCGGGGACTTGTACAGGGTCCGGCGGTGGTGCACGCGCGTACGCGCGCCGGGGTCAGCGTCGGCGGAGGCGGCGGGCCGCCGCCACGAGGAGCGCCCCGACGGACAGGAACACCAGAGCGGCGGCCCCGATACGGGCCACTTCCGGCGAACCGGTGTCGGCCAGATGCCCAGGGGGGCCGCGGCGGGCCGGGGCGTCGCCGGCAGGCGGCGCGGGGCGCGACGCGGGCGCGACCTCCGTAGGAAGGGCAGTCGTACGGGCGGCGAGGGGCTCGGCAGCGTGCGCCGGTGGGGTGCCGTTCAGGAGGGGCACGGACGGGGTGCCGATCAGGAGGGGTACGGACAGCAAGGCCGCCGAAAGGGTGGCGCGCAGCAGCGCGCGGGGCGGACGCACGGGCATGACGGACGCTCCTGCCGCTCGTATGACCGGTTGCTTCCGGACCTTGCCATGCGGGTCCTGCGCCGTGGCACCGACGCCGCCGGTACGGCTGCCCGATCGCCCGAATGCCGCGCGTTCAGCGCAGTTCCGCCGCCGCCCCGCCCCCGAACGGCGCCCCCGGCGCCCCGAACAGCGGCGCCAGGACGAGGTGCGCCGCGCCGTCCGCCACCGCCTGCGCACCCCCTTCGGCCAGGGCCACGGGGGTGGCGGACGCCACGCCGTCGCCGCGCGTGCGGGCCTGTTCGGCCAGCGCTCCGGCCACACCGCGCACGTACGTACCGGGATCGGCCAGCACCGTACGGCCGCCGAGCAGCACCCGGTCGATGTCGAGCAGTTCCACCAGGTTGGCCGCGCCGACGCCCAGGATGCGGGCCGCCTCGGCGGTTTCGCCGCGGGCCGCCCTGTCGAGGCACAGCGCCTCGACGCAGCCGCGCTTGCCGCACCCGCAGCGCGGGCCGTCCAGTTGCAGCACCTGGTGCCCGAACTCCCCCGCGCCGGTCCTGGCCCCCCGGTACAGCGCGCCGCCGAGCACCAGGCCGGCGCCCAGGCCCGTACCGAGGTGGAGATAGCCGAACGAGCCCCGCCCGCCCGGCTCGCGCTGGGCCAGGCCGAGGGCCGCGGCGTTGGTGTCCTTGTCGAGGACGACGGGCAGGCCGGTCCGCCCGGCGAGCGCGGCGCGCAGCGGGAAGCCGTCCCAGTCCGGGAACCCGGTGACCCGGCGCAGCACGCCGGACGCGTGGTCCAGCGGTCCCGGGCAAGCCGCGCCGACCCCCAGGACGCGGGGCGAACGGGCCTCGTCGGGCAGCGCCGCGAGCTGCCCGGCCACCGTGTCGAGCACCGCGGACGCGCCCGCGCCGAAGTCGAGCGGGGCGGTCCGCGCGGCGACGGTGCGGCCCGCGAGGTCGGTGAGGACGGCGGTCAGCTCGTCGCGGTCCAGGTGCAGCCCGATCGCGTACCGGGCCCCGGGGACCAGACGCAGCACCGTGGGCGGCTTGCCGCCGGTGGAGGCGCGCCGGCCCGCCTCGGCGACCAGGCCGTCCGCCCGCAGCCGGGCGAGGATCTTGCTGACGGCCTGCGGGGTCAGCCCGGTGTGCGCGGCCAGCTCCAGGCGGCTGACGCCCGCCGGGCCGACCGTGCGCAGCAGTCCCAGCACCAGGGCGGTGTTGTGGCCGCGCAGGGCGGGCAGACCGGCTCCGCCGCCCGGCGGTGCGGGGGCGGGGCCGGCGGCACGTGACGGCGCGGGGGCCGCCGCGGCGTCGCCCGGCGGCACCGGGACCGACGCGGGGGCCGGGGGTGCGGCGACACGTTCCTCGGGGTCGTTGCTGGTCACCCGTCCATTGTCCGCATTGCTTGCACTTTGGCAACAGCGTTGCTTAAGTGGACGGCATGAACGACTCCCCCGGCACACCCCTACGCGTCGGCCTGATCGGCTACGGCCTGGCCGGCTCGGTCTTCCACGCCCCGCTGATCGCCGCCACCCGCGGCCTGGTGCTGGACACCGTCTCCACCGGCAGCCCGGACCGGCAGGCCCGGGCCCGCGCCGAGCACCCCCAGGTCCGTACGGTCGCCACCCCCGCCGAGGTCCTGGACCGCGCCGGCGAACTGGACCTGGTCGTCCTCGCCTCCCCCAACAAGACGCACGTCCCGCTCGCCACCGCGGCGCTGGAGGCCGGGCTGCCGGTGGTCGTCGACAAGCCGCTCGCCGGGACGGCCGCCGAGGCCGAGCGGCTGGCCGCCCTCGCGGACGACCGCGGCCTGCTGCTCTCCGTCTTCCAGAACCGCCGCTGGGACAACGACTTCCGTACGGTGCGGAAGCTGGTCACCGAGGGCGCGCTCGGCGACGTCCAGCGCTTCGAGTCGCGCTTCGAACGCTGGCGTCCCGAGCCCAAGGGCGGCTGGCGCGAGTCCGGCGACCCGGCCGAGATCGGCGGGCTGCTGTACGACCTGGGCAGCCACGTCGCCGACCAGGCGCTCGCCCTCTTCGGGCCGGTCACCCAGGTCTACGCCGAGTCCGACGTGCGCCGCCCCGGCGCCGAGGCCGACGACGACACGTTCCTCGCGCTCACCCACGCGAACGGCGTCCGCTCCCACCTGTGGGTGAGCGCGACCACCGCCCAGCTCGGCCCGCGCTTCCGGGTGCTGGGCAGCCGGGCGGGTTACGTGAAGTACGGGCTGGACCCGCAGGAGGCGGCGCTGCGCGACGGCCGGCGGCCCGGCGACGACCCGGCCGGCTGGGGCACCGAGCCCGAATCGGCCTGGGGCCGGATCGGCGCCGGGGAGTCCCCGGCGACCGGCGGCGGCGACCCCGTACCGACTCTGCGCGGCGACTACCCCGCGTACTACGCCGCCGTCGCGGAGGCGCTGCGCACCGGGGGCGAGCCGCCGGTCGGCGCCAGGGAGGCGGCGGCCACGCTGCGCGTCCTGGAGGCGGCGAAGACGTCGGCGGCCGAGGGCCGCACGGTCCGGATCGAGGAGACGGCATGAGCAGCATGAACGGCACGGGTGTGCTGAACGGGACGGACGAGCGGGAGGCGGCGCGCCACCAGGTCCGCGAGCTGGAGGAACAGGAAAGGCGGCTGGTCCTGGACCGCTTCGGCAACGAGGACGCGTGGCGGCTCGGCTGCCTGCTGACGGACCTGGCGCGCGAGCGCGGCGCGGC
The DNA here is from genome assembly GCF_044327805.1 of Streptomyces sp. NPDC018019. Taxonomy (NCBI): domain Bacteria; kingdom Bacillati; phylum Actinomycetota; class Actinomycetes; order Kitasatosporales; family Streptomycetaceae; genus Streptomyces; species Streptomyces sp. NPDC018019. The sequence continues at coordinate 59,599 of NZ_JBIRGD010000025.1, read as the reverse complement.
CGTGACGGTGGACATCCGGCGCGGCGCGCAGCAGCTGTTCCACTGCGCGCTGCCGGGCACGTCGGCGGACAACGACGCCTGGATCGAGCGCAAGTGCCGCGTCGTGGAACGGTACGCGGAATCGTCGTACCTGGTGGGCGCCCGTTTCCGCGCCAAGGGCCGCACCTTCGAGGAGGCGTCGCGGCTCGACCCGGACCGCTACGCCGCGCACGGCGGCGCCTTCCCCGTACGGCTGCGCGGTACGGGAGTCGTCGGCACGGTCGCGGTCTCCGGCCTCCCCCAGGGCGACGACCACGCGCTGGTGGTCGACGCCCTGGGGCGCTACATCGAGCAGCAGCCGGCGGACTGACCCGGGGTCAGCCGGAGCGGCGCCGGGTGCGGATGATCAGTACGAGCACCGCACCGCTGATGACGGCGGCCACGGCCGCCCCGACGAACAGCGGATCCTGAAACGCACTGCCACTGTGCGCCAGCTGGTCCCCGTCATCGCCCGGCCCGTGGCTGTGCGTGGGGCTGGGAGCGGGGGCGGGGGTGCCGGAGGAGTCGGTGGGAGTGGGGGTCGGGGACGGGGTCGGTTCGGAGGTGGTCGGCTCGGGGTCGGTCGGCTCCGGGTCGGTCGGCTCGGGGGTGGGGTCCGTGGGGTCCGGAGTGGGGTCTGTGGGGGCCGGGGTCGGATCGGTGGGGCCGGGGGTCGGGTCCGTCGGGGACGGGCTCGGCTCGGTCGGACTCGGGCTCGGCTCCGTCGGGGACGGGGTGGGTTCCGTGGGCGACGGGGTCGGCTCGGTGGGGGACGGCGACGGCTCCGTAGGTGTGGGGCTCGGCTCCGTCGGGGACGGCGAAGGTTCGGTGGGCGACGGCGTCGGCTCGGTCGGACTCGGCGTCGGCTCGTCGGTCGGGGACGGTGACGGTGACGGCTCGTCGGTCGGGGACGGCGACGGCTCGGTCGGCGACGGGGACGGCTCGGTCGGGGACGGGCTCGGCTCGGTGGGCGAAGGCGACGGCTCCGTCGGCGACGGGGACGGCTCGGTCGGGGACGGGCTCGGCTCGGTGGGCGAAGGCGACGGCTCTGTCGGCGACGGGGACGGCTCGGTCGGGCTCGGGCTGGGTGACGGGGACCGGTCGCGGCAGTCCGGCAGGTCGCCGTCGAACGGATAGTTGTGCATCTCCGCACCGGACGTCGAGGTGTGCACCAGTGAACCGACCGTGAAGAACCGGCCGTTCATGCCCGGTACCGACACCGTCGTCGTACTGCCCTGCCGGCCGACCAGCACGCTCCCCTGGAACTGCGCACCGCCCTTGAACTCGACCGTGTTCGCGTCCGGGAAGTTCCACAGCAGCCGCCGGCGGATGCCGGGCGGCCGGAGGTCGTGTCCGATGTACGTGTTGACCGTGCGGGCGTCACCGACCATGTTGACCAGGACGGTCGCGCCCTCCGGGATGCCGGTGAAGGTGATGCCCTGGGCCCCGCCGTTCCGGCCCACCAGGTCGAAGTCCACGGTGAAGACCTGGAGGGCGGACGTGCCGTCGCCGGTGAAGACGGTCGCGTAGCCCTGGTTGACGGCGGTGCCGGTCGCGGGGCGCGGCCCGTCCCCGGTCCGCGCGTAGCACCGGCTGGCCGCGGTGAGGTCGGGCACCAGCCGGCGGTACGGGCCGGCGACGCCGGGCCGCTGGTCCGCCTGGGGCATCACCGTGCCGCTGAGCCTGCCTTCGTAGGCGACGACACCGTGGCTGATGCCCTCCTCGGCGAGCAGCCGCTGTCCTGGGGCGATGGTGACGTCGCCGCCCACGGTCAGGAAGTCGGAGCCGTTGGGCGGCGGAACCCGGGAGCCCACGCCGACGATGCCCACGTTGTAGACGCTGGAGCCGCCGGTCTTGTTCATCTCGAAGCCGCCGAGTGTGACGATCTTGCCCTCGGCCTCGGCGGCCGAGCCGCCGACGCGGAAGTCACCGCCGACGAAGATGTTGATGTTCTCGTCCCGCCCGGCCACCGGTCCGTTGTTCGGATCGTCGTACGAGGACGGGCACTGGTTTCCCCCACACGGGCCGAGGCCGCCGGGCAGCGGCGCCGCGAAGCCGAACGCCGCGAACAGGCCGAGGAGCACGGCGGCGACGCCCCCCAGCACGGCGGCGGCCACCCCATGGGACCATTTTGTCTTTTTTGCAGGCATATGGGCACTATGTGCGCGGACCGGCCGGGCAGCCCGACGGCCCGCGCACCCGTACGGCGATTCCCCCTGTCCAGCCGACAGGCGGCAGCCGGCCGCCGGCCGCCCCGCCGCCTCCCGCACCTGATCGCCCGTCAGGATGCCGCCGACTGCCCGCCGGAACAGCGGCGGGCGCCCGTCACGCCCCCTTGAGCTCCTGCCGCTGCCGCCCCAGGCCGTCGATCTCCAGCTCCACCACGTCACCGGCGCGCAGGTACGGCTTGGGCTCCGGGCAGCCCATCGCCACGCCCGCCGGGGTGCCGGTGTTGATGACGTCGCCCGGGTAGAGGGTCATGAACCGGCTGAGGTAGCGGACCACTTCGGCCACCGGGAAGATCTGCTCGGCGGTCGTGCCGTTCTGCCGCAGTGTGCCGTTGACCCACAGCCGTACGCCCAGCGCCTGCGGGTCGGGCACCTCGTCCGCCGTCACCAGCCACGGGCCCAGCGGATTGAACGTCTCGCAGTTCTTGCCCTTGTCCCACTGGCCGCCGCGCTCGATCTGGAACTCCCGTTCGGAGACGTCGTGCGCGATCGTGTATCCGGCGACGGCGGCGCGGGCCTCCTCGTCGGTCTCCAGGTAGCGCGCGGTCCGGCCGATGACGACGGCCAGTTCGGCCTCCCAGTCGGTCTTCACGCTGCCGCGCGGCACCAGCACCGTGTCGTCGGGCCCGACGACCGTGTCCGGCGCCTTGAGGAAGACGATCGGTTCGGCCGGGACGGCGGCGCCGGTCTCCCGGGCGTGGTCGTGGTAGTTCAGCCCGATGCACACGACCTTGCCGATCCGGGCGACGGGCGGGCCGGTGCGCAGCCCGGCCGGGTCCAGGCGCGGCAGCACGCCGGCGGCGTCCGCCGCCCGGATGCGCGTGAGGGCCGGGCCGTCCGCGAGCAACGCCCCGTCGATGTCCGTGACCAGCCCCGACAGGTCGCGCAGGGCGCCCTGGTCGTCGAGCAGCGCCGGGCGTTCCGCCCCCACCGGACCGACACGCAGCAGCTTCATCGGTACAACTCCCGTGGTCGAAGGGTCGGTCCGGGAGGGCTCTCCCGGACCGGCCGATGGGGGACGGCCATCGAGCGATTCGGACGATCGTCCAAGAAGGCCGTCCGGTCCGCAAGACCCGGTTCACGTACTGGACCGTTACCCGGTGGTACGGGCCGGGGCCGCGGTCCCCTTCTCCGGCGTACGGGCCGCGGTCACGGCCTCCTCCCCCGGCGTACTCGTCGCGCTCACAGCCTCCTTGCCCGGCGTACTCGTCGCGCTCACAGCCCCCTTCCCCGGCGTACGGTCCCCGTCGCCGCCCCGGCCGCGGTCCCGGTGCAGCAGCGCCCGCTCGCACGCCGTCCACGCCGTGGTCGTCACCAGGTAGAGCGCCGCCGCCAGCGGCAGTACCGCGACGCTGACCAGCGTCCCGAAGGACAGCAACGGCATCACCTTCGTCAGGCCGGCGAGGCCCGGGACCGCGTCGCCGCCGGGAGCGCCCGCCCGCCCGGGGACGGCGGCCGTGGCGGAGTTCTGCGCCATCGTCGTACGCGCCCGCAGGTAGTTCCAGGTGGCGACGGCGGCGGCCAGCGCGAACAGAGCGAGGTAGACCAGCCCGTGCGGGCCGAACGGCCCGCCGTCCGCGAGGGCCTGCGACCAGTGCCCGCCGAGCGGCGCGCCCAGCAGCGTGTGCCCGAGCAGGCCACTGCCGTCGGTGGTGAACAGGTGGTACATGACGAAGAAGACGGGGAGTTGCAGGAGCGCCGGAAGGCAGCCGGCCAGGGGCGAGGAGCCGGACTCGGCGTAGAGCGCGGCCGTCGCCTCCCGCAGCCGTTCCGGGTCCTTCGCGTACTTCTGCCGCAGCTCGGCCAAGCGCGGGGCGTGTGCGGCGCGGGTCTTCTCGCCGCGGGCGGCGGCGCGGGCGAGCGGGTGCAGGGCGGCCCGTACGCACAGGGTGCACAGGACGATCGCGGCGGCCGTCGCCGAGGCGCCGAAGAGTGGTGCGATGACGTCGGCGGCCTGGGACAGCGCGCTGCCCAGGGCAGAGAAAACGGACATGGGTGAGCCCTCCACGGGGTCTCGTCGTGCCGGGAAAAGGGTCGGCGTGACGAGCCGCGCGGGGCCTGGGCCCCCGCGACGTGCGAGGTGGGGCGCCTACGCGGCCGTCGGGAGGGGACGGCCGGGTGCCCTGGGCCGCGGGCGGCCGGCGGCATCGGGATCGCGCTGCGGCAGGAAGGCCGTACGGCGTTCCCGGTCGCGCAGGGCGGTACGGACGCGGCCGGGCGGTTCGGGCCGGGCGAGTGCGGCGGCCAGGAAGGCGCGGCACAGCAGCACGGCAGCGGTGGCCGCGGCGGCGGCGAACACGGAGGCCAGCCCGCTCTGGGCGAGCAGGAACCCGGAGAGCAGGAAGAAGAGCGCGCCCACATACAGCCGCCAGGCGTCGGCGAAGCGCTGCATGTGCTCACTCCCTTTCCGCAGGCCGTACCACCGGTGTCCGCCCCAGGGTAACGGCAGTGGCGGCCGGCGGGATGGTGGCCCCGGACGGCCGGCGGCACCGGACGCGGGGCGGCGGCCCGGGCGGTCCGCCGCGCGGGGCGGCGGCCCCGGAGGGGAGTCCGGGGCCGCCGCGGTCCGGGATGCCGTCACAGCCCGTTGACCCGGGCCTCCCGGGCCATGCCCAGCGGGCGGATGGTGGAGGCGACGGCCCGCGCGCGGCGGCCGGCCCGTGAGCGGTAGCGCCGTACGTGTGCCATCAGACGGCGGCTGCGCAGCGCCATCTCCAGCTCGAAGCGGGTGCGCGGATCACGCAGCGCGGGCCCGAAGAGCTTCTCGATCTGGCGCAGCCGGTAGCGCACCGTCTGCGGGTGCACCTGGAGCACCTTCGCCGCCTCCGGCGCGCCCCCGCCTTCCAGCCAGGCCAGCAGGGTGACCTCCAGGCGCTCGCTCTGCCGCGGTGTCAGGCCCTCCAGGGGGCTCAGCCAGCGCGAGGACAGCGCCCGCGCCAGCGATTCGTCCTGGAGGAGGAGCAGCGCGGAGAGGTGGTCGTCGACGAAGGCCGGGCGCGCATCGGGCCCGCCGCGGACGGGCGACAGCGCCAGCAGGGCACGGGCCCAGCGCAGCGAGGAGGCGGTGTCACCGGCCGGTACGACATGGCCGACGGCCGCCGCCCGGCCCTTGAGCGCGGCCTCCAGCCGGGCGCGGGTCTGCGTACCGGGGTCGGGCACGAGCAGGCAGGTGTCGCCGTCCACCGTGCCGATCAGGGCGTCGCCGAGGGCGGCGGCCAGCTGGTGCGCTTCGGCGGGCGAGGCGAGGGCGATGGCCTGGACGAAGGCCGGTACGGGCCAGCCGGCGCAGCGGGCCACCTCGCAGAGGGCGATGTCGGAGACGTCCTTGGCCCCGCGGAGCGCGGCGAACAGTTCGCGGCGGGCGGGCGCCACCGGCAGCGGGGTGACGACGAGGTCCTTGGGGCGCCGGACGGCTTCCGTGCTCTCCTGGTAGCCGAGCGCCACCAGCATGGCCCCTTCCACGGCCCGGCGGGCCTCTTCGGCGCCCGTTTCCGCGAGAAGTGCGGAAAAGGCGGGAAATCCGCTCCGCAGCTCCTCGGTCACCTTCCCGGCGAGGGCCGGGAGTTCCTTTCTCAGGACGCGGGTCCATTCCCCGCGGGGGCGCGACCAGATGCGGTTCAGGAGATCACACATCGCTACCTCGTTCCTGGCGTGATGCGGAGGGGGGTACGGCCCCGCTGCCCGAAAGCACGGTGCGCGAGTGCTCCGAGCGGGAGCCGGGCCTGGAGGGGCACCATCCGGAGTTACCCCGCGTAACTTCGATGCCGGTGCAGGAATTTGTCACAGCGCGATAAACCGCAGGACGCTCCGGCGGCCTTCCGTGATGCTGCTGCACACCCCGATCACCGCCGTTCGGCACCTGCCTTTGCGCGCCCGGCGGGCCACCGCACGGAAAACCGTGGCGAATAACCGGCGTTCCCAACCCCCGGGCCCCGCCGCATCCCGCCCCCGCCCGCCGCATCCCGCTCCCGCCGCCGCGTCCGGACACGCGCCGTACGCGACGCGCCGGGGCGGCACCGCACTCGGCGCGCCGCCCCGACGCTCCCCTCTCCGCCCCTCCTCGAAGGAGGCCCGATGCCCGCGTCCCGTCTGCGGACCGTCCTGCGCCCGGCCCTGCCGGCCGTGGTGCTGCTCTTCCTGGCCGTGGCCACCCGGGCCGGCGCGCCCCGGCACGTACTGGCCTTCCTGGACTTCGGTGCCGGTGTGCTCGCCCTGGTCTCGCTCACCGGCACCGTGCTGTGGGGCCTGGCCGCCACCGACCGGATGCTGCTGCGCTCGGGGCACCGGCTGGTCGCCCAGGCCGTGCACCGCGGCACCGGCGTCGCCGGGCTCGGCTTCCTCGCCCTGCACATCGGGGTGAAGACCGCCCGCGGCCGGGCCGACGGCACGGCCGCCGCGGTGCCGTTCGCCGACGGCGGCCGGCCGCTGCTCATCGGCCTCGGCACGCTGGCCGGTTACCTGTTCCTCGTGGCGGCGGTGACGGGCGCGGTACGTGGCGCGTTCACCTCGCGCCGCGGGTCGCGGTGGTGGCGGGTGCTGCACATGGGCGCGTACGCGGCGTGGTGCGCGGCACTGGTGCACGGGCTGAAGTCGGGGCGGCCGGCGGCCGGTTGGGTGACGGCCGGCTACCTGCTGTGCGTGTCCGGGGTCGCGGTGGTGCTCGTCCTGCGGCTGCGGGCACCGCGGCGCGTGCCGGTTCCCGGCGGTCGGCCACCGGGCGTGGACACCGGCGGGCCGCGGGCTCCGGACCGGCAGGCCCGGCATACCCGTGGCGGGCGGCCGTGACGTACAGCTGCGCGTGCGGGGGGTGTTGGTGCGTTTGTGGCGGTTCGGGGGCGCACCTACAGGTGCGGCTCTCGTGGGTCCCCGGTTACCGAAACGTCTTGTGAATGGATCGGAGTTCCCCGGATGGCGATGCTTGCGAAGGACGTCACGATTCCACTGCCTGCCGTCGGGCGGGTGCCCGCCGTGCCGGCGCTGGCGGCTCTCGGGCCGCCCCGGCTGCTGGCCGGGCTGGACGGGGTGGAGGGCCTGGGCCGGGTCGCGCACCTCACCCGGCACGGCAGCCCGCCCGACCTGTCCGCGAGCGAGCTGGTGGCGCTGGCGGAGGACACCGGGCTGCGCGGCCGCGGCGGCGCGGGTTTCCCGTTCGCGCGCAAGCTGAACGCCGTCCTGGCGGGGCAGCGGCGCACGGGCGGGCGGGCCGCCGTGGTCGTCAACGGCAGCGAGGGCGAGCCCACTTGCCTCAAGGACACCGCCCTCCTGCTGTACGCGCCGCACCTGGTGCTGGACGGGGCCCTGCTGGCCGCGCGGGCGCTCGGCGCCGAGGCGGTCGCGGTCGGGGTGACCCGCGCGGACGTGGCCCGCTCGGTGCGCCGGGCGGTCGCCGAGCGCGGCCCGCTGTCCACACCGGTACGGGTACAGCTGCTGGCGGAACGTTTCGTCACCGGCGAGGGCACCGCGCTCACCGACGGCCTCGACCACGGCCCGGGCCTTCCCTCGGGCCGCAAGGTGCGCTCCAGCGAGCGCGGCCTGAACGGCCTGCCCACCCTGCTGTCCAACACCGAGACATACGCCCAGCTCGCCGTCGCCGCACGGCTCGGCGCCCTCGGCTACCGCGCCACCGGCGACCCCGCCGAACCCGGCACCGCCCTGCTGACCGTGGCCGGTGAACGGGTCGTGGAAGCACCGACCGGGGTGCCGCTCGCCCGCGTACTGGCCCTGTGCGGTCTCGGCCCCGGCCAGGGCGTGCTGATCGGCGGCTACCACGGCACCTGGCTGCCGCCGTCCGCCGCCCGTACGGCCGTCCTCACCCGGGAATCCCTGGCCGCGCACAACGCGGTGCTGGGGGCGGGCGCGGTGTTACCGCTGCCGGAGGGGACTTGTCCGGCGGGCGAGACCGTACGGGTCGCGCGCTGGATGGCGGCCGAATCCGCCGGGCAGTGCGGGCCCTGCGTCCTGGGCCTGCCTGCCCTCGCCGACGCCCTCGGCCAAGTGGTGGGCGGCGGCGGGCAGCGCGCGCTGGATGCCGTACGGGCCCGGATGCGGGCCGTGGAACGGCGCGGCGCATGCAGCCACCCCGACGGCACCGCACGCTTCGTCGCCTCGGCACTGGCCGCCTTTCCGGAGGAGTTCGCCGGGCACGCGCACGGCGCCGGGTGCGGTCGCCCGGTCCTCGGCGTGCTGCCGGTGACCGGCCGGGAGGCGTACGGCACCGACGGCCCGCCCGGCCCCGGCGGCGGGCGGCGCGCCGGTCAGCACGCCGCCGCGGCCCGCTCCCCCGCGCCCGGCCAGCGGCTGCTCGTGGACTGGACGCTGTGCCGGGGCCACGGCCTGTGCGCCGACCTCGCACCCGGCCTGGTCCGGCTCGGCGCCGACGGCTACCCGGAGCGGGCCGCCATGCCACTGCCCGCCCGGATGCGCCGCCGCGCGCAGCTCGCGGTGCGCCGCTGCCCGGCGCTCGCGCTGCGCGTCCAAGGCGGCGAATGACCCGAACGCCCGCGATGGCAAGACCACTTCGGCGCGTTTCTGTCCTCCGATGACAACTTCCGCCCCACCTGAACACCGGCCTCCCACCCCTCGTACCTCCGCGGACAGCACGCCCCCGGCCCGGCCCGACGCCGGCACCACGCGAAGCCGGAACCTCCCGGAGTCGGCCTCCCCGGAGGCCGGCACCACACGAAGCCGGAACCTCCCGAAACCAGCCCCTCCCGAAGGAGACACCGATGAGCCCGCAGACGTACCCGCCCACCGACCGCATCCCGCCCGCCTCCCGCCGCCCCGACGGCCGGCGGCGGCACGCCGCGCTGGCCGTGACCGCCGCCGCCGTCATGGCGCTCACCACCGCCTGCGGCTCCGGCGACGGCACCGACGCGGCGCCGGTGGCCAACGACAAGGCGCGTACAAGCAGCGGAAGTACCGCCGGCTACGGCTCGGGCGGCAGTGGCAGTGGCAGTGGCTACGGAACCGACAGCGGCGCGGACAAGGGCCAGGCCGGTGGTGACGGCTACGGCTCGGCCGACGACACCAACCGGCCCGCCGCGCAGGGCGCTCCCGCCGGGACCCTCGCCCTGCGCCAGTCCCCCGCACTCGGCCCGGTCGTCACCGACAGCAAGGGCATGACCCTGTACCGCTTCGACAAGGACACCGCCGATCCGCCCGAATCCACCTGCTCCGGCACCTGCGCGACGACCTGGCCCCCGGTCCCCGCCGACGACGCCGCCGCGGCCTCCGGCATGGCCGCGAGCGCCCTCGGCTCGGTGACCCGCGCCGACGGGAGCAAACAGCTCACCATCGACGGCTGGCCCGCGTACCGCTACGCCAAGGACACCGCCCCGGGCGACACCAAGGGCCACGGTGTCGGCGGCACCTGGAACGCGTTCGCGCCCGACGGCAAGAAGGCCACCGCCGGGCCCGCCGCCGACGTCTCCGTCTTCGACCAGCCCAAGCTGGGCAAGCTGCTCGTCGACAAGGACGGCCGGACCGTCTACCGCTTCAACAAGGACAGCGCCTGGCCGATGAAATTCGGGTGCAACGGCGCCTGCCTGGACACCTGGAAACCCGTCGGGCCCGCCGACAAGAGCAAGCTGGAGGGCGTCCCCGAGAAGCTGATCAGTACCGTCACCCGGCCCGACGGCACCAAGCAGCTGGCCGTCGACTGCTGGCCGGTCTACACCTTCAGCGGCGACAAACAGCCCGGCGACGTCAACGGGCAGGGGAAGATGGGCACGTGGTTCGCCGTCTCCCCGGAGGGCAAGAAGATCACTTCGCCGGCGACGGGCTGACCCCGGCCGGTCCGGGCTCCCCGCCCTTCCCGGTGCCGACGGCCGCGCCGGCCTCCCCCGGCCCGTCCTGCTCCCCGCCGTCGCCCGTATCCAGGTCCGACGCCAGCACCTCGGCGTCCGGCCGGCCGTCCACGGGCACCGGGCCCAGCCAGGTCACCGCGAGCGCCGTCACCAGGTTCACCGCGAGCGCCACGATGCCCGCGTTCATGCCCCACACCGGATCGTGCTCGGTGAACACCAGCCCGCAGACCACCACCAGGCCCACGACCAGCCCGGCGACCGCCCCGTACAGCGTCAGCCGCCGCCACACCAGTCCCAGCAGAATCATCGGGACCAGCTGCGCCATCCCCTCGTACGAGATGAGCGAGAGCCGCACCAGGGTGTTCGGCGCGGTGTACGTCAGCAGCAGCGCCAGCCCGCCCGCCACCACGACGACCACCTGCGACCACAGCTTCTGACGGTGCGCCAGCCGGGGCACCGCGCCCAGCACGCTCCTCCCCCACATCGTGCCGATGACCAGCATGAACACGGCCATCGGCACGATGGAGGAGAGCGCCGCCGCGACCCCGGTGACGCCCACCAGCCAGGCCGGCAGCGAGTCCACCACCAGCTTGAACAGCGCCAGATTGGAGTCCGCGCCGGTCAGCCCCGGCACCACGAACAGGGCCGCCATGCCCAGCAGCATCGGCACGAACAGCAGCACGTTGTAGAAGGGCAGCAGCACCGCGTTGCGCCGCAGCGCGTCGGCGCTGCGCGCGCCCAGGTAGCCCGCGACGGTCGTCGGGAAGATGACGACGGTCAGCGAGTTCAGCAGGGAGGTGGTGATGAACCAGCCCTGGTCCAGGCCGCCGGAGTGGTGGCCGGGGAAGGTCAGCCACTGCGGCTTCTCGGCGACGATCCGGTCCAGGAACGGCCCGTACCCGCCGAAGTAGTGCTGCGGCACGTAGACGGCCAGGAAGGCGAGGGTCGCGATGACCAGCACGTCCTTGAGGACCGAGACCCACGCGCTCCCGCGCAGCCCGCTGACCACGACGAAGAGCGTGGTCACCGCGAAGCCGATGAAGTACGCCCAGTTCAGGCTGATCGCACCGTAGGAGATGGTGGTGACGACGACGCCCATGCCGGTGATCTGGAGCTGGATGTACGGCAGCAGGCAGACCGTCGCGAGGACGGCCACCGCCGTACCGAGCCAGCGCCGCCCGTAGCGGTGCGCCACCAGGTCGGTGATGCCGACCAGGCCGTGCCGGCGCGCGTACGACCAGAGCATCGGGCCGACCACGAAGCCGATCGCGTAGCCGCAGGACATGTACGCCAGGACGTAGAGGACCGGGGCGCCGAAGTTGTAGCCCCAGCCCGCGGCGCCCAGGTAGCTGAAGCTGGTGTAGCTCTCGCCCGCCATCAGCACCCAGATGAAGACCGTGCCGAGGCTGCGGCCGCCCACCGACCACTCGGCGAGCCCGCCCTTGCGGCGCCCGCCGCCGCGGACCGCCAGCAGGCCCAGGGCCAGCGTCAGCACCATGAACGCGGCGAAGATGGAGGTGGCGATCGTCGCGTTCACGCCGCGCCCCGCTCTCCGGCCGGTGCCCCGGCCCGCCGCGCGGCCCGCTTCCGGTCGCCGTGCCAGGCCAGCCACACCGAAGCGGGCGTCAGCAGGGTCGCGAGCAGCATCCAGAAGACGAGGAAGGGCAGCCCGAGCACGGTCGGGGTCACGCGGTTCACCAGCGGCAGCGCGCCGAGGTAGAGCACATGGGGGACCAGGAGCCACAGCAGCGTGGGACGTTTCAGCACAGCGCGAGAGCCTATCGGGGCGCCGCGCCGGCCAGCCGCCCCCACACCACCAGGCGGTACGCCGAGGAGTACTCCGGCGTACAGGTCGTCAGCGTCAGATAGGCGCCCGGCGCGGTGTAGCGGTACGCCGGACGGGCGCTGCTGTACGGGACGGGGGCGATGACCGTGCCGTCGGACGGCGCGGTGCGCGGCAGGGTCCGGTCGACCGCGTACGTGTACCGGGCGGTCGCGGTCACCACCTCCACCGTGTCGCCGGGCCGCAGCCGGTCGAGGAAGCGGAACGGTTCGCCGTGCGTGTTGCGGTGCCCGGCCAGCGCGAAGTTCCCCTGCTCGCCGGGTTGCGCGGTGTGCGCGTAGTGGCCCGCGTACCCCTTGTTCAGGACGGCGGTCCGGCTGGTGCCCTCGGCGACGGGGACGGTCAGGCCCAGGCGCGGGATGCGCAGGACCGCGTACGCGTCGTCCCGGCGCGGGCGCGGCGGCGGGGCCGGTTCCAGGGTGGTGCGGAATTCCTGGCTCATCCGGGCCCCGTGCCGCTCGGGCTCCGGCCCGGACTCCGGCTCCGGGGCGGCGGGACCGGGCGAGGGCTCCGCCCGGCCGCCGGGTCGCTGCGTGTCCCACTGCCGCTCCAGCCGGGCCACTTGGTCGCGCGCGCCCGCCTGCGCCTGCCGGTTGGTCCAGTACAGCTGATGTACGACCAGCAGCAGGACGAGTACGCCGAACGTCACCGCCAGCTCCGCACCCGCCCACAACGCCCGGACGGCGACCGGCCTCCGTCGCCGCTGCCCCTGCACCACCACCGGTATCCGCTCGCGCACGCGGGCACGGTAGGCCCTGGGCCCTGAGACTTCCATAGTCCGCGGCGCCCCGCGTGCTATCCGCCGAGCAGCCGCGACACCGTGTAGATGCACAGCCCGGCGAGCGCGCCGACCACCGTGCCGTTGATCCGGATGAACTGGAGGTCGCGCCCGATGTGCGCCTCGATCTTCTTCGAGGTGTGCTCGGCGTCCCAGCTCGCCACCGTGTCGGTGATCAACGAGGTGATCTCGTTCCGGTAGGTCGTCACGACGTAGACCGCGGCGCCCTCCAGCCAGCCGTCCACCTTGCCCTGGAGCCGCCCGTCCCCGGCCATCCGCCGGCCCAGCGACAGCAGCGCCTCCCGGGTACGCTGCCGCAGCTCGCTGTTCTCGTCCTCGGCCGCCGCCACGATCATGGTGCGTACGGAGCTCCACGCCGAGGCGATCAGATCCTGCACCTCGCCGCGCCCCAGCACCTCCGACTTCAGGCGCTCCACCCGCTCCCGGGTGTCGGTGTCGGACTGGAGGTCGCCCGCGAAGTCCCGGAGGAAACGGTCCACCGCGCCGCGCGCCGGGTGCTCGGGCATGTCACGCATCTCGGTGACGAACCGCATCAGCTCCTTGTAGACCCGCTCGCCGACCTTGCGGTCCACGAAGCGCGGCGTCCAGCCGGGCGCGCCGCCGGAGACCGCCGTCATGACCGAGTCGCCGTGCGCGGCCAGCCAGTCGTGGGCCCGGACGCAGACCAGGTCCACCACCCGCCGGTGCCCGCCGTCCGCGACGACCTTCTCCAGCATCTTGCCCAGGCCCGGCGCCACCTCCTGCGCGTCGGCGCGCCGGGTGATCGCCTCGCCGACCACCGCCTGCACGTCGGAGTCGCGCAGCACGGTCAGCGCGCCGCGCAGCGCGGTGGACAGCTCCGCCGTGACCCGGTCGGCGTTCTTCGGCTCGGCGAGCCAGGCGCCGAGCCGGCGGCCGATGCCGACCTTGCGCAGCCGCTGCCGGACGACCTCGCCGGACAGGAAGTTCTCGCCGACGAAGTCGCCGAGGCTGACCCCCAGCTGGTCCTTCTTCGTCGGGATGATCGCGGTGTGCGGGATCGGCAGGCCCAGCGGGCGCTTGAACAGCGCGGTCACCGCGAACCAGTCGGCCAGCGCGCCGACCATGCCGGCCTCGGCCGCCGCCGCGACATAGCCCGCCCAGCCGCCCGCTCCGGCGGCCTTCGCCCAGGTGGCGAGGGCGTAGACCAGGGCGACCCCGAGCAGCAGGCAGGTCGCCAGGGTCTTCATGCGCCGTACGCCGCGCCGCTTCTCCTCGTCGGCGGGGCTGTACGGGAAGCCGCCGGGCGGCACCGGGCCGCGGACCCGGCCGGTGCCCGCGTGCGCGCCGCCGGGCGGCGCCCCGTGCGCCCCCGCGGCCGTATCCGCCCCGGGAATCACGTCCGTCTTCATCCGTTCCATCCGCTCCACCCGCTCGCACCCGTTCGGACCGTACGTAACGGCAGGTGCCCCGCTCCGTGCCGGTACGTGCGTTCAACTGTGTCCTACTCCGGCGGCGAACCACGAGTTCCCGCGTCCGGCCCGCCGGGACCCGGGACACCGGGCGAACCAACCGGAACCCGGGGCACCGGGGCGGACCACCGGGCGGACCGCCGCACCCCCGTGGCAGCATGAGGAGGCCGCCCGGACCGCAACGGCGCCGCCGACCACGCTGCCCTGTGCCCGCCCGGAGCACGCCGCTCCGCCTCCCCCAGGAGACCGTGCCGCATGTTCACCAGAGGAGGCCGCGCCCTGCTCGCCGGCCTGGCGGCACTCGCCGCGCTCATCACCGCCGTGGCCCTCCTCGCCCCGGGCGATGGCAGCGGAGGTGCCACGGACGGCAGACCGGCGCCCGCCGCCGGCCGGTGGGCCGGTACGTGGTCGGCCGCCGCGGCGGCGGCCGAGCACGGCACCACCGACGGTTACGCGGGCAGGTCGCTGCGCAACGTGGTGCACACCAGCATCGGCGGCACCAGCGCCCGCATCCAGCTCTCCAACCTTTACGGCACCCGCCCGCTGACCGTCGGCCACGCCACCCTCGCCCGCGCCGCCGCCCCCGGCACCCCGGCGGCCCGGCCCGGCACCATGCGCCGGCTGACCTTCTCGGGGCGGCCCGCGGTGACCGTTCCGGCGGGCGGCACGGTGACCAGCGACCCGGCCCGGCTGGCCGTACCGCCCGCCGCCGACCTCCTGGTCACCACCTACTCCCCGGCACCCTCCGGGCCCGTCACCCACCACCCGCACGCCCGGCAGACGTCCTATCTGGCGCACGGCGACCGGGCCGCGGACACCACCGGCACCACCTACACCGAGAAGGTCTCCTCCTGGCGCTATCTGACCGGCGTGGACGTCCGCGGCCCGCACACCGAGGGCGCCGTCGCCGCCATCGGCGACTCGATCACCGACGGCAACACCTCCACCCCGGACGCCAACCACCGCTGGCCGGACTTCCTCGCCGCCCGGCTGCGCACCGAGCCGGGCGCGCCCCGCTACGGCGTGCTCAACCAGGGCATCAGCGGCAACCGCCTGCTGACCGACGCCGACCGCTGGTCGGTCAGCGGCGGGCCGAGCGTGCTGTCGCGGCTGGAGCGCGACGTGCTCTCCCGCGCGGGGGTGCGGTCGGTGATCGTGGAGATCGGCCTGAACGACCTGTTCAAGTCACCACGGCAGCTCGACCCGGAGCAGCTGGCGGACGGCATGCGGGAGATCGTGCGCCGGGCGCGGGCACGCGGCATCCACGTCGTCGGCAGCACGCTCACCCCGTTCGGCGGGCACCGCGGCT
This sequence comes from Streptomyces sp. NPDC018019, assembly GCF_044327805.1. NCBI lineage: Bacteria > Bacillati > Actinomycetota > Actinomycetes > Kitasatosporales > Streptomycetaceae > Streptomyces > Streptomyces sp. NPDC018019. The sequence goes on along the minus strand of NZ_JBIRGD010000025.1, from coordinate 44,167 downwards.
ACCGGGCGGAGCTGGACGCCGTACGGCAGGCGCTCAACGCGAAGATCCGTGCCGGGGAGGTCTACGGCCGGTACGTGGACTTCGACGCGGCACTGCGCGACCCGCGGGAACCGCTGCGGCTGCGGCCCGCCTACGACTCGGGCGACCATCTGCACCCGAGCGACGCGGGCTACCGGGCGATGGCCGGCGCGGTGGACCTCCGGCAGCTCACGGGGCCGGTGCCGGCGGCACGGTGAGGGGGACCGGGGGGCGTCGATCAGGGGCCACCGCACGGCCGGGCCGGACGGCGGCCGCACAGCCGTCAGCCCCGGCTCCCCGCTTTCCCGGCGCTCCGGCTCGCCTCCCCGTCAGCCCAGTTCCTTGCGCCGCCACTCCGACACCCCGTGCCGGTCCGGCTCCCCCGGGAGCCCCGACGCCTCCCGGCGCTCGCGCTCCAGCTTCAGCCGCTCCTTCTCCTTCTTGGACACCTTGCGCCGGACCCCGACACCGGCCATCATCGCGAACCCCGTGATCTTCACACGCGGGGCGCCCGGGTCCCCCAACTCGCCGTCGCCGTTGTCGAAGCCGCCCATGAAGCCCCAGCCCGTCACCTGCACCTCGACGCCCGGCGGCACCACGACGTCGATGCCGCCCATCAGTGCGAAGCAGCGCACCGTGACCTCGCCGGCCTCGAAGTTGGCGTCCCGCAGGTCGATCTCGCCGCCCGCCTGGAACACCCCCGCGGTGAAGACCCGCGGCACCGTCCAGCGCCCCTTGCGCGAGAACCCGCTCCAGAAGGCGAAGGCGCCACGGGAGGACGGCTCGCCGCCGATCCGCTCGCGCCAGGACGGCGCCCCGGAGGGAGCGGCGGGTGCGACCCCCGCCCGGCCGTCGTACGTCTGCGGCAGGTCCGCGACCAGCGGCCGCAGCGCGCCGACCGTACGCGCCTGATACGCCGCGGTCAGCCGCTCGTCGAACTCCTCCATCGCCAGCCGCCCCTCGGCGAGGGCCTCGCGCAGGATCTCGGCGACCTGGTCACGGTCGGCGTCCGAAGCGCGCAGATCGGGGAGTTCCTCAGTCATACGGACAGATTAATGCTTCACGGCGCCGTACTGTCCGCATACATACGGGAAATGACGTCCTCGATGTCCGGCTCGCGCACCGACAGATCCACCAGCGGATAGCGCTCCGCCACCGCCGAGACGACCGGCGCCGCGCTCTGCGCCGCCGGGAACGCCAGCCACTGACGCGGCCCCTCGACCTTGACCGTACGGGCGCCGGGCACGCCCTCGATCGGCGGCAGTTCCCGCTCCAGGTCCACCACCAGCGTCCGCTCGCCGCGCCCCACGGCGTGCAGTCCGTCCAGGCCGCCGTCGTACACCAGCCGTCCGTGGTCGATGACCATCACCCGGCGGCACAGCTGCTCGATGTCGGTCAGGTCGTGGGTGGTCAGCAGGACGGTCGTGCCGCGCTCCGCGTTGACCTCGCGCAGGAAGCCGCGCACCTTCGCCTTGCTGACGACGTCCAGGCCGATGGTCGGCTCGTCGAGGTAGAGCACCTCCGGGTCGTGCAGCAGGGCCGCCGCGATGTCACCGCGCATCCGCTGCCCGAGCGAGAGCTGGCGCACCGGCACCGGCAACAGCGGCCCGAGGCCGAGCAGTTCCACACAGCGCTCCAGATTGCGGCGGTAGGCGGCCTCCGGAACCCGGTACATCCGCCGCACCAGCTCGTAGGAGTCCTCCAGCGGCAGGTCCCACCACAGCGTCGTCCGCTGACCGAACACCACCCCGATGCGGCGCGCGAGCCGGGTGCGCTCGCGCGCGGGGTCGATGCCCGCGACCCGCAGCCGGCCCCCGCTGGGCACCAGGATGCCGGTGAGCATCTTGACGGTGGTGGACTTGCCCGCGCCGTTCGGGCCGATGTAGCCGACCATCGCACCGCGCGGCACGCTGAAGCTGATGCCGTCCACGGCCCGCACCTGCTCCCGGACCCGCCGCAGCCGCCCCGCCCTGCGCCGTACGTGGAAGACCTTCTCGACGCCGTCCAGTTCGATGAAGCCGTCCTCCTGGGGGCCCGTCCCGTCCCGCCCTTTTTGACGCCCGGCGCCCGGCGCGTCGTCCCGCGTACCCACTCGCATGCCGTCCCCTCAGCTCCCCGTACTCCGGTAGTTCCGCAGGCCCACCCGCCAGGCCGGCCAGGCCAGTACGCACATCAGCGCCGCCACCGCAGGCCCGAGGAAGTCCACCCAGCCCGGCAGCCCGAGCGGGTCGTCGCGGCCCAGCAGGCGCAGCGCGGGCAGCCAGTTGACGAAGGCGAGCGGCACGACGAAGGTGACACCGCGCACCAGGTCCTTGGCGAAGACGGTGGGCGGGTACTGGAGCATCGTCGTCCCGCCGTACGTGAACGAGTTCTGGACCTCGGCGGCGTCCTGCGCGACGAACTGGAAAGCGGCCCCGATGGTGAAGACCGCTCCGAAGATCACCGCACCGCACAGCAGCATGAGCGGCACCAGCAGCACCGTGCCCGGTGTCCAGGCCACGTCCAGCCGGGCCAGCGACCAGCCCAGCACCAGCGCCGCCTGGGTGATCCGGCCGAGCCGGCGCAGCGCGAAACGGTCCGCGGCGGCCTGCGCGAAGACCGGCACGGGCCGGATCAGCAGCACGTCCATCGTGCCGTCCCGGATCCGGGCGCCGAGCCGGTCCATGCTGCCCAGCACCAGGTCCGCCAGGCCCAGCGCGGCACTGGACGTGCCGTACAGGAACGCCACCTCGGGCAGCGTGAAGCCGCCGAGGGCGGTGATGTGCGAGAACATCAGCAGGATGGCCAGGAAGTCCAGCCCGGTGGCGGCGAAGTTGCCGAACGCGGTCAGCAGGAAGGACGCCCGGTAGGCGAGCGTGGAGCGTACCCACATCGCCACGATCAGCCCGTACGCCCGCACCCCCTCGGCCGTCCGCAGGACCGCCGCGGCACCCGCCCGCTCCTCAGCCACCCTGCACCACCACCTTGCGCGTCGCCACGGACTGCGCCAGCCGCCCGGCCGCGAGCAGCACCGCCGCCCACCCGGCCTGGAAGGCCAGCGCCCGCACCAGGCCCAGGCCGTCGTGCACACCGAGCAGCACATCGGCCGGCACCTGGAGCATGGAGGACCACGGCAGCAGCCGTACGGTCTCGCCGAAAGCGCCCGGGAAGACGTTCAGCGGCAGCACCATCCCCGAGAAGAACATGCACAACAGCCCGGCGACCATGGACACGCCCGCGCCGTCCAGCAGCCAGAACGACGTCAGCGCCACGAGGTAGCGCAGCGCGAAGCCGACCACCACGCCGAGCGCCACCGACACCAGGAACAGCAGCCAGGTCACCGGGGAGGCGGGCAGCGCCGACGGGAAGGCGAGGGTGCCCACCGCCATCGGCACCAGGCCCCGGCCGAGCAGCTGGAAGGCGGCCCGCCCGAGGTCCGCGGCCAGCCACCACATCTGGAGGTCGGCGGGCCGGTGCAGATCGACGGCGACGTCCCCGCTGCGGATGCGGTCCTGCAGCTCGTCCATCCCGCCGCCGATCAGCAGCCCGGTGGCGGCCAGCAGCGCCTGGCCGGTCCAGACGAAGGTCAGGGCCTGCGGCAGGCCGTAACCGCCCAGGTGGGGGCGTTCGGTCCACAGGGCGATGTAGGTGTAGGCGAGGATGAAGCCGAAGACGGTGTTGGTGAAGACACCGGAGGCGGTGGCGATACGGTAGGTGGCGTAGCGCCGGAAGCTCCGGGCCGCGACGGCGGCGTACAACACGTTCCGGGCCTCCCGTACCCGACTGCGCGCCGGCCCGGCGCGAACACCGGAGCCTAGTCCGGCGGGCGTTGCCCGGCCACACATTTATTCACCCGTTCCGGTGAGCCGAACGACCCGTTCGGCCGGTCACGGAGCGGTCACAGGTGCGCGCCGCCCCTCGTGAGTGAAGGGCTTGATGCGAGAGTTTCGTATCGGGCGACAGTTCCTTTTCCGGCTTTGGGCGCGATTCACCCGACACGTCACCGATCCGCCGCGGTACAACCCTCGGCGGCGGCCGAGGAGTCCATACAGACATGAGCGACGATCCGCAGCAGGACGGCAAGGCCGGTCCCCGCGTTCCGAGGTGGGCCGCGCGCTCCGAGTTGCCCTCGGCCGGCGGCGGCGACGGACCGGAGGCCACCGGGCCGGGCGCGAAGGGCGGCAAGTCCCGGCCCCGGCGCACCGGCTGGCGGCGCGCCATCCCCACCTGGCGGATGGTGCTGGGCGGCGTCCTGCTCATCCTGCTGCTGATCGCGGGCGGCCTCGTCGCCGGATACGTCCTCGTCCCCATCCCCGCCGCCAACCAGGCCGCCCAGGCGCAGAGCAACGTCTACCTGTACGCCGACGGCAGCCAGATCGCCCGCGACGGCAAGGTCAACCGCGAGAACGTCCCGCTCAGCCAGGTACCGAAGACCACCCAGGAAGCCGTCCTGGCCGCCGAGGACCGCGACTTCTACTCGGAGTCCGCCGTCGACCCCGTCGCCATGCTCCGCGCCGCCTGGAACACCGTCACCGGCAAGGGCAAGCAGTCCGGTTCCACCATCACCCAGCAGTACGTGAAGAACTACTACCTCGGACAGGAACAGACCCTCACCCGCAAGGCCAAGGAGTTCTTCATCGCGATCAAGCTGGACCGCGAGCGCAGCAAGTCCGAAATCCTGGAGGGCTACCTCAACACCAGCTACTACGGCCGCAACGCGTACGGCATCCAGGCCGCGGCACAGGCGTACTACAGCAAGAACTCCGACCAGCTCAGCACCGCCGAGGGCGCCTACCTGGCCACCCTGCTCAACGCGCCCAGCGCGTACGACGTCGCCGCCCACCCCGAGAACCGGCAGCGCGCCCTGGACCGCTGGAACTACGTGCTGGACGGCATGGTCAAGAAGAAGTGGCTGAGCGAGACCGAACGGGCCACGCTGAAGTTCCCCGCCCCGGGCAAGGCCAAGCCGCCGACCGGCCTGTCCGGGCAGCGCGGCTACCTCGTCGAGGCGGTCAAGGACTACCTGACCAAGAACGAGATCATCGATGACCGAACGCTGGCCGCGGGCGGCTACCGCATCACCACCACCATCGACAGGAAACGACAGGAAGCCCTGGTCAAGGCGGTGGACGAGCAGCTGATGGACGAGCTGGGCAGCTCGAAGACGGACCGGTACGTACGGGCCGGCGGCACCTCCATCGACCCCGCCACCGGCAACGTGGTGGCCATGTACGGCGGCATCGACTACGCCAAGCAGTACGTCAACAGCGCCACCCGGCGCGACTACCAGGTCGGCTCGATCTTCAAGCCGATCGTCTTCGCCTCCGCCGTCGCCAACGGCTCCGTCACCCAGGACGGCCGCAAGATCACCCCGAACACCGTCTACGACGGCACCAACAAGCGCGAAGCGGTCAGCAACGGCAAGGGCACCGGCTTCGCGCCCGAGAACGAGGACGGCCGCTCCTACGGGCCGATCACCGTCACCACCGCCACCGACAAGTCCGTCAACGCGGTCTACGCGCAAATGGGCGTGGACGTCGGCCCGCAGAAGGTGAAGGACACCGCCATCGACCTCGGCGTCCCCAAGGACACACCGAGCCTCGGCTCCTCCCAGGGCGCGATCTCCCTCGGCACCGCCACCCCCAGCGTGCTCGACATGACGCAGGTGTACGCGACCCTCGCCAACCACGGCAAGCAGCGCGCGTACAGCCTCGTCGGCAAGGCCGCCAAGGGCGGCGAGAGCGTCGACCTGCCGGACCGCGGACCGAAGACCGCGGTGCCCCGCGACGCCGCGGACACCACCACCTCGATCCTGCGCAGCGTCATCGAGAGCCCCGGCGGCACCGGCGCCGAGGCCCGCGCCGCCGGACGGCCCGCGGCCGGCAAGACCGGCACCGCGGAGCATGACAAGGCCGCCTGGTTCGCGGGGTACACGCCCGAGCTGGCCACCGTCGTCGCCGTCCTGGGCCAGGACCCGGACACCGGCGCCCAGAAGCCGCTGTACGGCGCCGCGGGGCAGGCCCGCATCAACGGCGGCGGCTACCCCGCCAAGATCTGGGCGCAGTACACGGCGGCGGCCCTGGACGGGAAGCCGGTCAAGGACTTCGACCTGGAACTGGAGAAGGGCGCGGACCGGCCGGACTCGCAGGAGCCGTCCACGCCCGGCGAGTCGCCGAGCACCAGCGCCGCGCCGCCGACCGACAGCGCCCCGCCCACGGGCCCCACCGGCACCCCGCCGACCAGCGGGCCCACCACCGCCCCCGGCCCCAGTTTCCCGACCTTTCCGACCCAGCAGCCGACGACCGCACCGACCGAGGACTGGCCCACCGTCGAACCGCCCACCGGGGGCATCGACGGCGGTATCGGCGGCGGCATGGGCGGGGGCGTCGGCGGCGGCCGGGGCGGCATCGGCGGCGGCACCGGGGCCGGATACGGCGGGACCTACGGGGGCTGGGAGGACTTTTCGGGGATGTAGCGGGCACCGAGGGGCCAGGGGCCGCGCGGAGTCCTGGCCCCAGGGGCGAGTGTGCGCCCCGAGCGGACCCCGGCCCCCGGCCGGCTCAGTGGCCGGACGTCGCCTTCAGCCCCACCACCGCCACCAGCAGCAGACAGATGAAGAAGATCCTGGCGGCGGTGGCGGGCTCGCCGAGCACCAGCATGCCCACGACCGCGGCACCCGCCGCGCCGATGCCGACCCATACGCCGTACGCGGTACCGATCGGCAGCGTCCGGGCGGCGTACGAGAGCAGCAGCATGCTGGCGACGATGCCCGCGCCGGTGAAGACGCTGGGCCACAGCCGGGTGAACCCCTCGGTGAACTTCATGCCGATCGACCAGCCGACCTCCAGCAGGCCGGCGACGACGAGCAGGATCCATGCCATGACGGCACCTCCGTGGAAAACGAGCTTCTACAGGGGTGCGTCGTCTTGTCGTGACCCGGTACGGCGCGTCTCGTCGGGATAGCTCCGACCCTAGCAAAAAGCGAACAAAACGGGCGGTGACCTCGGTCACCGCCCGCCGCTTCGCCCCTACGGCCGTACCGCCGCGGGAACGGACCTACAGATACAGACCCGTCGCGTCCTCGGCCCCCTCCAGGCGCTCCGCCGCCACCGCGTGCAGATCGCGCTCGCGCATCAGCACGTACGCGACGCCGCGCACCTCGACCTCGGCCCGGTCCTCCGGGTCGTACAGCACCCGGTCACCGGGCTCCACGGTCCGGACGTTCTGCCCCACCGCGACCACCTCGGCCCAGGCCAGGCGGCGGCCGACCGCCGCGGTCGCCGGAATGACGATGCCGCCGCTGGAACGGCGCTCGCCCTCGGCGATGTCGGTACGGACCAGCACCCGGTCGTGCAGCATCCGGATGGGCAGCTTGTCGTGGGTGTCCTTGGCGTTATTCGGGCTCACGGCAAGACGGTACCTGGCCGCGCGGCCGTACCGCGCCCGCCCCGGGCCCCGCGCTAGGACCGGCGCCGCTTCGAGCCCACCACCAGCAGGCCCACGACGGCCACGCCGATCATCGCCAGCGGCACCACCCGCTCCAGGCGGGGCGCGCCGTCCTCCGACACCAGCTGGGCGCGGATGTCGGAGACCGCCCGGTTGGCGGCCACGTACGCCCGCCCCGCCGTGCGGTCCACGGCCGCCGCCGTCTTCGCCTTCGCGTCCCCCAAGATCGTCTTCGGGTGCAGCCGCACGCCGATCTCGTCCAGCGTCACGGCGAGCTCCTGCCGCCTGCGGACGATGTCCTTCTCGATCTGCGCAGGGGTCCTGGCCTCCGACACCGCGCTGCCTCCGGTCGTCTCGATCCGTCTTCCGTGCGGACAGTCTGTCAGCCCGGCCGCCCCGGCGCCCCACAGCACCCCCTTTCGGGGCGGCTCAGTAATCTCGGGACATGACGAAACGGGGCGCGACCCGCTCGCGCACCCGTCGCCGCACGCGGCCCCCGTGTGCCGCGCACCCGCCACCCGACCACCACCCACGCCCCACCCACGCCCAAGGAGAGCCATGAGCGAGCGACTGCAGCCCGGCGACACCGCCCCCGCCTTCACCCTCCCCGACGCGGACGGCAAGCAGGTCTCCCTCGCCGACCACCGGGGCCGCAAGGTCATCGTCTACTTCTACCCGGCCGCGCTGACCCCCGGCTGCACCAAGCAGGCGTGCGACTTCACCGACAACCTCGACTTCCTGGCCGGCCACGGCTACGACGTCATCGGCATCTCCCCCGACAAGCCGGAGAAGCTCGCGAAGTTCCGCGAGAAGGAGGAACTGTCGGTCACCCTGCTCGGCGACCCCGAGAAGAAGGTCCTGGAGGCGTACGGCGCCTTCGGCGAGAAGAAGCTGTACGGAAAGGTCGTGACCGGCGTCATCCGCTCCACCGTGATCGTCGACGAGCAGGGCAAGGTCGAGCGCGCCCTGTACAACGTGAAGGCCACCGGCCACGTCGCGAAGATCATCAAGGATCTGGGGCTGTAAGAGCCTGGCCCGGCGGCCGACAGGGCGGCCGTGACGGCCTTGGCCGGTGTCTCCCAGGCACCGGCCCGGCCCCCGCGGGCCCCGGTCCGGCACGGCCCCCTACGGGGCCGCCACCGCCCCCCGCTCTTCCACCGGCTCCGCAGCGCCCTCCGGACCGGACGGCTCCGGAAGCTCCAGCACCGCCTCGGCACCACCGCCCTCGGCCGTGCCGAAGACCAGCCGGCCGCCCAGCACCTCCGCCTGCCCCACCGCGATCGTCAGGCCCAGGCCGTGACCGGTACCGCGCTCCGGCGCCGCCGTACGGAACCGGCGCGGCCCCTCCGCGCACAGCTCCGGCGGATACCCCGGCCCATGGTCGCGCACCACGATCCGCGCGCCCTCGACCCGCACCTCCACCGGCGGCCTGCCGTGCTTCGCCGCGTTCGCCAGCAGGTTGACCAGCACCCGCTCCACTCGGCGCCGGTCGGTCTCCACCACCTGCGCCGGGCCCACCACGACCACCTCGACACCCGTGATGCCGCGCACCCGCTCCGCCCGGCCCACGATGCCGCGCACCAGCGACGGCAGGTCCACCGCGTCCAGCTGCGCCGACTCCACGCCCGCATCCAGCCGGGACACCTCCAGCAGGTCCTCGACCAGGTTGCGCATGGTCTGCGCCCGGTCCCGCACCAGCTCGACGGCCCGCTCGTGCGGCAGCAGCTCGGCCGCCGCGACCAGCCCGGCCACCGGCGTACGCAGCTCGTGCGCCACGTCCGCGGTGAACTTGCGCTCCGCCTCCACCCGCGCGGCCAGCGACGTCGCCATGTGGTGCACCGAACGGCCCAGCTCGGCCACCTCGTCCCGGCCGGACGCCGCCAGCGCCTGGGCGTCCGGCGGCTCGCCCGCGGCGATCCGGCGCGCCGCTGCGGCGCTGTGCCGCAGCCGCCGGGACAGCCGCTGCGAGACGAACCACGACACCCCGGCCATCAGCACCACCGTGCCGACGCCCGCGATCAGCAGCGCCCGGTCCAGCGCCTCCTGGGCCGGGTCGTTGTCCGGGAACGCCGCCGACACCGACAGCGTCCGCGGCTGCCCGCCGGCCCCGCCGCCCACCCCGGTGGCCGCCCACACCCGCGGGTCCTCGCCCTGACTCACGTACGTACCGGACTTGCCGTCGAAGACCGCGGCGCGCAGCGGACTCGGCAGCGTCGCGTCGTCCAGCTGGGCGCCCAGCGCCAGCGTGCCGTCCCGCTCGTAGATCTGCAGCGCCGAACTGAGCCGGTCGTCCTGGTAGGAGCGCGCCGAACGCTCCCGCTCCGCGTCCGCGATGTGGTGCACCGCGAACCCGAGCACCACCACCGCCAGCGCCGTCACGCACGAAATGGCCAGGGCGATCCGGCCTCGGATGCCCATCACGCGAGGTTGTACATCTCCGTCGAGTCACCGAGCGGCGTCGAGCCCTCGTACGTGACCTCCAGCCCCGTGAACGCCCGCGCGCCGTCCACCGTCTTCGCCCCGTACAGCCGGAACCGAGCCGGGAACCCGGCGTCCGCGCCCGCCCCGGCGGCGGCCTTCTCGACCTGCACCACGCCCTTGCCCTCGGCCTCCGCCGCGCCGTACCGCTCCCAGGTGATACCGGTCGCCACCATGCCCGCGTCGGCGCACGTCAGCGTGATGACCTTCGGCTTGATCTCCGGCTCCCCGAACCCGCAGTCGCGCACCCCGGGCAGCCCGGGCAGCCCGCCGGTCGCCTTCCCCGACGACCGCACGTCCCGCACCGCCGACGTCTTCGGCGCCGCGTCCACCGCCGACGCGCGGTCCGTCGCCTGGCTGAACCACACACCGGCCGCCGCCAGCGCGGTGACCGCGGCGAAGGTCGCCAGGGCGGTGCGCCCGCTGAACCGGCGGGAGCCTTCGCAGTCGGTCATGAACTTCTCCTTCCGGGGCGGCGGCCCCGTGCCGGCGCGGAACGGGCCACCACGGCCGAACGCGTCACGCGCGCGCGGAACGCGGTACACGTACGCGAGGTATCCGCAGAACGAACGGTTCGGAGCATAAGGGCGGTTTCGATACCCGCAACTTTCCCCTCCCCGCCACACAGGCTGATTGCCCGGACGCTTCGGTGACCACTCGGCTTTGTACCAGTCCTGTAACAGCAGCCGTCGCACCCCTGGCGAAATCCAGCCCGAAACCGGGAGAAACCGCTGCTCCGGACGGCGCAGGACACGTGACGTACATCGCGTTGTGGGGTCAGAGTGGTTTGAGCCGCGCTCCAGCGCGCAGGCGCTCCAGTCGTACGACCACCTTTGGGTGATCACCGGCGACCGCCGACGGCCGCGCACACCGTGAGGCCGCCCACGACTGTTGCGACCCACCTGCCGCGCATGAGCGCGCTGACCGACCGAGAGGACTCGACTCGTGCCGACCGGCAGCACCGAAGCCGAACCCACGACCGACCGGGACCCGGAGGCGTTCAAACGCCACAGAAACCTCTTCCGGGCCGTCGCCCGCCGCCGCAACCCCCGGCTGCGGCGCACCGACATCACGGTGACCGACGAGCGCGTCGTCAAACGCGCCGTGAAGGCCGCCGCACTCGGCAACGCCATGGAATGGTTCGACTTCGGCATCTACAGCTACCTCGCGGTCACCATCGGCCAGGTGTTCTTCCCGGGCGGCAGCGACACGGTCAGCCTGCTGTCCTCCTTCGCCACCTTCGCGGTCGCCTTCCTCGTCCGGCCGATCGGCGGCGCGTTCTTCGGACCGCTCGGCGACCGCATCGGCCGCAAGAAGGTCCTCGCCCTCACCATGATCATGATGGCCGCGGGCACCCTGTGCATCGGCCTGATCCCCTCGTACGCCAGCATCGGCCTGTGGTCCCCCGTCCTGCTCATCGTCTTCCGCATGGTCCAGGGCTTCTCCACCGGCGGTGAGTACGGCGGCGCCTCGACCTTCATCGCCGAGTACGCGCCCGACAAGAAGCGCGGCTTCTTCGGCAGCTTCCTGGAGATGGGCACCCTGGCCGGCTACACCGGCGCCGCCGGCCTGGTCCTCGTCCTCAACACCTGGCTCGGCTCCGAGACCATGCACGACTGGGGCTGGCGCATCCCGTTCCTGGTCGCCGGCCCCCTCGGCCTGGTCGGCCTCTACCTGCGGATGCGGCTCGACGAGACCCCCGCCTTCCAGAAGCTCGAAGCCTCCCAGACGCACACCGGCGAGGCGTCCGTCACCGAGACCGAGACCGAGTTCTCCCACCTCTCGGAGAACGCCCCCAAGAAGAAGCTCGGCGAGATCTTCGCACAGCAGTGGCCGATGCTGATCCTGTGCATCGCGCTGGTCGGCGCGTACAACATCTGCCACTACATGCTGCTGTCCTACATGCCGACCTACCTGACCGACACCCTCCACTACGACGAGGCGCACGGTCTGCTGATCGTCATCGGCACCATGGTCGTGCTGATGTGCATCATCAGCTCCGTCGGCAAGCTCAACGACCGCTTCGGCCGCAAGCCCCTGCTGATGACCGGCATGCTGGGCTTCTTCGTCCTCTCCGTCCCCGCCTTCCTGCTGGTCAAGGCGGGCAGCCTGGCCGCGATCATCCCCGGCATGCTGATCCTGGGCCTCTGCCTGGTCTGCCTCCTGGGCACCATGTCCGCCGCGCTGCCGGCCCTCTTCCCCACCAGCGTCCGCTACGGCTCCCTGTCCATCGGCTACAACCTCGCCGTCTCCCTCTTCGGCGGCACCACCCCCCTGGTCATCACCGCCCTCATGGACGCCGCCGACGGCAACGACATGGTCCCCGCCTACTACGCGATGGGCGCGGCCCTGGTCGGCGCCATCGCCGTCGCCTGCATGAAGGAAACCGCCCAGCAGCCCCTGGAGGGCTCCCCGCCGGCCGTGGCCACCAAGGAGGAGGCGGTCGAAATCGTCACGGCCCAGTCCCCGGACCCCCGGTTCTGACCCGGCCCGTTCTTCCCGCGCGGCGGCCCTCGTCCATGACGGACGGGGGCCGCCGCCGTTCATTGCGCCACCTGGCGTAACCGGGCGGGGCGAAGGTCGTTGAAGAGTTCGAAGGCACAACGCACGGCCGATAAACGGCCGGAACCGTAACGGGGGATCACATGCCGACCAGTCCCTACACCCGCGAACGCCTGGCAGAGGCGGCGGCTTCGTCTCATACGCTGTCGGAGGCGCTGGTCGCGTTGGGCGTGGATCCGAAGGGGCCGGGGCGTCGCTATCTCCGCGAGCGCATGAGGTCGATGGGCATCGACACCTCGCACTTCACGGGTGACGGTGTCCGCTGGACCAGGGAAGTGCTGGAGCACGCGGTGGCTTCCTCCACGAACGTCTGCGAGGTACTGCGGCACCTCGGCCTCGACGTGGTGGGCGGACACCACACCCACATCAGCCGCCGTATCCGCGCCCTGGGGATCGACACGTCGCACTTCACGGGCAGAAGCCGTACGAAGCCGGTTTCCCGCCGTCGCTGCGGCGATCGCCTGCTGGTGGAAATGCCGGCCACCGGAGCCCGCCGGGTGCCGAGCAGCAGCTTGAAGGCGGCCATGCTTGCCCGTGGCGTGACGGACCAGTGTGCGTGGTGCGGTACAGGACCGGTCTGGCACGGCAGCACCATCCCGCTCGAAGTCGATCACCTTGACGGCGACTGGCGGAACAACCGCCTGGAGAACCTCCGGATTCTCTGCCCCAACTGCCACTCGGTGACGGACTCCTATCGCGGCCGCAGCAAAGGCACCCGAGCCGGGCGGGCGGGTGTACGGCGGTGAGCAGCACCATGCGCTATACCCGGGAACTGCTGGAGGAAGCCGCCCGGCAGTGCAAGAACGTCGACGAGGTCATCGCCTTCTGCGGCGTGCGCCCCTATCACCAACTGCGGCGGCACCTCTTGCGGCGTTTCGCCCACTTCGGGATCGACATCTCGCACTTCGAAGCCGTGCGAAGCCGATCCGCGCATCCGCGTCCCACGAGGGAAGAGCTTCAGGACGCTGTCGCCTGCTGCTGTTCCGTCGCAGCCGCCCTGCGGCACCTGAAAAGGCCGGTGAATGCCCGTACGCGCGCACTTTTCCGATGCTGGGTCGACGAGTACGCCATCGACACCAGCCGTTTCCTGGGCCAGGCCCACGGGCGGGGGAAGAAGACGCACAACCGACGAACCGCACACGACATTCTCAGGAAGCACGACAGCGGGCGCCGCACCGGCGCAGCGCAGCTGCGACGGGCGTTATGGGAGAGCGGCGTCGCCGAGCGGTGCGCGGGGTGCGGAACCGGGCCGGTATGGCAGGGGCTGCCGATGACGCTGGAGATCGACCACATCAACGGGGACTGGAGCGACAACCGGCCCCACAACCTCCGCCTGCTCTGTCCCAACTGTCACGCCGCCACATCCACTTGGTGCCGGGGCGGCCGTCCCCGGGAGTAGCTCTCGTGCGGCGTTCGGCAACCAGTACCATGGCAATGCCCAGCGGCCGTGATGTAATTGGCAGCCATGCTGGTTTTAGGTACCAGTGGGGGTAATTCCCCGTGAGGGTTCGAGTCCCTCCGGCCGCACGCCTTTGAATCGAAGGCCCGGTCCCGTGAAGGTGCGGGCCGGGCCTTCGTCGTACGGCAGGCCGCCCCTCCTCAGCCCAACAGCTCCCGCACCACCGGTACCAGGCCCCGGAACGCCTTGCCGCGGTGGCTGATGGCGTTCTTTTCGGCGGGGGTCAGTTCGGCGCAGGTGCGGGTGTCGCCGAGGGGCTGGAGGATCGGGTCGTAGCCGAAGCCGCCGGTGCCGGCGGGGGTGTGGCGGAGGGTGCCTTCGAGGCGGCCCTCGACGACGCGTTCCGTGCCGTCGGGCAGGGCGAGCGCCGCGGCGCACGCGAAGTGCGCCGCGCGGTGGCCGTCGGCGATGTCGGAGAGCTGGGCGAGGAGCAGGTCCAGGTTGGCCCGGTCGTCGCCGTGCCGGCCCGACCAGCGGGCCGAGAAGATGCCGGGCGCGCCGCCGAGGACGTCGACGCACAGCCCGGAGTCGTCGGCGACGGCCGGGTGCCCGGTGGCCCGGGCCAGGGCGTGTGCCTTGAGCAGGGCGTTCTCGGCGAAAGTGACGCCGGTTTCCTTGACGTCGGGGACGTCCGGGTACGCGTCGGCGCCGACCAGTTCGACGTCGAGGTCGGCGGCGGCCAGGATGGCGCGGAGTTCGGTGATTTTGCCGGCGTTGCGGGTGGCGAGGATCAGGCGCTTCATGGGACCCGATTATCCCGGCGTGCAGGTCTTGGTGAGCGAGGCCGCCGCGTTCTTCAGGCCGTCGAGGTCGGGGACCCTGCCGTCGCGTACCGCGTCGTCGGCCTTGTCCAGGGCCGTGGTCAGCTCGCCGAGCGACTTCTGCACGTCGGGGTCGTCCGTCGACTTCTGGATCTTGCCGAGGTCCGTGTTCAGCCGGTCGACGGCGCGCCGGGCGTCCTGCGGGCTGTCGGCGGCGTTGCCCAGGTCCTGGGTGAGCGCGTCCAGGTCGTTGGCGAAGGTGGTGGCGATCTTGGCGCAGCCGACGGCCTTCTCGACCGTTCCGCAGGCGGTGAGCAGGGGTACGGCCAGCGCGGCCGTGGCCAGGGCGACGGCGGTGGCGGCCGTGGGACGGCGGGATGCGGTGCGGCGGCGTACGGCCATGGAACGGATCCTCCCCTGTATGTGCCGTGCACGGTGGTGCATCGGTACCAGGGATAACGCCGCCGGACGGGTTTTGGTTGACAGGGTCGCGGCAGGAAGTCGCGGCAGGAAGCGGCGGCGGGGCGGGCGCCCCGGCCGTCGGACCGGGGCGGTCCGGATGATCAGGCCACGCCGGCCCGGGTGATCAGCCCACGCCGATCCGGGTGATCAGAGCACGCCGATCCGGGTGATCAGACCAGGCCGGTCTGGGTGAGCAGCATGGCCAGGACGACGACGAGCGTCCAGCCCACGATGTGTTCCAGCAGGTTGGAGTCGTCCTTGGGGCCGCCGGTGCGGGCCCGGGACGCGGTGGCGGCGGGTGCCGCGGCGGTGGTGGCGGTGGCAGCGGAACTGGTCATGCGTCCACGGTGCGCGGCGGTTCGCCGGATTCCTAGAGACGCAGATCCCACGAGGGAAAGGTCACAGGGCGGGCGGCGCGGGGTGGTGCGCGGCGCGCCGGCCCGCCGTTGCGGGGGCCGGCGCGTCAAGCGGGGCGGGCGCGGTCACAGCGTGCGGGCGAGCGCCTCGCGCTGGGCGGCGTCCAGGCCGGCGCAGCCGGCGACGGCCAGGTCGAGGAGCGCGTTGAGCTCCTCGCGGGCGAACGGCTCGGCCTCGGCGGTGCCCTGGACCTCGACGAAGCGGCCGTCGCCGGTGCAGACGACGTTCATGTCGGTCTCGGCGCGCACGTCCTCCTCGTAGCAGAGGTCGAGCATCGGTACGCCGCCGACGATGCCGACGCTGACGGCGGAGACGGTGCCGATGAGCGGCTGGCGGCCGGCCTTGATGGTCTTCTTGGTCCGGGCCCAGGCGATGGCGTCGGCCAGCGCGACGTAGGCGCCGGTGATGGCGGCGGTGCGGGTGCCGCCGTCGGCCTGGAGGACGTCGCAGTCCAGGACGACGGTGTTCTCGCCGAGTGCCTTGAAGTCGATGACGGCGCGCAGCGAGCGGCCGATGAGGCGGGAGATCTCGTGCGTCCGGCCGCCGATCTTGCCGCGGACGGATTCGCGGTCGCCGCGGGTGTTCGTGGAGCGCGGCAGCATCGCGTACTCGGCGGTGACCCAGCCCTCGCCGCTGCCCTTGCGCCAGCGCGGGACGCCCTCGGTGAGGGAGGCGGTGCAGAAGACCTTGGTGTCGCCGAAGGAGACCAGTACGGAGCCTTCGGCGTGCTTGCTCCAGCCGCGTTCCAGGGTGACGGGGCGGAGCTGGTCGGGGGTGCGGCCGTCGATACGAGACATGGCCCCGACCCTATCGGCTCTGTAGAGGGGCCGGTTCCGGATCGGGTGAGGTCCCGTCCCGGAGGGTGGGGCGGGGGCGGCTGTGCCGAGGGGCCCGGCCCCGCCGTGCGGCGGGTGCCGGGCCCCTCGTGGGAGTCGCTCCGTTCAGCGGCTCACATCATGTCTTCGATCTCGGCGGCGATCGGGTCCGCGTCGGTGCCGATGACGACCTGGATGGCGGTGCCCATCTTCACGACGCCGTGCGCTCCGGCGGCCTTGAGGGCGGCCTCGTCGACGAGCGAGGGGTCGGCGACCTCGGTGCGGAGGCGGGTGATGCAGCCCTCGACCTCTTCGATGTTGTCGAGCCCGCCGAGCCCGGCGACGATCTTCTCAGCCTTGCTGGCCATGTCCACTCCTGCTTGTCTCGGCCACCGGCGGCGGTGCCGCTCGGTGATCACACGGTAACGCACGTTCAGCCCAGTTGCCCGGGCGCATGTCCGCCGTCTGGCGAAAGATGGCGACCACCCGGCGGCGCTTTCCGGGGGTCCGAAACGCACCACAAATGGTCTACACCACAAGTATGCGGCACGTACCGAGCCGGCCCGCTGCGGGCCGGGGGCCGAAAGGACGCGGATGAGTTCGAACGCGGCGGCGGCACCGAAGAAGAAGCGGTCGGCGGGCCTCTTCCAGGGCCTGCAGAAGATGGGGCGCAGCCTCCAGCTCCCCATCGCGGTACTGCCGGCCGCGGGCATCCTGAACCGCCTCGGCCAGCCGGACGTCTTCGGCGCGGACGGTCTGGGCTGGGAGGACGTGGCGAAGGTGTTCGCGGGCGCGGGCGGCGCGCTGCTGGACTCGTCGCTCGGTCTGCCGCTGTTGTTCTGCGTGGGTGTGGCGATCGGGATGGCGAAGAAGGCGGACGGCTCGACAGCGCTGGCCGCGGTGGTGGGCTTCCTCGTCTACTACTCGGTGCTGCACCAGTTCCCGCAGGACTGCGCGGCGGGCTCCGCGTACGCCACAGCCGGGCAGTGGAGCGGGGTGTGTGTCGACGGGGAGGGGAAGGCCACGCCGGCGGGCTTCCAGAATCCGGGGGTGTTCGGCGGCATCGTGATGGGCTTCTTCGCCGCGTGGATCTGGCAGCGCTACCACCGGGTGAAGCTGGTGGACTGGCTGGGCTTCTTCAACGGGCGCCGTCTGGTGCCGATCATCATGGCCTTCGTCGGGCTGGCCTTCGCGGCGCTGTGTCTGTGGGTCTGGCCGCCGATCGGCGATGCGTTGACCAGCTTCAGCAAGTGGCTGACGGATCTGGGGGCCACCGGTTCGGGCATCTTCGGCGTGGCCAACCGGGCGCTGCTGGTGATCGGGATGCACCAGTTCCTGAATACGTTCATGTGGTTCCAGTTCGGTGATTTCACCAAGCCGGACGGTACGTCCGTGCACGGCGACATCAACCGGTTCCTGGCGGGCGATCCGACGGCCGGGCAGTTCACCACCGGTTTCTTCCCGATCATGATGTTCGCGCTGCCGGCCGCGGCGCTGGCGATCACGCACTGCGCCAAGCCGCACCGCCGCAAGGAGATCGGCGGTCTGATGCTGTCGGTCGGCCTGACCTCCTTCGTCACCGGTGTGACCGAGCCGATCGAGTACTCGTTCCTGTTCATCGCGCCGGTGCTGTACGCGATCCACGCGGTACTGACCGGTGTCTCGATGGCGGTGAGCTGGGCGCTGGGCGTCAAGGACGGTTTCAGTTTCTCGGCCGGTCTGATCGACTACGTGATCAACTGGGGGCTGGCGACCAAGCCGTGGCTGATCATTCCGATCGGTCTGTGCTTCGCGGTCGTCTATTACGTGCTCTTCCGCTTTGTGATCACCAAGTTCGACCTGCACACTCCGGGCCGGGAACCGGAAGAGGTGGAAGAGGAACTGGAGCAGCAGAATCTGAAGTAGCCGGGCGGCGGAATCCGCAGCAGGCGGGGCGGGCGCGCGGGGAGCGTCCGGGCCCGTCGCACCCGCGCCGGACGGGCCCGGTCGGCCCCGTCCGGACGGCCCTCAAGTATCCCGGCTTGAGGGCCGCTTGGTGTGTGATCTAAACGTTGAGGAACAACGGATTCCTTTATGTGTGGGCGACATGCTAAGAATGGTCTAAACCACTGAGTGGTGTAGACCAAGCCAGCGGGCCATCCCCCCTTTCCCCGAGGGCCCGCCTCCCCAGGAGGAATCCGATGAGTTCGGCCACCGCTACGGCGGCTCCCGACAAGAAGCGCCGCGGCTCCGGCGCCATGGCCGTCGCCCAGCGCATCGGCCGCAGCCTCATGCTGCCGATCGCGACGCTGCCCGCCGCGGCACTCATGGTCCGCCTCGGCCAGGCGGACATGCTCGGCAAGGAGTCGCTGCCGGCGTTCCTGAACAAGATCGCGGAGTTCATGGCGGCCGGTGGCGGCGCGCTCCTGGACAACATGCCGCTGCTGTTCGCCGTCGGCATCGCCATCGGCTTCGCCAAGAAGGCGGACGGCTCGACCGGTCTGGCCGCCGTCGTCGGCTACCTGGTCTTCAGCAAGGTGCTGGCGACGTTCGGCGACGACAGCCTCCCGAAGATCGCCAAGGTGGTCGACGGGAAGATAGTCCAGGAGGCCGCGCCCGCCGACGCGAAGGTGCTCGGCGGCGTGGTGATGGGCATCGTGGTGGCCCTGATCTACCAGCGCTACAGCCGCAAGAAGCTGCCGGACTGGCTCGGCTTCTTCAGCGGCCGCCGCCTGGTCCCGATCCTGTCGTCCTTCGCCGGTCTGGTCATCGGCATCGTCTTCGGCTACATCTGGCCGGTCCTCGGCACCGGTCTGCACAGCTTCGGTGAGTGGCTGGTCGGCTCCGGCGCGGTCGGCGCGGGCATCTTCGGCGTCGCCAACCGCGGTCTGATCGCGGTCGGCATGCACCACCTGCTGAACTCCTTCCCCTGGTTCCAGGCCGGCGACTACCACGGCAAGCACGGTGACATCGCCCGCTTCCTGGAGGGCGACCCGAGCGCCGGCCAGTTCATGACCGGCTTCTTCCCGATCATGATGTTCGCGCTGCCCGCCGCCTGCCTGGCGATCGTGCACTGTGCCCGCCCCGAGCGCCGCAAGGTCGTCGGCGGCATGATGTTCTCGCTCGCGCTCACCGCCTTCGTCACCGGCGTGACCGAGCCCATCGAGTTCACGTTCATGTTCATCGCCCCGGTGCTGTACGCGATCCACGCCGTACTGACCGGTGTCTCGATGGCGCTGACCTGGGCGCTGGGCATGAAGGACGGCTTCGGCTTCTCGGCCGGCGCGATCGACTACGTGCTGAACCTGGGCATCGCGACCAAGCCGTGGATGCTCGCCCTGGTGGGTCTGTGCTTCGCGGTCGTGTACTACGTGATCTTCCGGTTCGCGATCATCAAGTTCGACATCAAGACACCGGGCCGCGAGACCGACGAGGAACTCGCCGAGCTCCAGAAGGCCGAGGGCAAGTAGACCCCGCCCGGCACCCCGTCCGACGGCAGGCCCCCGCGATCATGTGATCGCGGGGGCCTGCCGCATGGTGCGGGCCGGTGGCCACGGGTCCGCCGGGCTCAGATCTCGTAGACCGCGCCCGCCTTGGCGACCTCGACCGGGCCCTCGAAGACCTCCTGCGCGTCCCGCAGGTTGATACCCGGGTCGGTCCACGGCGGGATGTGGGTCAGGACCAGCCGTCCCGCGCCGGCGCGCGCGGCGTGCGCCCCGGCCTCGCGCCCGTTGAGGTGCAGGTCCGGGATGTCCTCCTTGCCGTGCGTGAAGGACGCCTCGCACAGGAAGAAGTCGGTGCCCGCGGCGAGGCCGTCCAGGGCGTCGCAGACCCCGGTGTCCCCCGAGTACGTCAGCGACTTGCCGTCGTGTTCGATACGGAAGCCGAACGCCTCGACGGGGTGGCTGACCAGGTCCGTACGGATGGTGAAGGGACCGACGGTGAAGGTGCCCGGGGACAGCGTGCGGAAGTCGAAGACCTCGCTCATCGCCTGGTCGGTCGGCAGGTCCGCGTGCGCGGCCGTCAGCCGGCGCTCGGTGCCGGCCGGCCCGTACACCGGCATCGGCGCGCAACGGCCGCCGTCGGGCCGGTAGTAGCGCACGACGAAGTAGCCGCACAGGTCGATGCAGTGGTCGGCGTGCAGATGCGACAGGAGTACGGCGTCGAGGTCGTAGAGACCGCAGTGGCGCTGCAGCTCGCCCAGGGCGCCGTTGCCCATGTCGATGAGCAGCCTGAAGCCGTCGGCCTCCAAGAGGTAGCTCGAACAGGCCGATTCCGTGGAAGGGAACGACCCCGAGCAACCGACGACAGTGAGCTTCATGCGGGCGTGAACCTCCGTGGCTGGGGGCGGAGCGGCGGGTCCATGCGGGGCTCCGGCGGGGGCGTGCGCCGGTCCCCGCCGGCCTCGCCCGGCGGGCGTCCGTGCCGGGTCCGAGCGGTCATTGCGGTGCCCACGAGGGTAAGGCGCGAAAGGGCCGGTGGCTCCTCCGGCGGGGCGAGCTGTGGGCGGAATCACCAGTCCGGGTGGGTGTGTACAGGGCCGGGTTCCCTCCCTGTGGTTCCCCGCTGCCGGACGCCTACACGGGGGTGCCGCCCGTCCCGCGTCCGGCCCGTACGGCCCTGCTCCGCGGCGGCGCCGGCCGGTACGGTCGCGGTGGGGCCGGGATCTCGGAGGGAGCGGGCTTGGACGTCACGGGGTGGTGGCCGGCACTGGCCGTGGTCGCGGCGCTGGCACTGGTGGCGGCGCTCGTGGACGGGCGGGCGCGGGCGCGGGGCGCACGGGGACGGTGGGGCGCGCGCTTCAGGCCAAGAGCGCGGGCCCGCGACCGGACGCGCCCCGGCGGACGGCCCACGGAGCCCGCGCGGCCCGGCGTCCGCACGCCGCGCGCGGGTGAGATCTGGTGGGCCATGGTGCCGTACGAGGACGGGCCGGGCGCGAAGGACCGCCCCTGCCTGGTGCTGTCGGTACGCGGCCGGACGGCGCGCGTCGCCAAGATCACCACCCGGCACCACCCGGACCGGCCGGGCGTCCTCCCGCTGCCGCCCGGCACGGTCGAGGACGGCCGGCAGCGCGCGAGCTACCTGGAGACGGACGAGCCGCGGAACGTTTTGCTACGGGATTTCCGCCGCCGCGCGGGAACCGTCGACACGGCTCTGTGGGAGCGGGTACGCCGCTTGAGGGGGCGGTGAACGGTCGCGCCACTGGAGAGGCGATGAACGGTCGTGCCCCGAGGGGACGGCGGGGCCGCACTACTGGCGGCGCGGCGATGCCGGAGGCAGGCGACGGGGGACGTCCGCCTCCGGCATCGCCGCTTCATACGCTGCCGGAGGGCGGCCCGTTCAGCGGCCGCCCGTTCGAGCGCGCTGCGCCGGGAGTTCCGTACGGCAGGAGCCTTGATCCGTACGGCGCACCGAGCACACCGGCCGGCCCGCCGGGGCCCGCCCCGTGCGTCACGCCCAGAGCTGGCCGTGGAGCGCTTCGATGGCGGCCTCGGTGGATTCGGCCGTGTAGACGCCGGTGGAGAGGTACTTCCAGCCGCCGTCGGCGACGATGAAGGCGATGTCGGCGGGCTGCCCGGCCTTGACCGCCTTGCGGGCCACGCCGATCGCCGCGTGCAGGGCGGCGCCCGTCGAGACGCCCGCGAAGATGCCCTCCTCGGCGAGGAGTTCGCGGGTGCGGCGTACGGCGTCCTCGGAGCCGACGGAGAAGCGGGAGGTGAGCACCGACCCGTCGTACAGCTCGGGCACGAAGCCCTCGTCGAGGTTGCGCAGCCCGTAGACCACGTCGTCGTAGCGCGGCTCGGCGGCGACGATCTGCACGCCGGGGACGTACTCGCGCAGGTAGCGGCCGACGCCCATGAGGGTGCCGGTGGTGCCCAGGCCGGCCACGAAGTGGGTGATGGACGGGAGGTCGGCGAGGATCTCCGGGCCGGTGGTGGTGTAGTGGGCGCCGGCGTTGTCGGGGTTGCCGTACTGGTAGAGCATCACCCAGTCGGGATGCTCGGCGGCCAGTTCCTTGGCGACCCGTACGGCCGTGTTGGAGCCGCCCGCCGCGGGTGAGGAGACGATCTCGGCGCCCCACATGGCGAGCAGTTCGCGCCGCTCGGCGGAGGTGTTCTCCGGCATGACGCAGACGATCCGGTAGCCCTTGAGCCTGGCCGCCATCGCCAGCGAGATGCCGGTGTTGCCCGAGGTGGGTTCCAGGATCGTGCAGCCGGGGGTGAGCCGGCCGTCCTTCTCCGCCTGCTCGATCATGTGGAGCGCGGGGCGGTCCTTGACCGAGCCGGTGGGGTTGCGGTCCTCCAGCTTGGCCCAGATGCGGACGTCGGCGGAGGGCGACAGCCGCGGCAGGCGGACCAGCGGGGTGTTGCCGACCGCCGCCAGCGGGGAGTCGTACCGCATCAGCGCTGTTCCCGGGGGTCGTCGGACATGCCCGAGCCGCCGGCCACGGCCGGGAGGATGGTGACGCTGTCGCCGTCGCTGAGCTTGGTGGAGATGCCCTCCAGGAAGCGCACGTCCTCGTCGTTGAGGTAGACGTTCACGAAGCGGCGCAGCTGGTCGCCGTCGACGAGGCGCTCGCGGATGCCGGTGTGGCGGCTCTCCAGGTCGGCGATGAGGTCGGCGAGGGTGTCCCCGCTGCCCTCGACGGCCTTCCGGCCGTCGGTGTAGGTGCGGAGGATGGTCGGGATACGGACCTCGATGGCCATGAGAGCTCCTGTGGGAGGGCGGTGACGTGCGGGCTGGGCATGCGGACGGCGCAGGCCGGGGCAGGCGCCGCGGATGGCGCTGTGCGGGAGGGCGCGAGGGGCCCGCGCAGGGGTGCTGCGCGCGGCGACCGCCGCGCGGCCGGTGTCCGGCGGCGTCAGGCGGCAGCGCGCTTCGGACAGATGGCGCTGGCAAGGCGGCACAGGTCGACGTGCAGCCGCGCCACAAGCAACATGCCCGGCGTCTTCTCGCTCACGTCGTGGAAAACCATGCGGTCATCGTATCGATTCCCGGTCCGGTGACTGGAACCTCGTCTTGCGATACGGACGGTCGCTGTACGCCAGGTGGGACGCGGTGCGGCGGCGGTACGGCTCAGCGGCGGCCCTCGTACGCCGCGATCCGGTCGTCCCTGCTGGTCAGGCAGCAGCTGGCGCAGCGTACGGCTTCGGCGCTCGTGTAGAAGAGGCAGCAGGTCCGGCGGAGGTAGACCAGGCGCCGGGTGCCGTCCGGCCGTGTGACCGTGGGCACATCGCCGAGCGCGGCGAGCCCGCCGGGGGCTCCGTCCAGGAAGCCGGCCCAGCGGCGGGCCAGCAGTTCCGGGGCGGCGCGGGAGGCGCCGAGGGCGGTCGCGCAGCCGTGGGCCACTCCCCCGCGCAGCTGCCGCAGGCCGGCCCGGGTGCGCTCGCGCAGGGCGTCGGCCAGGGGGAGCAAGTGCCGGCCGAGGACGGTGCGTTGGACGGTGGCCACGCTTTCGGCGTCCGTCTCCGGCGCGTCCAGCATGCGGAACGTCCGTAGCCGTACCTCCGCGATGCCGTGTCCGGGGTCCGGACGCAGCAGCACGTTGCCGGGCCGTACGTCCAGGACGCGGCCGGTCAGCGCCCAGTGCAGGACGGCGGCCGCGGTGACCCGGCCCGCGTAGACCGCGATGAGGGTGAGGGCGGCGGCGTGCGCGGTGCGGTGACCGCTGCCCCGGTGCTCGGTCTCCAGCAGGCGGGCGAGTTCCGGGCCGTGCGGGTCGAGCAGCCGGTCGGCGGCGAGCCAGCCGGACGCGCCGGGCGGCGGGGCGCCGAGCCCGAGGCGGTAGCGAGGGCCGTGTACGGCGAGGGCGGCGAGCGTGCCGTCCGCCCCGCCGTGCGCGGCCCCTTCCTCGTATGCGCTCATCGCCGCCCCGCCGCCGGGGACGGCCGCTCCGCACGGACGCTCATCGCCGCCCCGCCGCACGGTTCGCCGCGTCCGGCGGCAGATACACCACCGTCGGCGCCCCGGTCACCGGATGCACGCCGACCTCCGCGGCGACCTCGTACACGTCGGCCAGCAGGCCGGGCGTGAGGATCTCGTGCGGCGTGCCGTGGGCGACGACGCGGCCCGCGCGCAGCACGTACAGGCGGTCGCAGTAGTACGCGGCGAGGTTGAGGTCGTGCAGGGCGAGCAGGGTGCTGGTGCCGAGGCCGGAGACGAGGGAGAGGATGTCGAGCTGGTAGCGGATGTCGAGGTGGTTGGTCGGCTCGTCGAGGACGAGCAGCGACGGCTGCTGGACGAGGGCCCGCGCGACCAGTACGCGCTGCCGCTCGCCGCCCGAGAGCGCGGCGAAGGAACGGTCGTGCAGCGCCGCGGCGCCCACCCGGGCCAGGGCCTGGTCGGTGAGGGCCGCGTCGGCCGCCGAGTCGGTCTCCCAGAAGCGC
Source organism: Streptomyces sp. NPDC018019 (assembly GCF_044327805.1). NCBI lineage: Bacteria > Bacillati > Actinomycetota > Actinomycetes > Kitasatosporales > Streptomycetaceae > Streptomyces > Streptomyces sp. NPDC018019. Next base: position 19,404 of record NZ_JBIRGD010000025.1, on the reverse strand, counting down.
TTGTGCGGGGAGCGGCCCATGGCGACGATCTCGCGCACGGTCAGTTCGAAGGCGCCGCCGCCGTCCTGCGGGACGGTGGCGATGCGCCGGGCCCGCTCCTTGGCCGAGAACCCGGCCAGGTCCCGCCCGTCGAGGGTGAGCCGGCCGTGGGTGGGGGCCAGGGTGCCGTAGACGCAGCGCAGCAGGGTGGTCTTGCCGCTGCCGTTGGGGCCGACCAGGCCCACCGTCTCGCCGGGCGCGACGTGGAGGTCGGCGCCGTCGACCAGGTGCCGTCCGTCGATGCCGTACGACAGGCCCTCGGCCCGCAGTTCGGCGGGGGCGGGGGCCGCGTCCGTGGTCCGGCCGCTCATCCGGTGATCCCTTCCGTACGCGTCGTGCGGCGCAGCAGCCACAGGAAGAACGGTCCGCCGGCCAGCGCCGTGACCACCCCGACGGGGATCTCCTGGGACCCCGCGACCGTCCGGGCCAGCAGGTCGGCGAGGACCACGAAGACCGCGCCGGCCAGTGCCGCGACCGGCAGCAGGGCCCGGTGCGAGGCGCCGACGAGCATCCGTACGGCGTGCGGCACCATCAGGCCGACGAAGCCGATCGAGCCGCTGGCCGCCACGAGCACACCGGTGACCAGCGACGCGAGGACGAAGACGGCGGCGCGGAAGCGGCCGGTGTCCAGGCCGAGGACGGTGGCACCCTCCTCCCCCACCAGCAGCAGGTCCAGCGGCCGGGCGAGCGCGAGCAGCAGGACGAGCCCGGCGAGCAGCACGGCGGCGGGCAGCCACAGCGTGTTCCAGCGGGCCTGGCCGAGGCCGCCCAGCGTCCAGAACATGATCGCCCGCAGGTGTTCGGCCTCGGCCGCGGTGACCAGGACGAGGCTGGTGAGCGCGGAGAGGATGTACTGCACCGCGACGCCTGCCAGCACCAGCCGTCCGGTGGTCATGGTGCCGCCGCGCCGGGCCATGGCGTACACGGCGACCAGCGCGGCCAGCGAGCCCGCGAAGGCGCCCAGCGGCATCGAGACGGTGGTGGCCACGCCGCTGCCGATGCCCAGGACGACGACCATGACGGCGCCGGTCGAGGCGCCCGAGGAGACGCCGAGCAGGAACGGATCGGCGAGCGGGTTGCGGACCAGTGCCTGGAGGACGGTGCCGATGACGGCCAGTCCCGCGCCGACGACGGCGCCGAGCAGCACCCGCGGCAGCCGGACGTCGAGCACGATGGTCGGGTACGGGCCGGGCGGCGCGTCCCCGGACAGGATGCGCAGCACGTCGCCGGGCGGGACGTGGACGGAGCCGAGGACGAGGCCGGCCAGTGCCGCCGCGAGCAGGACGGCGAGCAGGACGGTCAGCACGAGGGTGTAGCGCAGCCGGCGCGGCGGTGCCGCGGTCTCGCAGGTCACCGGGGGCTACTTGAAGGCGTCCGGGTGCAGCTGTCCGGCCAGCGACCGGACCGCGTCCGGTACGCGTACGCCGAGCACCGCGCTGGACAGCGGCAGCACCGCGAACCGCTTGTTCTTCACGGCCGGTACGTCCTGGAGCGCCGGGTCGTCCAGCAGCCGCTTCTTCTTGGCCTCGACGGTGGTGCCGCCGTAGTCGTAGATCACGATGATCTCCGGCTTGCGCTCGACGATCTGCTCCCAGGACACGTCGGTGAAGGTCTTGGCCCGGTCCGCGAAGACGTTCCGGCCGCCGGCGAGGGAGATGATCTCGTTGCCGATGCCCTGGCCGCCCGCGGTGTGCACGGCGGAGTCGCCGCTGTCGTAGACGAAGACGGAGGCCGGGGCGACGCCCTTCAGCCGGTCCTGGGTGGCGGCGATCGACGTCTCGGCCTTCTTGACCAGGGCCTCGGCCCGGTCGCGTACCCCGAAGGTGGCGCCGACCTCGCGGATCTCCTGGGCGAGCTGCTGGACACCGGTCCTGCCGCGCGAGCAGTACTCGATGTTCAGCCGGGTCTTGATGCCGGACTTCTCCAGTGCGGACCGTTCCCGGCCCTCGCCCTTGTCGAAGGCGCTGGCGTACCCGCCGTAGACGAAGTCGGGGTTGGCGCCCAGCAGCGTCTCGTACGACGGGTACTCCTTGGCGAGGACCTTGACGCTCTTGTAGTCCTTCTCGTACTGGGGCAGCACCTTGTCGTCGAGGTAGGCGGTGCCCGCCAGCCGGTCCTTGAGGCCGAGGGCGAGCATGATCTCGGTGGTGTGCTGGTTCATGGTCACCGCGCGCCGCGGCGGTGCCTCGAAGGTGGTGCGGACGCCGCAGTTGGTGACGGTGTACGGGAAGCCGGCCGCCTTGGCCTCTGCTTTGCCGGACGACTTGCCGTCGTCGCCGCCGCTGCCGCAGGCGGCGAGCGGCAGCAGGAGCGCCGCCGATATGAGCGCGCGCAGGGCGCGCGACCGGGACCTGGACATGGCCGTGCCTCCTCCGGGGGATCCGCGTCCCCTGGTCGGTGTGCTGAGGGCGGCAGGTCAGTTCCTGGCTTCCGGGCCGTGCGGCGGCCCGGTCACAGTGGCGGGACCGTCCCGGATTCGCACCGGGTTCCTGGGTCCTGCCGCCCGAGGTGATGCGGCACAGTGTGTCAGGTGCGCGGACGGCGCCGGCCGTCGCGGTGGTCAGTACGCGTCCACGACCTCGACGTCCTCCTCCGTGACCGTGCCGTCCACGATCCGGAACGAGCGGAACTGGAACGGCCCCGCGTCGTCGGTGTCGGCCGTGGAGACCAGAACGTAGTGCGCGCCGGGTTCGTTGGCGTAGGAGATGTCCGTACGGGACGGGTACGCCTCGGTCGCGGTGTGCGAGTGGTAGATGATCACCGGTTCCTCGTCCCGGTCGTCCAGCTCGCGGTAGAGCTTGAGCAGGTCCTGCGAGTCGAACTCGTAGAAGGTGGGCGAGCGGGCGGCGTTGAGCATCGGGATGAACCGCTCGGGGCGGCCGCTGCCGGCCGGGCCCGCGACCATGCCGCACGCTTCGTCCGGGTGGTCCTTGCGGGCGTGTTCCACGATCTGGTCGTACAGGGCCTTGGTAAGGGTCAGCATGGGGCCAGAATAAGCAGGCGGACCGGCCCGTACCGAAGGTTGGTACGAACCGGCCCGCATGCTGGACCGCCCGCCTGGCGCGGGCGGTTCTCAGCTCTTCCCGCCGCCCTTGCCGGCCGCATCCGCCCCCACGGCGGCAGCGGTCGACTTGCCGAACATGTCGGGGTTGCGGGCCTTGAGCACCAGGTAGCTGACGCCCAGGACCAGCGCCCAGAACGGTGCCGCGTACAGCGAGACCCGGGCGTCCGGGTCCACGCCCATCATCACGATCACCATGCCGATGAAGGCGAGCGCGAAGATCGAGGTGTACGGGGCGCCGGGCGCCTTGAACTCCGACTGCGGCAGCTCGCCGCGGTTGGCCTTGGCGCGGTAGCGCAGCTGGGACAGCAGGATCATGATCCAGGCCCACATGCCGGAGATCGTCGCGAAGGAGACCACCAGGTCGAACGCCTTGCCCGGCCACTGGTAGTTGATCCACACGCCGAACAGCATCATCGCGACGGAGACACCGGTGCCCCAGGTCGGCAGGCCGTTCTTGCTCAGGCGGGTGAACAGCTTCGGGCCCTGTCCGTTGAGCGCGAGGTCGCGCAGCATCCGGCCCGTGGAGTACATGCCGGAGTTGGCCGAGGACAGCGCCGCGGTCAGCACGACGAAGTTGACGATGGCCGCGCCGGCCGGCAGGCCGATCTGCTGGAAGGCCGCGACGAACGGGCTCACGCCCGGCTTGAAGACGGTCCAGCTGACGACGGACAGGATGATGATCAGCGCGCCGATGTAGAAGAGGCCGATCCGCCACGGCACGGTGTTGATCGCCTTGGGCAGGACCTTCTTCGGGTTGGTGGCCTCGCCCGCGGTGACACCGACGAGTTCGACCGCCAGGAAGGCGAACATCACGATCTGCAGGGTCATCAGCGTGCCGCCGATGCCCTTCGGGAAGAATCCGCCGTCCGACCACAGCAGGGTGAAGGAAGCGGTGTCACCGGCGTCGGAGAATCCGATGGTGATCACGCCGAGACCGATGAGGATCATGCCGATGATCGCGGTGACCTTGACCATCGAGAACCAGAACTCCAGCTCACCGAAGAGCTTCACGGAGATCAGGTTGATTCCGAACAGGGCGACCGTGAAGACCAGGGCGGACGCCCATTGGGGTATTCCCTTGTTCCAGTACTGCACATAGGTGGCGGCTGCAGTCACTTCCGTGATGCCGGTGACCACCCAGAACAGCCAGTACGTCCACCCCGTCACGAATCCCATGAACGGACCGAGGAATTCACGGGCGTACTCCGAGAAGGAGCCCGACACCGGGCGGTACATGAGCAGCTCGCCCAGGGCCCGCATGATGCAGAAAATGACCAGGCCCACGATGGCGTAGGCCAGAATGATGCTGGGTCCTGCCTTGGAGATCGCCTTGCCCGCTCCGAGGAACAGGCCGGTTCCGATGGCGCCGCCAATGGCGATCATCTGGATCTGCCGGTTTCCCAGCCCCCGCTGGTACCCCTCTTCGGAGGCAGATCCCGCGGCGTCGCTGCCGCTTGCTTTCTTTTCGACCTGCACAGAGGTCATGGATGGTGCGCCCTTCTCCATTCCGACCCGGTCTGTCCGGATCGGGTTCCGATCCCCCCGGATGGAGTTCCTGCACGCCGACGGTCGGCCGGCCAAGCGCTCCCGGAGCAACAGGGGTGGCGTCACTCACGGCAGGTCGTGAACATCTATCACGGCCCCGCGCACAGCTACCAGTGATGTCGTGGAGCCGAGCACAAGAAAAGTAGGATAAATGCTGTAATGGGCTGCTGGGTAGTCAGGGCCGGTGACGCGATCGTTATCCGGATTTGAGCGTCCGCTGAGCGGGCCCCGCCGAACCGGACATCCGGGACGGGGCATCCGCGGGGCGCGCGGCGCCCCGGAAGCCGGGCGCGGGACGGGCCGCGGGCCCCCGGGCGGGGGCCGGAGCGGGCCGCCCGGAGGCGCCGGACCGCCGGGGTGGACGACTCCGGACGCCGCACCGGGAGCGACGAATATCACCGGCCGGGAGGCCGGCACGGGCCGTCTCCGCCACCCCGTACGCCCGCAGACTCAGGCCGTCAACGTCTCGATGAGGCTCTCCTGGAGGCCGCCCAGCCACAGGTACGCCATCACCATCGGCTTGCGCGGGTCGCTGTCCGGCAGCCGCAGCAGCTCGCCGCCCTCGTCCTCGTCGGTGACCTCCAGGCGGGTGCCGATGGCCAGCCGCAGGTCGTTCAGGGCCCCCAGCCACTGCCGCGACTCGTCCGGCTTCAGACGCAGCACCGCGCCGTCCACGGCGCCCTCCGCGTCCGTACCGCCCGCCCCGCCGACCGGGCCGAGCGCGTCCAGGGCCCGTACGACGGCGAGCGCGTCCTCGCGCTTGCGGGCACGCAGGTCGTTCTCCGTGTAGCGGCGGAACTCGGCGGCGGCGGCCTGCGTGGCGTCGTCCGGCACCTCGTCCGGGCCGCCGTAGGCGTTCGGGAAGAGCCGGGCCAGCGCCGGGTCGGAGGGCGGCTCGCTGGGCCCTTCCGTGAACAGCGCGGCGAGCGGGTCCTCGCCCTCGGCCGCCTCCTCGCCCGGTCCGATCAGCTCCATGAGCTGGACGGCGAGGCTGCGCAGGATGGAGATCTCGACCTCGTCGAGGGGGGCGGCCGCGCCGCCGCCGGGCAGGGGCTCGAAGTGGCCGGCCATCAGCGGTCCTGTGTGAGGGTCGCCCACAGGCCGTAGCCGTGCATCGCTTGCACGTCACGCTCCATTTCCTCGCGGCTGCCGCTGGAGACGACCGCCCGCCCCTTGTGGTGAACGTCGAGCATGAGCTGCCGGGCCTTGCTCTTCGAGTAGCCGAAGTACGTCTCGAAGACGTACGCCACGTAGCTCATGAGATTGACGGGGTCGTTGTGCACCAACGTGACCCAGGGCACGTCCGGGTCGGGCACCTCGGAGGGTGCCTCGCTGGACTCGGGTCGTTCGATCTCCACGGGGGCGCTGAGCGCGCAGCGCGTCGATCGAAGGGCGATGGTGGCAGACGGGTCGGCGCTCACGGTGTCCATGCTGCCACCCGTGGTGGGGCATCGCACAAACGGCCCGGGGAAAGGCCCGGGGAAATCGTCAGAGTGACGAGTACGGGAGGTAGCATCCTCACCATGAACACAGCAGACCTGGGGCTGCCGGTGGCCGTGCCGTCGACTGCGCTCTTCACCGACCAGTACGAACTCACCATGCTGCAGGCCGCGCTGCGGTCCGGGACCGCGGACCGCCGCTCGGTCTTCGAGGTCTTCACCCGGCGGCTGCCCGAAGGGCGCCGCTACGGGGTCGTCGCCGGGACCGGCCGGGTGCTGGACGCGGTGGAGAACTTCCGCTTCGACGAAACGATTCTCGGCTTCCTGCGCGAGCGCGGCATCCTGGACGCGCGCACGCTGGACTGGCTGGCCGACTACCGCTTCCGCGGCGACATCTGGGGCTACCCGGAGGGCGAGGTCTACTTCCCCGGCTCGCCGATCATGCGGGTGGAGGGCACCTTCGCCGAAGCGGTCCTCCTGGAGACGGTGATCCTCTCCATCCTCAACCACGACTCCGCGGTGGCCGCCGCCGCGTCCCGCATGGCGGTCGCGGCCGGTGACCGGCCGCTGATCGAGATGGGCGCCCGCCGCACCCACGAGCTGGCGGCGGTGGCCGCCGCCCGTTCGGCGTACGTCGGCGGCTTCCACTCCACGTCCGACCTGGCGGCCGGTTTCCGCTACAACATCCCGACGGTCGGCACCAGCGCCCACTCCTTCACCCTGCTGCACGACAGCGAGCGGGACGCGTTCCGGGCCCAGGTCGACTCGCTGGGCAGCGGTACGACGCTGCTGGTGGACACCTTCGACGTCGCCGAGGCGGTCCGTACGGCCGTGGAGACCGCCGGCCCGGGCCTCGGCGCGGTCCGCATCGACTCCGGCGACCTGCTGCTGCTCGCCCACCGGGTGCGCCAGCAGCTGGACGAGCTGGGCGCGCACCACACGAAGATCGTCGTGACCAGCGACCTGGACGAGTACGCCATCGCCTCGCTCGCGGCGGCGCCGGTGGACGCGTACGGCGTGGGCACACAGCTGGTCACCGGCAGCGGCCACCCGACCTGCTCGATGGTCTACAAGCTGGTCGCCCGCGCGGACAGCGACGCGCCGGACGCGCCGCTGCGGCCGGTGGCGAAGAAGTCCATGGGCGGCAAGGCGTCGCTCGGCGGCCGCAAGTGGGCGGCGCGCCGGCTGGACGAGCACGGCGTCGCCGAGGCGGAGGTCGTCGGGACCGGCCCGGTACCGCCGGAGCTGGCCGACCGGCAGCTGGCCGTGCCGCTGGTGCGCGGCGGCGAGGTGGTCGCCCGCGAGCCCCTGGACGCGCCCCGGGAGCGGCACATCGCGGCGCGGGGCGGGCTGCCGATGTCCGCGATGCAGCTGTCGCGGGGGGAGGCCGTGCTGCCCACGGAGCAGGTGTGAGGGGGCCCGGGGGCAGCCGCGGGCCGCGGCGCCGGCCCGTCCGCGCTCCCGGTGCCCACTCCCCCTCGGCGCGGGCAGTGGCTACCCTCGGTCACATCGCTCCGCGCCCACTCCCCCACCGCTCCCCAGCCGGAAGGCTCGCACCATGCACCGGGCATTGATCGTCGTAGACGTGCAGAACGACTTCTGCGAGGGCGGCAGCCTCGCCGTGGCAGGAGGTGCGGACGTGGCCGCCGCCATCACCGATCTGGTGGGGCAGGCGGCGGGCAGCGGCTACCGGCACGTCGTGGCGACCCGCGACCACCACATCGACCCCGGCGGCCACTTCTCGGCGCGCCCGGACTACGCGACGTCCTGGCCCCCGCACTGCGTGGCCGGTACGGAGGGCAGCGGCTTCCACCCGAACTTCGCGCCGGCGCTCACGTCAGGGGCGGTGGACGCGGTCTTCTCCAAGGGCGCGCACACCGCCGCGTACAGCGGCTTCGAGGGCGTGGACGAGAACGGGCGCCCGCTGGCGGACTGGCTGCGCGCGCACGGGGTCACGGAGGTGGACGTGGTCGGGCTGGCCACGGACCACTGTGTGCGGGCCACGGCCCTGGATGCGGTGCGGGAGGGGCTGCGTACGCGGGTGCTGCTGGACCTGACGGCCGGAGTGGCGCCGGGGACGACGGAGCGGGCCGTGGCGGAGATGCGGGGCGCCGGGGTCGAGCTCACGGGCAAGCCGGTGATCATCGCCGCTTGAGGGGCCGGGCTCACTCGGTGGCTGCGCGCCCTGCGCCGCCGGTCCGCCGGGGGCGGGCCCGGGCGCCCTTCCGAGGGCCTCAGGCGGGCCGCAGCAGCGCCCGTATCGGGTGCCACGACTCCGTGTCGTCCTCGGGGGACTCCCGCCAGACCAGGCCGTCGGGGTGGTGCAGGACGGCGGTGATCTCGTCCGGGGTGGGCGGTTCCGTGTTGCCGCGCAGGTAGACCGCGCGCAGGCCCAGGTTGCGCAGCCTGGTCAGGGCGCGCTGGCGGTTGACGGCGTGGACCAGGACGCGGACGCGGTGGCCGTGGTCGCCCGGTCTGGGCAGTGCGAGGGCGACCACCACGCTTCCGCCCGGAAGCCTGGTGAACCCTCCTCCGGTGGTCGGCATGGTTACCCCGTAAGACTCGGTGTCAACAAGAACTCGCAGGATGCATCTAAACGCGATCGGCCGCCGCCCGCTAGGGGGCGACGGCCGATTAGCTTCTGACCTGCGGTTTTGCTGATTACCTGGTGGAGGGACCCACCTGGAGGGTCACCGTGGAGCCGTTCCCGGCCTCCTTGAGGATCGTGATCCGGGTGTTGGTGTCAGCAACGATCACGCCACCGGTCGGGTTGGTCTCGTCGTAGTAGTCACCCTTGCGGTCGTCGAAGACGGTCACCCCGGGCTTCGACTTGATCTTGGTGACCTTGCCGTCCTTGTGGAGGGTGAGCGCGTCCGTGCGGTGCCGGGTGAAGGTCGAGTCGTAGGTCTGGAAGCGGTTGCGCATCAGCTTGCCGTCCGACCACTTCTCGGCCTTCGGGTGGGCGTCGACCGGCAGGATCTGCCCGTACCCCGGGTGCCGGCCCACGTTGTTGTCCGGCTGCGAGGTGTCCCACACCCAGATCAGCACGCCGTTCTGGTAGGGGAAGTGCTCGACCCACTGCGGACGGGTGGACGCCCAGCCGAAGTTGTACGGACCGGTCTTCAGGGTCTTGTCGTACGAGACGTACTGCCGGTTCTCGGCGATGTAGTAGCGCGGGTAGTCCTTGGTGAAGGACGCGCCGATGCGCGAGAAGCCCTTGGCCGTCCAGCCGTTGTCGCCGGCCTCGGCGTTGTCGGTGAACAGCGGCTTGCCGTCGGCGGTGACGGTGACCGTGTCCGCGGTGAAGCCCTTCTGGGCGGCGCCGCCGTCGGTCTGGTAGCGGAAGCGCAGCTCGATCTTCTTGCCGGCGTAGGCGTCGAGCGGGAAGACCAGGTCCTGGTAGGCGCCCGAGGTGCCGGTCAGCGCGGGCCGGTCGCTGCCGTCGCGGGAGATCGGCTTGCCGTCGGCGGTGCCGTCCAGCGGCGTGTAGTTGGCGCCGCCGTCCGTGGAGACCTCGGCGTAGGCGTAGTCGTAGTTCTGCTCGATGTCCCACCAGCCCTTGAGGGTCAGCGCGGCCTTCTTCGTGCCGGTGAGGTCCACGGTGCGGGTGAGGGTGTTCTTCAGGTCGTTGCCCATGCCGCTCCACCACTGGTGGGAGCCTTCGGCGGGCTTGACGATGTCGGTGCGGACCGACTTGGCGGGCAGTTCGACGACCAGGGCCTGCTTGTCCTTGGTGTTGTACTCGGCCACGCCCAGCTTGTGGGTGGACCGGGTGGCCGCCTTCGCCTTGGCGTAGTTCAGCCAGCCGAGCTGGAGCTTGTCCCAGGCGCTCATGTCGCCGGGGAGGTCGCCTATGGAGTCCTTGCCGCGGCCGAGCCAGGAGCCGCCGGACATCAACGACCAGGAGTCGACGGAGGATTCACCGGTTCCGGTGGTGTCGTACTCGTCGGGCAGACCGAGGTCGTGGGCGTACTCGTGGGCGAAGACGCCCAGGCCGCCGTTCTCGGGCTGCATCGTGTAGTCACCGACCCAGAGGCCGGTGCCGCCTATCTGGGTGCCGCCGGCCTTGTTGCCGGCCGGGCCGGTGCGGCCGGAGTCGCTGCCGTACGCGTACCAGCGGTGCGCCCAGATGGCGTCGGTGCCCTGCGCGCCGCCGCCCGCGGACTCGTCCTCGCCGGCGTGCACGATCTGGAAGTGGTCGATGTAGCCGTCGGGCTCGTTGAAGTTGCCGTCGCCGTCGTGGTCGTAGCGGTCCCACTGGTCGTACTTGGCGAGGTCGGCCTTGATCTGGGCGTCGGTGCGGCCCTTGGCCTTCTGGTCCTCGGCCCAGCGGTTGACGCCGTCGCGGATCAGGTCCCAGGCGCTGGGGCAGTTGGTGGAGCCGCAGTAGTTGGACCCGTAACGGGCCTCGTTCCAGTCGACCTTGACCCAGTCGGAGACCTCGCCGTCGACCGAGTAGCGGCCCGAGGACTGCTTCTCGTAGTACTTGGCCAGGGACTCCTTGTTCTTGTCGTGCGAGAAGTACAGGTCCTGGAAGTGCCGGCGGTCGTAGTCCTTCTGCCAGGCGGTGGAGTTGTCGTTGCGGCGGTCGGGCTGCGCGATGGTGTTGTGCGCGGGGCCCGGCTTGCCGCCGTACTTCTTCACCGGGGGCTTGGGGCCGTCGCCGTCCGGGTCGTACATCGTGGTGTCGTCGACCTTGCCGCCGAACTCGACCAGGATGGTGAAGATCTTGTCGGTCTTCTCGCGGGCGAGTTCGACGTACTTGCCCCCCACCTTCACGACCTGGGAGGCGCCGCGCCGGGTCGGCGTGGCGTCGCCGGAGATGACCTGCTGGAGCGCTTCCTTGCGCTGCGCCGCCTGCTGGTCGCTGAACGGGCCCTTCAGGTCGTGGTCGACGGCCTGCCTGGCGGGGGTTCCCGGGTCCTGCCGCTGGACGGCGAGCGGCCGGTGGCCGTCGTCGGCCTGCGCCGGCGCGCCGGAAGACAGGGCGGCCGCCCCGATCGCGGCGGCGGCGGTGGCCAGGGCGGCCGGTCTGAACGCCCGTCTCTTGGCTCTCACTTGGCGCATTCCTCCCCTAAGGAAACGGTCACTGGATGCCAGCATTTGACCGGAAGGGGAGGGGAAAAGACAGACCTTGACTTGGTCACGACAGAGAAGTACGGTTTTCGACCCCTGGGTTGCGTCTATCGGACACTTCCGTGCACGTTTCCGTACGTACCCGCACTCCCCCCGGCGCCTCCCCCACGGCGTGCTCCGCACACGCCGATCGATGCACCGGTCAGGGACGTTCAAACCAGGGATGAATCCGTGCGCCCCCTATGCTCCGGAACCGTGGGTTAGGTCACGCTTACCGCCAGTTCCGCTCGGGCAGTAAGGACCGTAGAGTCGTTTGACGGCGCGCGCCCCTGTCGACCACACCCCTGCCGACCTCTTGAGGACGGATCCGCCATGCCTCGTCCGACTGCCGCACAGCTCGCCTACGGTTCGGCCACCGTCGTCTTCTCGGCCCTCGCCATGCTGCTGCTCTCCCAGACGAGCAACGGCGCAGGCATCGCGGTCATCGCCGTCGCCGCTCTCGCCCTCGGCCTGCTGGTCGCCATCACGGCGCCGCTGCCGGGGGCTTCTCATGTGGCGCGCCGTGCGGCGCGGCGCGCGGGCGCACACCTGCCGGCCGCCACCGGTACGCCGGCCGCGCGCCTGCCGCGCCAGCGCCCCCACGCGGGCGTCTCCTCCCGGACCCGCGTCAGCGAGCACTCCCGTTAGTCATCCGTCCGTGGCTGGTGGACGCGCGTAGGCGGCCGGGCACCGCTCGCAGGAGGGGTGCGCCGACCGCCGGTTGACGCGCCGGAGCCGCGCCGTAAGGGGCTCGGGGCGCCGGACGCGCCGGGCCCGGACCGCCGCCCGTCAGGCCGCGGAGACCACCACGGTCTTCGCGGCCTTGTCGTGCAGGCACTGCTGGTAGGGCTTGTCCCAAGTGCACCACAGGACGTTGACGAGCCAGAAGATGAAGCCGCAGCACGGCACGATCTCCGGCAGCGTGTAGACCGCCGCCCGCACCCACCCCGCCTGTCCGGCCGGCACCGCGCCGTTCTCCAGCATCCCCACCCGGATCTTCATCACCATCTTGCCGACGGTCTGGCCGCGGCTGGTGAGCATCAGCCCCTCGTAGACGAGATAGACGAGCATCGTCACGAAGGAGACGGACGCCTGGCGTCCGGTGTCCGTGCCGTCGGTCGTCCAGTAGTCGAAGCCGCCGACGACCGCGCTCATGATCAGGCCGACCGGTACACAGACGATGATCCAGTCGATGATGCGCGCCACCAGCCGGCGGCCCCGGCCCGCCAGCGGCGGCATCCCGGCGAGCGGGTCGGCGGCGCCGTACTGGCCGCCGTAGGGGTTGCCGCCGTACGGATCACCGCCGTACGGGGGCGGGGGCGGCCCGCCGGGCGGCGGAGCGCCGCCGTACGGGTCCCCGCCGGCAGGCGGCTCGCCGTACGGGGTGGCGTTGGCGGGCCGGTCGTACGGGGAGCCGTCCGCCGGCCGGCCGCCGTACGGAGGGCCACCGGCCGGCTCGTCCCGGTACGGAGCGCCGCCCGACGGCGGTTCCTGCGGCTTCTTCAGGAACGGGTCGTCCTCCGGCGGTTCGCCGCCGGAGCCGGGCCTGGGCTGGTCGGTGCTCATGGCCCGAGTCGAACCCGGTCCGCCGGTCCCCGCATCCGAGGAGGGCCGTCCGGGTGAGCGGCCGGGCCGGGCGCGGCGGAGGGCGCTTTCCGAGGTGCTCCCGGGGACTTCCCGGGGCTTCTCGGGCTGCTTCCCGGCGTTACTTCTCCGCGACGAACGTACGCGCGAACTTGTCGTGCCAGCACTGCCGCCACGGGCGGTCGAACAGGCACCACACCGCGTTGACGACGCCGACCGCCAGGACGCCGAGCACCCCGTACACCAGCCAGCGCTTGATCACCGCGGACAGCGGCGGGGTGTCGTGGCTCTCGATGTCCAGCACCTTGACGCCGCACAGCTTCTTGCCGAGCGTGTGGCCCCACTTGGCGGTGGGCAGCACCTCGTACAGGCCACCGCCGATCAGCAGCACGGCGAGCACGATGGCCAGGTAGGGGCCGGTCGTGCCGTCCAGCAGGTAGACCGTGACCTCGCGCCCGGACTGCTTGGCGGCCTCCACCTTGGCGTCGATGTGGTCGACGGCCGGGCCCCACAGTGGTACGGCGGCGGCGCCGGTGATGGCGGCCAGGACCAGCGTGTCGATCAGGCGCGCGGCGAACCGGCGGCCCAGGGAGGCCGGGCGGCCCTGCGCCTGCGCCGCCGCGAGGAACGGGTCGGAGGCCGGCGGCTTCCAGGGTACGACGCCCTCCGCCGCCCCGCCGTCCTGTTGCGGCGCGAAGCCGGAGAACGGGGTGGGGCCGCCGGGCTGGGCCTGCGGAGTGGGGGCGGGGGCCGGGGCCGGGGCCGGGGCGGCAGCCTGCGGAGCGGGGCCCGGGGCGGGCTGCGGCGGCGCCTGGTGCACCGGCACATGCGGAGCCGGTGCCTGCTGAGCCTGCTGAGCCTGCTGAGCCTGCTGAGCCTGCTGAGCCTGCTGAGCCTGCTGAGCCGGGAACGGCTGGTGCTGGACCGGCGGTGCGGCGGGCGCGGGGCCGGACTGCGGCTGTACGGGGCCCTGCGGCGCCTGCTGGGCCGGGCCCTGGGCGGCGGGGACCGGACCGCCGGGGCCCGGCTGCGCGACCCCCTGCCGCGGCCCGGGAGCGGCCGGCTGCTGCGCTCCGGTGGACGGCAGCGGCTGCGGTGCCGTGGTGCCGGGCACGGGCGACGACGGCGCGGGGCCGGACTGCGGCGCGGACTGCGGCGCCACCCGGATCGCCATCGTGTCGCTCTTGCCGCCCGTGTTCCCGCCGGGGCGTACGGCGCGGATCGTGGTCGTCCCGTGGTCGCCGCGCGGGCCCTCGTCGTCCCGTACGGCGCGGATGGTGACCGTGCCCTCGGAGCGCGGGGCCGTCTCGCCCTCCGCCGGGGCCCCGGCGGGAGCGGCGGCCTCGTCCCGCTGCTGCGGCAGCCCGGCCTGCCGCTGTTCCTCGGGCGAACCCCAGGAGATACGGCGGTCCGGCTCGCCCCCGAAGCCGTTCTGCCGGGCGGTGTCGGCCTGCCAGGCGGAGGCCGGCGCGCCCGCGCCGGGAGCACCGCCCGCCTCGGCCGGCCCGTCGGGCTCCTCCTCGTCGAGGAAGACCGGCCCGGTCTCCTCCACGGCGGGGGTGGGCGCGGGGGCCGGTGCGGCGGCGGCGGGCGGCGGTGCGGGCAGCGCCTCGCCTTCGGCGGGCGCCGGACGGCTGGTGCCCGGCACCCATGCGGCACCGTTCCAGTACCGGATGTAGCCGGGGATGGACGGGTCCGGGTAGAAGCCTGGCGTGGGGCTGCCGCCGGCGGATCCTGAGGAAGGGGCGCTCATGTCCGAAGTCCCGTATCTGTTCTCGGCCTGGTGTGGTGGGTGGGGCATGTGCAGTCTGCCGCAACGCAGCGTCCACATCTATCAGACGGAGGGTCGGGCCGGGCGCCCCGGCCGGGCCGGACCACCTGGAAGAGGCCCGCGAAAAAAGTTGTGCGAAGTCGCGTAATGGTCTGCGCGCCACGGCCTCTATCCAGGTGCGGGCCCCGTCCCATGGGCCCGCAGCAGGTAGAGAGAGAGGCGGACCGCATGCACACCGTGGTGGAACGAGAGCTGGAGCTGGGTCTGGTCCTGTCGCCGGAGCGCAGCATTCCCGTACCGGCCCGGCTGACCTACCGTACGGACGACCCCTACGCCATCCACGTGACCTTCCACATCGGCTCGGACACCCCCGTCCACTGGACGTTCGCCCGCGAACTGCTCGTCGAGGGGGTGTTCCGGCCGTGCGGTCACGGTGACGTGCGGGTGTGGCCCGCGAAGGTGGACGGGCGCAACCTGATCTGCATGGCGCTCAGCTCCCCGGACGGCGACGCGCTGCTGGAGGCGCCGGCCGCGGCGGTCTCGGCGTGGCTGGAGCGCACGCTGCGGGTGGTGCCGCCGGGCACCGAGCACGAGCACCTGGGGCTGGACAAAGGGCTGAGCGAACTGTTCGCCATGGCGCCGCGGGACGACCTGTGGCTGTCCGACCCGTGGCCGTCCGACGAGTCGCCGGAGGCCGGGGCCTGAGGGCGTGCCGTACGGTCCGGGCCGGACGTATCAGGGGCGGAGCAGGGTCAGGAAGTCCCGGTACCGAGGTCCGCCAGGCTGTGCTTGCGGGTGAGGAACTCGATGGCGTGGCCGTCCGGGTCGCTGACGTAGACCCCGCGGCCACCCGCGAGATGGTTGATCTCCTGCGGCTTGCGGCGGTACGGGTCCGCCCAGTACGGCAGTTCGCGCTCCTGGATCCGGGCGAAGATCGCGTCGAAGTCCTCCTCGGAGACCCGGAAGGCGAGGTGCTGGGGCACGATCGCGTCCCGCTCGACCACGTGTTCGGCGTAGTCGATGGTCAGGCCGTCCGCGACCTGCACGGCGGCGAACGGGCCGAACGCCGTCGGCTCGTCCAGCCCGGCCAGGCCCGCGAGGAAGCGGGCGGACGCGAATTTGTCGGTGGCGTGGATGATGGTGTGGTCAAGGTGTACGGACACGGTGAGCCTCCTGCGAAGTCCGGTGCTTTTCAGGCCCGTTGAGCCCTGCACTCCTGACCGTACGGCGGCGTCCCGCGCGCGGCCATCGGGAATCCGACCTACGTCGGCGGACCGGCCGCGCCCGGACCTGCGCCCTGCGCCGCGGGTCCGGGCGCGGCCGGTCCGGTGTCCTCAGCCCCGGTACGTCTCCAGCAGCCGCAGCCACACCTCGCTGATCGTCGGGTAGGCGGGCACCGCGTGCCAGAGGCGGTCGAGGGGGACTTCGCCGGCCACCGCGACGGTCGCCGAGTGGAGCAGTTCGCCGACCGCGGGACCGACGAAGGTGACGCCGAGGAGCACCTCGCGGTCCAGGTCGACGATCATGCGGGCGCGGCCGCGGTAGCCGTCGGCGTAGAGGCCGGCGCCCGCGACCGAACCGAGGTCGTGGTCGACGACGCGGGTGCGGTGGCCGGCGCGTTCGGCCTCGGCGGCGGTCAGGCCCACAGAGGCGGCCTCGGGGTCGGTGAAGACGACCTGGGGTACGGCGGCGGTGTCGGCGGTCGCGGCGTGCGCGCCCCAGCGGCCGGTGTCCAGGCCGGTGCCGCCCCGGGCACGGGCCGCGATGGCGGCGCCGGCGATCCGGGCCTGGTACTTGCCCTGGTGGGTCAGCAGCGCGCGGTGGTTGACGTCGCCGACGGCGTACAGCCAGCCGTCCGCCACGCCGCGTACCCGGCAGGTGTCGTCCACCTCCAGCCAGGAGCCGGGCTCCAGGCCCACCGTCTCCAGGCCGAGGTCGTCGGTGCGCGGCGCGCGGCCGGTGGCGAACAGCACCTCGTCGGCGACGATCTCCTCGCCGTTGTCGAGCACGACGGTGGCGGGTCCGTTGGGCATCTCGCGGCGCATCGCGGTCACCGAGACGCCGGTGCGTACGGTGGTGCCGGCCTCGGCCAGCGCTTCGGCGACCAGTTCGCCCGCGAACGGTTCCATCTTGGGAAGCAGCCCGCCGCCGCGCACCAGGAGGGTCACCGCGGAGCCCAGGGCCCGCCAGGCGGTGGCCATTTCGACGCCGACGACCCCGCCGCCCACCACCACCAGGCGCGGCGGCACGGACTGGGCGCTGGTCGCCTCGCGGCTGGTCCACGGGCGGGCGGCAGCCAGCCCGGGGAGGTCCGGCAGTACGGCGCGGCTGCCGGTGCACACGGCGACGGCGTGCCGGGCGGTCAGGGCGCGTTCGCCGGTGCCGGTGGCGACGACGACGCGCCGGGGGCCGTCGAGACGGGCCCGGCCGCGGACGAAGTCGATGCCGGCCGACTCCAGCCATCGGACCTGGCCGTCGTCCTGCCAGTGGGAGGCGTAGGCGTCGCGGTGCGCGAGCACCGCCTTGGTGTCGAGCGGCGCCGACGCGGCGTGGTGCAGGCCGGGCACCCGGCGCGCGTCGGCGCGGGCGGTGACCGGACGCAGCAGCGCCTTGCTGGGCATGCAGGCCCAGTACGAGCACTCGCCGCCGACCAGTTCGCTCTCCACGATCACCGTACTCAGGCCGAGGGCGTGCGCCCGGTCGGCCACGTTCTCACCGGTGGGCCCGGCGCCCAGTACGACGACGTCGTACGTGTCCTGTCCGGCGGCCCCGTCGGCCTCTGTGGTGGCTGGCATCGCTCATCGCTCCCTGGGATCGGCGTCGCGGCCATCGGCTCCATCCTCGTCCCGGGTGCCCGGCCCGGCCACATGTGGCGGGGTGTCCGCCGGACGGCCGGTGATCAGCGCTCCCGCCGGTCCACCGCCTCCTTGGCCTCCGCGAGACCCGCGCCGGTCAGCTCCCGGTAGCGCTTGATGGCCTCGATCTTCCTGCCCTTGAGCAGCAGCGCGTCGATCTCGGCCATGCCCTCGGGGCCGGTCTCCTCGATGCCCAGGTGCTCCATGATCAGGTCGAGTTTGCGGTCCATGTACCGGAGCCGGCGGTCGAGGGTCTTGTGGCGCGCGTCCCCGGCGGAGGCGAGGACGACGATGATGACGGCCGCGATGGCGATGGCGGTCCAGAGGTCGGAGTTCATGGCCCTGACCCTAGAAGGTGCCGGTCGGGCCCGGTGTCCGTACCCCCGTACGGCCCGCTCAGAACAGCTTCCCGGGGTTGAGCAGGCCCAGCGGGTCGAAGACCGCCTTGATGCCGCGGTGCATCTCCAGGCCCACCGGGCCCAGCTCGCGGGCCAGCCACTCCTTCTTCAGGACGCCGACGCCGTGCTCGCCGGTGATCGTGCCGCCCAGTTCCAGGCCGAGCGCCATGATCTCGTCGAACGACTCGCGGGCGCGCCGGGACTCGTCGGCGTCGCCGGGGTCGAAGCAGACGGTGGGGTGGGTGTTGCCGTCGCCCGCGTGCGCGCAGACGCCGATGGTCAGGCCGTACTTCTCGGCGATGGCGGCGGTGCCGTCGAGCATCGCGGCGAGCTGCGAGCGCGGTACGCACACGTCGTCGATCATCGTGGCGGACCGGACGCGCTCCAGGGCGGTGAGCGTCAGCCGCCGCGCCTGGAGGAGGAGGTCGGACTCGGCCGCGGTCCCGGCCGGTACGACCTCGGTGGCGCCGGCGGCCTCGCACAGCGCGCCGACGGCGGCCAGGTCGGCGGCCGGTTCGGGGGTGTCGAAGGCCGCCAGCAGCAGGGCTTCGGTGCTGTCCGGCAGACCCATGTTGGCCATCGCGTTGACGGCGCGGATGCTCGTACGGTCCATGAGTTCGAGCAGCGAGGGGGCGTGGCCGCGCGCCATGATCTGGCAGACGGCCTCGCACGCCGCGGCGGTGGAGGGGAACTCGGCGGCCAGCGCGAGCTGCTGGGGCGGCTCGGGCCGGAGGGCGAGCACGGCGCGCACGACGATGCCGAGGCTGCCCTCGGAGCCGACGAAGAGGCGGGTGAGGTCGTAGCCGGCGACGCCCTTGGCGGTGCGCCGGCCGGTCTTCAGCAGCCGCCCGTCGGCGAGGACGACGTCCAGGCCGAGGACGTACTCGGCGGTGACGCCGTATTTGACGCAGCACAGGCCGCCGGAGGCGGTGCCGATGTTGCCGCCGATCGAGCACTCCTCCCAGCTGGAGGGGTCCGGCGGGTAGTACAGGCCGTGCTCGCTCACGGCGCGGGAGAGCACCGCGTTGACCACGCCGGGCTCGACGACGGCGATCCGGTCGACGGGGTTGATCTCGATGATCCGGTCCATCTTGACCAGGGAGAGCACGATGCAGCCGTCGCTGGCGTTGGCGGCGCCCGACAGGCCGGTGCGGGCGCCCTGGGGGACGACCGGGACGCGCAGTGCGGTGGCGGTGCGCAGCACGTGCTGGACCTGCTCGACGGTGCGCGGCAGGACGACCACGGCGGGGGTGCCGGCCGCGCAGAAGCTCGCCATGTCGTGGGCGTAGGCGCCGGTGACGTCCGGGTCGGTGAGGATCGCTTCCGCGGGGAGGCCGTCGCGCAGACGTGCGATGAGGTCCATACCGCCAGCCTCCCATCCGTGGGCCGTACACGGAAGATCCTCTCCCGCACCCGGGTGGTGGTCCCCGGGTGCGGGAGCGCCGCTCCCCGCGGGAAGGGCCGCGGGCCCCCCCGGGGCGGGCCGGGGGGGGCGCGGGGGGGGGGGGGGGGGGGGGGGGGGCCGGGGGGGGCCCGCGGGCACAGGTTTGCGCCCCCGGCCTGCACCCCCCCGAACGCCACCCAAAGGGGCGTG
>NZ_JBIRGD010000024.1:0-151063 GCF_044327805.1 Streptomyces sp. NPDC018019 | reverse complement strand
CCGTCACCGCTGGGTGGTCGAGAGAACCGTGTCCTGGCTGACCGGCTGCCGCCGCCTGCACCGCCGTTACGAGCGCAAGCCCGAGCACTTCCTTGGCTTCGTCGGCATCGCTGCGGCACTCATCAGCTATCGCAAACTCACCAACTGAAACAACGTCTTAACCGAAGGCCAAGGCCAAGGCCAAGGCCAAGGCCAAGGCCAAGGCCAAGGCCAAGGCCAAGGCCAAGGCCAAGGCCAAGGCCAAGGCCAAGGCCAAGGCGCGCCGTGCGCACCACCAATATCCGACGAGCCGGTCGGCAGAAGACGTGAAGGTCGCCATGGCCTGCTCGCCGAGGGCGCGGATGCCGGCGTGCGCGGCCTTGACCGCGCGTTGACCTGCCGAGAGCCGGTCCCACCGGCCGCGGAAGGGGACCCGCACGGTGCCGCCCGCGCCCTGGTAGCCCTTGTCCGACCAGCAGGCCAGTCCCGCCTCGGTGAGGGCGTCGATGACGCCGTGGGTTCGGGCGGCCTTGATGTCGTGCACGGCGCCGGGCAGGGCGGGAGAGGCCCACAGCAGCTTGCCGTGTGGATCGGCGATGACCTGCACGTTCATGCCGTGCTTCTTGTGTTTGCCGGAGTAGAAGGGCCGGACGACGGCGATGCGGTCGACCGGCAGCAGCGTCCCGTCCCGGATCACGAACGCCTTTGCCGAGGCGGCCGTCACCGCCGTGGCGAGGTCGGGCGCCCGCACCGCGAGCAGGCCGACGGCTTCCGCGATGTACCGGTACACCGTGCTCACGCCCACCTCGAACCCGGCCGCGAGCTGCGCGTAGGTGTGCCCCAGGCGCAGGTGCGCCAGCACCGGCAGCGCCGGGCGGCCGGCGGACAGCCGACGCCACCGAGTTCCGCACGCCGCCCGATGCGCGGCCAACCGGTCGGTCAGGAACTGCCCGTGCCGGGGTGGTCAGGTCGAGGGCAGACGGGTAGACAAGCGCATGAAGCTCCTGGCGGCGCGGGTGATCTTGGTTGTGAACCCGTCTACCAGGAGCTTCATCGCGTACGCAGGCCAACCGGATGAACTGTCGAACAGGTTGGCCGTCGACATCATCGCTACGGGCTCTGTATAGGCTGGTGCGCGTGGATGTGACGGGGTGTCTCGGGTGTGACCTTCTGACCGGCCGCCGGGAACTGCCCGGGGGCGTCCTGCACGAGACCGCTGCGTGGGTGGTGAACCACGTTGTCGGTCCGATGAATCTCGGCACCTTGATCGTCGGCCCACGGGAACACGTCGTGGCCATCGCGGAGCTCGACGACACGGCAGCGGCGGAACTCGGCCCCTTGCTGCGCGATACCGCTCGCGTCGTGGAGGCATTGTGCCGGCCCGAGCAGACCTACGTCTGTATGTGGTCACACGGCCGCGACGCGCGCAAGCACTTGCACATCGCGGTCCAGCCGGTGACCGCCGAGGTACGGGCCCGCTACGGCGGGTTGCGCTCCGAGCAGCTCCAGGCCCGGATGCTGGCCGGCGGTGACGAGCCGGACATCACGGAGGTCGAGCAGTTCTGCGAGCGGGCTCGCGGGCTGTTCCGAGCCATCACCGACAGCAGTGCCGAACACCGTAGCTGATCATCGCGCGGCCTCGACGTGAGGTTGGCAAAGGCTCCGTATGCGCCGTATCGCCGCCACCGGCCCTGCTGCGACGCCGGTACGGATGTGCTACGCGGTCGTACCGACTTACGTGGCGTCCTGCGTGGCGTCGTGCACGGTGCCGGGAGCGTCGAGGAACCGGTGCAGTACGGCGGCCTCCGCGCGGAGCTGCGCGGCTCGGTCAGCGTGCGCGGGCGAGGTCAACTGCGCGGCAGCCTCCAGCCGTTCGCCTGGCTTCGGCGCGCACCACCGCCACCACGCCGCGCTCGCTCAGCTCGCACCGCGCCGCTTCGGTCGCCCCGGCACCGACCGGCGCGTGCTCAAGGGCCACACCACGGAGCGCGGCTTCGTCCACGGGTGCCGCCTCGGCGTTGTCCAGCGCGGCCAGTGTTGCGCGCAGGGCACTCACCGCGGCCTTGTCGCGGGCGCGCATCGCTTCCGGCAGGGCTTGACGCAGACGAAGACGTAGAGACATGCCGGTGACCTCATGGCCGTAACCCCGTATGCCACAACGCGATATCGGCGCAGCACCGGGCTTCGTCATTCGGCAGAGCGCTACCTCGCGCGTCGATAGCGAAGTGAAACGCGAGGCGGGCATTGCGCGGGACACGGCCCATAGGTAAAACACCGTGCACGCTTAACCGGAAACTTGCCGAAATCGCCGGCGGCGCACGGCTCGACCGGGTCCCGACCCGGCGCCCCACCGTCGGCCATGGCCGAGGCAATTCGTCCCGCCGCCGGCGCCTCCGGCTGCGCCGCGTACGGAATTGTCGGTTACCTTGGCGGGGGCATGTTCCGGTGGCTCGACAGCCAGGGGCAAGCCCTCGGCGGCATGGTGGCCGCAGTGGTGCCCCGGCCCTGGAAGTCGGGCTCTTCGCCCGCATCGCCAACAACCGGCCCTGGCAGGCGGCTTCGGCCACCGTCGGAAAACCAGGTCCGGGTACGAGGCATTATCGGCGTCCGTGCCCGGACCTGACTGTGCCGCGACGCGGCCGGGTTCCGCCCCCGGTACGCCAACCGCAACACGGCTCACATGGTCACGACCGACGGGCACGGTCCATAGTGCACGCCAATGCGCTCGGGGATAACCCGCGGATGCCGGTCACAACCGAGTACATCCGTGGCCGCGTTGGCATCAACAGAGCCGAGGCAGTCCTCGTATGGGTCGAGTATGTCGGTGGCTCGTATAACAGCCGGCGTATCCAGGTACGGCCCGTACTGGCACCTCATCGAATTCGAGGAGAAACACTACGTCGGCCGGGCACCGACCGAACCAGCGAATCCGAAGACCCGGCCAGGTGGGCTGCGGGGGCGGCAGCCGGACATCCCCCGCCGAGGCGGACGGTACCGCCCGTACCTCCCTTACGGCTCGGGCGGGGGCGGGCTTCATGCGGGCCGGGTACGGGGTGTGGCACCGGCCGGAAGGCCGTGCACGGCCCGGGACCGGACACGCCGTGCCGCCGGGGACGCCCGGGGAGCGAGCCTGGACGCTGCGGACGCCCGGCACGAGACTGAGGGCACCGAGGTCCGATGCTCTGCGGGGCGGGGATGCGGCGCGGTGCCACCGCCCCTCGGGTCCGGCAGGACCGGCTGAGGGAGGAGGTGTTGACAGATGGCGATCGAGATCAAGGAGACCCGTTACGAAGACGAGCTGCCTCCGCTGCCCGCAGTGGTGCAGTGAGGCCAGTAGCCGCGACAGAGCCTCACCCGGTATGTGCCGCGGGGCGCCCGGCGGTTGAACGATAACCGGTGGCGCCCCCGCGGGTGAGGGTACGAGCCCGGGTCGGTGCGTACCAGCGCCGCCCCGGGCGTGCGTACGGCGCCCCACCGGAATCGAGGGAAGACCACCGATGCCTGCCTACACACTGGCGACCCCCGACACCACCTATCCCCGCCCCCGCGCCGCCGTCACGTTCGACGGGGCCAAGCTCGCCCGCCCCGGGCGCTTCGTCGAAGCGAGCCCGGAAGCGGTGCTGCCGTGGATCACCGCGCTGACCGGGAACCAGCCCGCCCCCGACCGTCCGCTGCGCACCCTGGGGCAGCTGGCCGAGGAACAGGGCGCACAGGTCGAGGACATGATGAACCTGTGTCAGCAGCTCAATGACGCGGGATACATCTGGCTCGCCCCGCCGGACGGCGTGATCACCATCGAGGAGTTCCGCGGCGAGTTCCGGTTCTGGGTCCGGCGCTGGGTGCGCAAGATGTTCGACCACCCGGTGTGGACGCAGGTGGGGGAGGGCACCGCCGATCGCCGGGTGCTCATCGGCTGGGCCAAGGAGTGCGCCGACTACACCGGTTCCGTCATCCGTCACATGACGCGCGCGGCCGCCAACGCCGAGGATTCCGCCGAGGGGTGGACCCTGCTGACGCACAACAGCCAGGAGTGGGACCACTATGCGCTCTTCGAGGGCGCCTGCCTGGCCGCGGGGATGCCCGACGACACGTTCGTACGGATACCGCCGCTGCGCAGCACCGTGGCCGTGACGCATCTGATGCGCCGCATCGCCCGGCGTCATCCGCTGGTCTACAACGCCTGCGAGGCGATGCTGGAGGCCACGGCCGAGCGTCCGCAGCGGGTCGTCGACTTCTACACCCAGGTGCAGAAGCACTACGGCTATCCCGAAGGGTTCATCCAGCCCATCATCGACCACCTGCACGTCGACGCGGACTTCGAGCACATCGACATCTTCGACGGCCTCATCTCCGGCCTGGAGGTCATCCCGTTCGCGCTGGTCACCGAGATTCTGGAAGCCTGCCACGAACTGGCGGACTCCATGCACGTCTGGCACGCCCACATCGCCGCCCACTACAGCCGCCCCGACACCGCGGTGGCCTGAGGCCCAGGAGGACGATCATGGTGCTGCATCCTGCCTTCTGGCAGACCGGGGTACGTGAGGACGGCACCGTCACGGGGCTGTGGAACGGCGCGGAGACCGCCCTCGCACCCGCGCCCGCACCCACAACCGACGCCACAGCCGCACCCGCACCCGCACCCGACACCGGACCCGCCGCGCGCGAGGTCCCCGAGGAGCCGCCCGGCGTCATCGAGGCCGGTGTGCTGCGCGAGTCCCTGGTCCTCGCGGGCCGCAACGTCGACCACGTACTACGGCGCGAGCTGACCGCCGTGGCCCCGGCCGGCCGCCAGGCGCTCACCGAACTGGCCCACCTGATGGCCGGGTTGCCCCGGCACGCCGCCCTCGCCGCCTCCGACGCCGCCGAGCGACCGCTGGCCGAGGCACTGACCAAACTCTCCATCCACTGGACCCGCACCAGCGAACCCTGGCTCGCCCTGGTCCGCCACCTCACGGGCATGCCCAGCGACCACCTCCAGCCGCTGCCCACCACTCTCGCCCTCCAGCTCGCACTGGAAGAACTGGCCTGTCGCGACACGCTCGCGTACACGGCCGTCGCTGTCCGCCTCGGTGTACCCGGTGACAGCGCGCAGGCCCGGGAACTGCTCCGCCTCGCCACGGCCATGCTCCCGCCGGACGACACCGAGGCCCCCGCCTTGCTGGAGGACTGGGCGCGGCGCACCGCGAGCCAGGAGGACAACTACGCCAGCGTGAAGTCTCTGCGCGCGATGGGAAGCCTGCGCGACACCGATCTCCTGACGCTGGCGGTGGACACCGAGACCCCGCCGGCTCCGCGGCGCTGGCGCCGCAGCATGGGCGCGGTCCGCGACATCGGCGACACGGTGTCCCTCTTCGCGTTCGGCGTGGACCACTTCTTCACCCATGGCGCCGAGCCCTGGCCCAGGACCCGTATGCAGTGGGCGGGGGTGTGACCGGTGCCGACCGTCACGCGACCGGACCCCGGCACCCGGACCCTTGCGTTCGCCGAGGTGGAGAAGCTCATGATGGAGCGGCTCAACGCCTGGGTGCAGGACATCTACCACATGCCGTTCTGGGAGGCGATCGGGCGGCGGCCCGACGCCCGTAACCTCCTCTACGGATGGGCGGTGGAGAACTATCACTACTCCGCCGCGGTACGGCGGCACATCGTGCCGGCGCTGGGGACCGGGGACGGCAGCGCACACCCCACGACGCGGCGGCTCCTGGTGCACCTGAGCGAGGAGTGGGACCACCCCCAGCTGTTCCTGGACTCCGCACGCCGGATCGCCCAGGCGTCCGGCAGCGACGAGGACCCGGCCTCCTCCCGTCCCATCGCCGCCACTCAGGCCGTGGTCAACTGGCTGCGCGACGCGGGCCGTTCGGGCCCGCTGATCTACAAGGCATGCTGTGCGACGCTGGAGCGCACCGCGACCCGGGTGGAGGAGACCCGTGTGTGGTACCACCACGTCGCCAAGGTCATGTCCCTGCCGACCGCCGCCGTCGCCCCGTTCATCGCCCATGCCGAGACCGACGAGGTGTACGAGCATCAGAACGCGCTGGGCGAATTCCGTGCGGACGTGGCCGCGGTCGCCAAGACCGAGGTGGACCTCGCGCTGACCCGCGCCCGTGAATTCATCAGCCTCTACCGCGTCTGGCAGGCCGGAATCATGGCGCACTACCGGCACTTCCCCGCCGGACGCGGCGCCCTGCTGTGAACCGCCGCCTCCCGCCGGCGGGCGGGAGCGGGGACGACGGAGCCGAGCGGGGCGCGGCGGCGGGCGGCCACCGGGCCGGTGACGGCGGACCGCACGGCCCGGCGGAAGCAGGCCAGGACGAGGGGCCCAACCCAGCGCCGGCCGCCGCGCCGGGAGTACGGAAGAACGAGGACTCCACCGCCGGACCGACCAGCACACCGGCCGCTGTCTACCGCTACCTCCTGCTGCGCACGGTGGGCACCCTGGCCACCGAGACCCTCCAGTTCGCGGTGCCGGTGCTCGTCTACCAGAGCACCGGCAACCTCGCCTGGTCCGGTCTCGCACTGGCCCTGGAGTGGCTGCCCCGGCTGGTGTCCCTGCCCCTGGCCGGGCCGCTGGTCGACTACTTCGGGGTACACCGGGTGTACATCGTCAGTGATGTCGTACGGGGTACGGCGGCCGTCTGCGTCGCACTGACCATCGCGCTCGCCGGGAGCACCGTGGTGGGCGCCGTGGTGCTCTTCGCGCTCGTGGCGGGAGCCTGCTTCCAGCAGACCTTCGTGGCCAACGAGAAGGCCGTACGGGTGCTGGTGAGCGGTTCCGCGGTGCCCCGCGCCCAGTCCTGGCTGGGCGCGGTGGACCAGACCACTCTCCTGGCCGGTCCCGCCGTGGGCGCGGGGCTGCTCACGCTCGGCGGAGGGATGGCCGTCTTCATCGCGGCCTCGGCGCTGTACGCGATCAGCCTGGCCCTGGTGCTGCTGGAACACCACCTCAGCGACGGGACCGGAACGGTGGCGCGCGGCGGGCGCGAGACCGTCGTACACGAGGAAGGAGCGGCCGGGGGCCGCCCACGGTGGGCCGCCGTGTTGCGCACGATCCGGCGCAGGCTGGCGGCGGGCGCACGGCGGGTACGCGGTGACCCGGTGCTGCGCGATGTCGTACTGATCGCGATGGTCGTCAACCTGATGCTGGGCATGGTGATCTCCTGCGCCCCCGCGCTGGTCACCCACGTCTACCACCGCTCCGGCAGCCAGCTCGGCCTCGCCTACACCTGCGCGGGGGCGGCGTCCCTGCTGGTCCTGCTCGGCACTCCCTGGCTCGCCCGCCGGCACGGCCTGCTGACCGTCGGTGTCGGCTCGACGGCCCTGGCCTGCCTGGCGTTCGCCGGTCTGGGCGCGGCTCCGGGCTTCCTCGCGTTCGGCGCGCTTCTCGCGCTGTTCCTGTGCGGCGACAGCGCGCTGACGGTCTTCGTCCGTACGGTCCGGGCCCGCGTGGTGCCACCGCACGAGTACGGAAGCACCGTCGGAGTGATCGTGCTGCTCAACTTCCTGCCGATGCCGCTGGCCGGAGCACTGGTGGCGGCCTCGCGCTGGATACTGCCACTGCCCGCCCTGCTGGCCGCGGTCGGCGGCTGCTGTCTGGCGGCGACCATCCTCCTGGGACGCCGTATGGCCCGGCACCGCGGAGCGCCGTGGTGACTGAGGTGGCGGCCGTCACTGACACGGGACCTCGATGCCGGCCGCGCGCAGGTTCGCCTCGATCAGCGCGTTCAACCGGGCGATGGGCGGTGCCTGGTCTTCCCGGTGGTGGTTGACCAATGCGTACCGGGCGGCGGCGTCGGACTGGTGGTGGTACCCGTCCGGCATCGTCGGCAGTGCGCGGTTGGCCAGCAGCTTGTCGGCCAGAGCGGACGCCGGTTCCTCGATCCGCGGGTCGTCCGGTTCCCAGGTCCCCGCGGCCCAGCCGCGGCCGGCGAGCCGGTCCAGGACCGCGCAGGCCCGGTCGGGCAGCAGAGCCCGGTCGTCTTGGGTGAGCCGGTGCAGTGTGCCGCGGCGCGCGATCAGATCCTCGATCCGTTCGGTGAGCCGGCGATGGACATCGTCCAGGGCGGTGGCGAATCGCTCGGGCTCGGCGTCGAGCAGGTCCGGGACGTGCCGCTGCCGCCCAGCGTGGCCCAGGCCCTCCGGTGGCACATGGACCGGTTCGCGTCCGTCCCGGTCACTCTGCCCCGGGACGACCCGCGCCCTCCTTAGAGGCCTGTGGAAGGCAAACACCGGCGGCCGAGGACCTACAACCTCCTCGTGACAGGACGCACGCGGAAGGCCGTCAACCGGATCTCCTTCAACTCCAACGTGTGGAAGCCCGCTCTGGCCGCTGCGGGTGTCATCGCCCCGCTGGACGAGAGTGCCACGGACGGCGCCCGCATGTGGGAGCCGTCCCGGGGGCATGGTTTCCATGCCCTACGGCACTTCTACGCTTCCGAGGAACTGGAGGCCGGTGAATCGATCGTCTCCCTGGCCCGCTGGCTGGGCCACTCCGACCCCGGGTTCACTTTGAGGCAGGACTCTCATTTCCTGCCGCGAGCGGGAGCGCGGGGATGCGCCGCCATCGACGCGGTATTCGCGTAGCTGCGGTCTGCGACAGCGCTCGCGGCTCGCGGATCGCGGGCGTGAGGCCACCCACAGGTCCAAAGTCCCAGAGAAGGCTCACGGATGCCGCCGCAGCCCTTCCTCACCCTCGTCACCGCAGGTCAGACGGGGTGCGGCGGCATACGCGTGTCACATGTCGATGATGTGGTGCTCCCCGCCGTAGCTCATGGAGTTCACCGCGATCTCCCGGCCACGGACGTACTGTTCCACAGCCATGCGCGGACCGGCTCGCGGAAATGGTCGAACGTCTCCAGCCGGTGGAGGCCGGTCAGCACCCCCTCGTCGGCGAGCAGCGTGGCGCCATAGGAGCCGCCACCGGAGGTGTGTTTCGCGATGGCGGGAAAACCGACCTCGCGAGCGGCGGCGGGGATGTCCTCGATCGACGTCACCGATCGGTACCGGGGAATGCGCAGGCCCGCCCGCTCCGCCACCTGGCGCATGGCGTTCTTGTGATTCCGCGCGTAGGCCAGTTCCACGCAGTTGCCGGGGAGACCGAGCGCGTGGGCCAGGTGGTCGGCGAGGCCGACGGACGAATCGTTGGCGGAGAGGACCGCACGGACATCGGCGCGATACGGCTCCAGTTGCTCCAGAACGCCGTCGGCGTCCCGCGCGTAGAGGGAGACGTCGTCACCGTCGGCATGGCGGGGCCAGCGTTTCTCCAGCAGTTCTTCGTTGAAGGAATAGACGGAGATGAGCCGGTACCCTCTGTCCCGGACCGCTGCCTTGTACTTGACGCTGGATTTACCGGATTGATGACGACGATGCTGGGCATGGCGAGTTATCCCCCCCCCGTGGAGTCGACAGCGATGACGAGCACACCGAAGCCGCCCCGGACACAAGGCGTCCGCGGGGGACAGGGCGCTGCCATGAGGACTGTCGAGCCGCACCGGACTCCGGTGCACGAAGGGAAGCCCCCGAAGCGGCGA
This sequence comes from Streptomyces sp. NPDC018019, assembly GCF_044327805.1. Taxonomy (NCBI): domain Bacteria; kingdom Bacillati; phylum Actinomycetota; class Actinomycetes; order Kitasatosporales; family Streptomycetaceae; genus Streptomyces; species Streptomyces sp. NPDC018019. The sequence goes on along the minus strand of NZ_JBIRGD010000024.1, from coordinate 141,557 downwards.
ACGCGTCGAAAGTGATGGCCGGCAGGCGACCCCCGTTCACGCTGCCTGGCACAACGATGCCCGCAGGGGGAACGTGGCCCACGGGCGGGCGGTACGGCGGGTTCGCGCTGCCCCCGGCGCACTTGAGCGCGTGCCTGATTTTCCTAGATCGCAATCAAACGCGACACTCTGTCCTTGCCCTTCCCGGTGCCGCCGGACCTTGTTTGTCCCACTTACCGGGACACCACGGACGGTGTGTTCTCCCGATTCTGCCCGCGCAACCGAGGAGTTCGCGGGCCGGTGGCGTGAACTCGCCACCAGCCCGCTGTGCGGCCGGCCGGCACGCCGGACCGGCCGAGACCGGCACCGCGGAAATCGACGGTCCGGCGCGCGCCGCGCGGTCCCGGGTGGCCTGGATGACACCACTCGAATGGCCGAGTGGAGAAGACCCCGGCACGCCGGGGGAGCGACGATGGGCAGAGGGGAGGAACCCTTCCTCCTCTCTGCTCCGGGAGGCGCCGTGACCTGCTTCGACCGACGAGACCTGGGCCTGCTGCTGCTCCGGGTGGGGACCGGCGGAGTGCTGGCCGCGCACGGCGCGCAGAAGCTGTTCGGCTGGTTCGGCGGGGGAGGGATCGAGGGGACGGGCCAGTTCATGGAGTCCGTCGGATACGTACCCGGCAAGGCGAACGCGGCGGTCGCGGGACTCACGGAAACCGGCAGCGGTGTGCTGCTGGCGCTGGGCCTGGCCACTCCCGCCGCCGGAGCGGGCGCCGCGGGAGCGATGGCGGGAGCCGCCGCCGTACACCGGCCGAACGGTTTCTTCGCGCAGAGCGGCGGCTACGAGCACCCGGCCTGCCTGGGACTGACGGCCGCCTGCCTCGGCATCACGGGCCCCGGCAGGCTCTCCCTCGACCACGCCCTCGGCCACTCCCTCAACCGCCGCTGGATGGTCTCGGCGGCACTCGCCGTGACGGGCGCCGCCACGGCACTGGTCGTAGGAGCACGCAACAAGAAGGCACAGCAGGCGGCGGAGGACGAACAGGGGAGTGGTCCGGGGCGGTGACCGAGGGCCGTATGGACCTGGTCGGCTTGTCCCGGCCCGCTTACGAGGGCTTCCTCAGGCGCGGATCGCGTTGATCAGCCCGGCGACCAGGCGCGCCTGTCCGGGCATGGTGTCGAGCACCACGTACTCGTGGTCGGCGTGGGCGCCGCCGCCCACTGCTCCCAGGCCGTCGAGTGTCGGTACGCCCAGCGCGGCCGTGAAGTTGCCGTCGCTGCCGCCGCCCACCGCCTTTCCTTCGAGGCCGGGGGACAGCTGCTGTGCGAGCGCGAAGAGTCCGGCCGACGCCGACTCGGGCATGGGCGGGCGGCCGATGCCGCCCTGGACGGTGAGCTTCGCCTCGGCGAGACGGGGAGTCAGGGCCGCGAAGGCCGCCTCGATACGGTCCTTCTCCTCGGCCGATTCGACCCGGACGTCCACGGTGATGGCCGCCTCGGCGGGGACGACGTTGTCGAGGGTGCCCGCGGAGGCGACGGTCGGGGTGACCGTCGTGCCGATGCCGGGGCGGTCGAGAGCCGCGATGTCCAGTACCTGGTGGGCCGCTTCGACCAGGGCGTTGACGCCGGCCGCGGGTTCGAGTCCGGCGTGCGAGGCCCGGCCCGTGACCGTGACGTGGAAGGTGCCGCAGCCCTTGCGGCCGGTCTTCACGGCTCCGCCGTCGGCGGCGCCCTCCATGACGAGTACGGCGCCGCAGGCGAGGGCCCGTTCCTCGATGAGGCCGCGGGAGGCGTGGGAGCCGACCTCTTCGTCGGCGGTCACCAGGATCTCGACGCCCGACCGGTCGTCGAGCGACGCCAGGGCATGGATCGCCTGGACCAGGCCGCCCAGCATGTCGAAGACACCGGGGCCGGTCGCACGTCCGTCCGCGACCCGGAACGGGCGGCGCGCCAGGGTGCCCAGCGGAAAGACCGTGTCATGGTGCCCGAGGAGGAGGACCTTCGGATCGCCGCCGGCCGACCAGTGGACGTGCGGCCCGGCTGCGCTCTCGATGAGGGTGGCCTGCCCGCCCAGACGCTTCTCGATGACCGCGGCGACCGTCCGGGCCGATGCCGCCAAGGCGTCGAGATCGCGGGAAGGGGACTCGGTCTCGACGAGGGTCCGGAGGTCCTCGATCATCGCGTCCGCACTGATGGCGACGGCCTTGCGCATCATCATGCCGTCAGCCTACGTGCTCACCGGCGGGCCTCCGGTCGCGTCGTGCGGAGGCTCATCACCCCGGAGTCCGGCCGGCCCTGCGGAGGCCGAGCGGGGTGGCCGCCGCGACGGCGGCACTGCGAGCCGCGTCGGGGAGCCGGGCGACCGGTGAAAACGGGTGCGACCGGTCACCAAGTCGCACATATGATCTTCTCGCTCCGTTTTTCTGTTTGTGGGGGGGACTCTGCCCAGTGGGCACATCGCTGCGCGCGCTGCGACGCGGCGCCCTGACGCGGCGCCGCGGGGGTGCGGTGAGCAGCCGGCGAGCAATGCCGTACGGCCCGAACAGCACGACGGGTAATGTCAGCCGCTTGCCTTTTCCGACCTGATTCCGAGGATTGTGTATGACCGTGTCCCCTCCGTCCGACGGGCAGCAGCCCGGTGAGCCGACGGCCGAGGCCCACGACCCGTGGAGCCCGCCGCCGACCGGGGCGGCCCCGGACCCGGCGTCCGCCCCGTGGGCGCCGTACCCCGCGCATCCGCTGATGGCGCCCCGGCCGCGCAACGGCATGGGCATCACGGCCCTGGTGCTCGGCATCGTCGGCCTCGTGCTCGGCGCGTTCATCGTGCTGTTCTGGATGTCCTGGCTACCGGCCCTGCTGGCGGTGATCTTCGGGTGCGTCGGGATGCGGCACGGCCGCAAGGGCGTGGCGACGAACGGAACGATGGCGCTGGTCGGCACGGTGCTGGGCGGGCTCGGCCTGCTGGCCGCGATCGCCGGTGGCGTCTTCTCCTTCTTGGTGGTGAAGGAGGCCGTCGACGACACGCGCAAGGAGATCAAGAAGGCGGAGGCGTCCGCGTCGGCGGAAGCGTCCGCGTCGGCGGCGGCGGAGAAGGCCCGGCACCTGTCGTTCGGCGGGACGTACACCTTCCCGGGCGGGCTGAAGGTCACCGTCGCCCAGCCGGAACCGTTCGTCCCGGAGCGCATGGTGTTCGGGCACGCCAAGGGCAACAAGGCGATCCAGGTGACGATCACGGTCGTCAACACGGGTACCAAGCCGGTGTCGCTGGACTCCGGGCTGCCCGACGTCAAGGACGCCGACGGCGCCGCGGCGGAGCTGGTGATCGACGGAAGCGGGCGGCAGAAGGTCATCACCGGGTCCGTCCAGCCGGGCAAGTCGATCGTCGGGAAGTACGCCTTCTCGCTGCCGCCCAAGGCCGCCGACAAGGCGGTGGTCGAGTTCAGCCCGGACCTGGCGAAGTGGGACTACTCCTACTGGAGCGGCCCCACGAACCTGGGGAGCTGACGAGCGCCGCCGGCCTGTCCCGGGACGGCCGACGCGGCCCCCGGGATGGCCGGTTCCGCTGTCGTCCGGGGTGCGGCAGCGGAGTTGGCCTGCGCTGCGTCGCCGGTGCCGAAGGGCCGGGCAGCGAGGCGCCTCCGGTACGGCGACGTGCGACGGCCGCTGGAAAAATCCGTGCCGCGTGGAACGGCCCGTCTGTTACGGTCACCGGCATGCAGCGCGCCATCATCATGACGACGACGCCGGAGAGTGTCCCGGCGCGCTGACCGATGTCCTAGTCGAAAGCCCCGGGGCGAGTGCCCCGGGGCTTCGCCGTTCGGTCACTCGCCCGACGCACGCGAGGAGACCACCGTGTACGACCACCGCAGACTCGGCCGCGAACTCGGCCTGTTCGGCACCGACCCGCTGATCGGCTCCGGGCTGCCGTACTGGCTGCCCGACGGCGCGACCGTACGGCACACCCTGGAGGAGTACATCCGCGGCGCCGAACGCCGGGCGGGCTACCAGCACGTGTACTCGCCGGTGCTCGGCAAACGGGAGCTGTACGAGATGTCCGGGCACTGGTCGCACTACCAGGAGGACATGTTCCCGCCGATGAACCTCGGCGGTGAGGACGTCGTGCTGCGCCCGAGCCTGTGCCCGCACCATGCGGTCATCTACCGCTCGCGCGCTCGCAGCTACCGCGAACTGCCGCTGCGCATAGCCGAGTTGGGGGGAATGTACCGTGCCGAGCTCTCGGGCGTGCTCGGCGGACTGAGCCGCGTACGGGCTATCTCGCTCAACGACGCGCACATCTTCTGCACCCTGGACCAGGCGGCCGGGGAAGCACAGGCCGCCCTCGGCATGATCCGCCGGGCGTACCGGGCGCTCGGCATCCGGCCGTCCCGTTACCGGCTCTCCCTGCCGGGCCCGGGCGGCAAGTACGTGGCCGCGCCCGCCCTGTGGGAGCGGTCGGCCGCCCTGCTGACCGAGGTCCTCGACCGCTCCGGCCTGCCCTACGAGGCGGGCGAGGGAGAGGCCGCGTTCTACGGGCCCAAGATCGATGTGCAGGTCGCCGACAGCGCCGGCCGGGAGTCCACCCTGTCCACCGTCCAGATCGACTTCCACCAGCCGGAGCGGTTCGACCTGCACTACACCGGCCCGGACGGCGCCGAGCACCGGCCCGTCATGGTCCACCGCAGCGTCATCGGGAGCGTGGAGCGAGCCGTCGCCCACCTCATCGAGGAGCACGGCGGTGCCTTCCCCGCCTGGCTCGCCCCCACCCAACTGGTGGTTCTGCCGGTCTCCGAGGCCGAACGGTCCGGCGCCGCGGCCTTCGCCGAACGCTGCGCCGATCTCGGGCTGCGTGCCCGCCTCGCCGGACCCGAGCACGGCAGCCTGGGCGCCCGCGTCCGCGAGGCCCGCCTCGTGCCGTACCAAGCCGTCATCGGTGCCAGGGAGGCCGCCGACGGCCGGGTGGCCCTGCGGCTGCGGGACGGACGCCGCCTCGACCCGCAGCCCGCCGACGCCGTCCTGCGCCGGATCGGTGCTCTGGTCGCCGCGCACCGTACCGAGCTGTGGGAAGCCGGTGACGTGCGGGACGGGTGAACGTGTTGCGCCCCTTGCGCCGGGAGTGCGGCGTGTAGTCCGCTACCTCCCATGGTGAAGTGGAGAATTGCCACACTGATCGCTGTCCTGGTCACGGGCTCCCTCGTCGCGGGAGCACCGGACTTCCGCGCGGAGGCCGCCGAGCCCGGTGCGGGGGCCACGCCGTCCACCGGTCAGGCCCCCGCGCTCGGGGTCGATCTCGACACCGTGACCATTCCGGAATTGCAGGCGCGCATGGCCGACGGGGCGCTGACCTCCTCGGCGCTGACCCGTGCTTACCTGCACCGGATCAAGACCGTCAACCCGAAGATCAACGCGGTGCTGCGGACCGATCCGACGGCCCTGCGCCAGGCCGCCGCCAGCGACGCCCGGCACCGGCGCGGCCACACCCTGGGGCCGCTGGACGGCATCCCCGTCCTGCTCAAGGACAACGTGGACACCCGCGACATGCCCACCACCGCCGGTTCCCTGGCGCTGGCCGGCAGCCCGCCGGACACCGACGCCGCACTGGTGACCCGGCTGCGCGACGCGGGCGCGGTCATCCTCGGCAAGACCAACCTGTCGGAGTGGGCCAACTTCCGCTCCACGAAGCCGACATCCGGGTGGTCGGCGGTGGGCGGGCAGACCAGCAACCCGTATGTGCTGGACCGCAACCCGTGCGGATCGTCCTCCGGGTCGGCCGCCGCGCTCGCCGCGTCGCTGTCGCAGGTGGCGATCGGTACCGAGACGGACGGCTCGATCGTGTGCCCGGCCGGGATGAACGGGGTGGTCGGCCACAAGCCCAGCCTCGGGCTGGTCAGCGGGGACGGCGTGGTGCCGATCTCCGCCGAGCAGGACACCGCGGGGCCGATGGCCCGCAACGTGACCGATGTGGCGCTCACCCTCGCGGTGCTCGGCGGCGGGGACGGCCCGCGCCACGGGGCGCTCCGGGCGGGCGTGGACCAGGGCAAGCGGCCAAGCGGCCTGCGGGGCAAGCGGATCGGCCTCTGGCGGCTGCCGTCCCTCGGTGCCGAGGTGGACGCCGTGCTGACCCGTACGGCGGCGAAGCTGCGGGCGGCGGGGGCCGAGGTCGTCGAGGTGACGCCGCCGTACCAGCAGCGCCTGGCCGAGCTGGAGTTCCCGGCGCTGCTGAGCGAGTTCCACCGGGACATCGACGCCTACCTCGCCACCCGCAAGGGGCCCCGGGACCTCGCCGGTCTCATCGCGTTCAACCGCGCCCACCCGGCGGAGCGGACCTGCTTCGCCGGCCAGGAACTGTTCGAACAGGCGCTCGCCGCACCGCCGACCACCGACCCGGAGTACCGGGCGATGCGCGCCGAACTGACGGACCTCTCCCGGCGGTCCATCGACGAGACCCTGGCCGCCCACCGGCTGGACGCCATCGCCGCCCCCACGAACCCGCCCGCCTGGACGACCGACTGCGCACGGGGCGACAACGACGTGATCCCGTCCTCCACGCCGGCTGCCGTGGCCGGATACCCGTCCCTGTCGGTGCCGGCCGGCTCCGTGGGCGAACTGCCCGTCGGCCTGCTCCTGACGGCGGGGAACCACCAGGACGCCGCACTGCTGTCCCTGGGGGCCGCGGTGGAACACCGGCTGGACGCCTGGCGGGCACCGCGTTACCTGCCGACGCTGGGCAGCGGCGGAACCCGGTGAGTCCGAGTCCGGTGCACTGCTTCGTGCTGCCGTCGGTACGGCGTTGAAGCGACGCCTGCCCGGGGCGTGCCCGCCGTAAGTCCAGGTGGGCACGTCCCCCGTACGGGTCGGCGCGCGGTCGGTTCGCCCGCCGGGCCGGAGAGCGGTCGCCGCGCGGCGGCCCGCCCGTACTCCGGCCGCTTCCCCGCCCCGCGCCGGACCGCCGTTCTGACCTAACTGACCTTGCTGACTCCTGCTGACCCTTCATTAACACCCGCCCCTCGGCTGTCATGGAGTGCGGCAACTGACCGCCGTGCCCGAGACCAGCTGGGGGAACTGATGGACCGGAGCTATGTCGTGCCCTGGGGAAAACGGGGCAGCATCCTGGCCGAGGCCGAGGTGTCCGTTCTGCGGGAACTCATCCACGAGGACACGCCGTTGTCGATGGGCGGCCGGCGCGCCCGCTTCGAGCGCTCCTTCGCGGAGACGGTCGGCAGCAAGCACGCGATCTCCGTCACCAGCGGTACGGTCGCCCTGGAGCTGGCGATCCGGATGCTCGACCTGGAGCCCGGTGACGAGGTGATCGCCACCCCGCAGACCTACCAGGCGACGGTACAGCCGCTGCTCGACTACGACGTACGGGTCCGGTTCTGCGACATCGACCCGGACACCCTCAACATCGACCCGGCCGCCGTCGAGGCGCTGATCACCCCGCGTACCAAGGCCCTGCTGCTGGTGCACTACGGCGGCTGCCCGGCCGAGATGGACCAGATCATGGCGCTCGCCCGGCGGCACGGCTTCCTCGTCCTGGAGGACTGCGCGCACGCGCTGGGCGCCGCCTACCGGGGCCGGGCCCCCGGTTCGCTGGCCGACATCGCCACGTTCAGCTTCCAGAACGCCAAGAACATCACCACCCTCGGCGAGGGCGGCATGGTCACCTGCGACCGGGACGACTGGGCCGGACGGCTGGACCGGCTGCGGTCCAACGACATCGACGCCGAGATCGTCCGCTCCGACCTGAGCGACACGGTGGAGCCGATCGTGCTGCCCTGGATGAAGTACGCGACGCCCGTCTACAGCGACTCGGTACGGCGGCTGCGCCGGGCCGGTACGAACGCGACCATGTCGGAGGCCGCCGCGGCCGTCGGACAGGTCCAGCTCGGCCGGCTGGCGGCCACCGGCGCCACCCGGCGCGCGATCGCCGGGCGGCTGGACGAGGTGATCTCCCGCTACCCGTTCATCCGGGCCCAGGCGGCGCCCGCGCACAGTCGGCACGCCTACCACCTCTACACCTGCTTCGCCGACCGCCAGGAACTGCGCGACCAGCTCGTGCTGGGTCTCGACCGCAGGGGAGTCGAGATCCAGCTGCGCTACTTCCCGCAGCACCTGCTGCCCGAGTGGCGCCACCGCGGCCACCTGCGCGGGGAGTGCCCGGTCGCCGAACGCCTTTGGTTCGACCAGCACCTCAACCTGCCCTGCCACCCCCGGCTCACGCCCTCCCAGATCGACTACCTCGTGGACGCCCTGGACGAGTCGCTGGCCGAGCTGAACGGCAGCGCCCCGGCCCCGCTGGCGTCGGCCGCGGCGGACCTCGGCCGCTAGCGGACGGAAAGGGAAGGGGGAAGAGGGAAGACGGATGTCCTGGGAAGAGGTACTGCCGGCCGGGCCGGTGCCGGGGACCGCGGCCGGGCCGATGCCCGGGCCCGCCGTCGGGCCGGTGCCCGGGCCGAGGGGCGACGACGTGCGCACCCATCTGCCGGCGCCGCCCCCGGCGTGGCGCGAGCCGGTGACCGTACGGATCAGCGCGCTGGACCTGTCCGGGTCGCCGCGGATCGCGGGCTGCGACGTGGCGCACGTCCGGGCCCTGGCCGAAGTGGACCCGGCCGACCTGCCGCCGATCATCGTGCACCGCGCCACGATGCGGGTGCTGGACGGCGCCCACCGGGTCCAGGCGATGATCCTGCGCGGCGGGTCCGAGATCAGCGCGGAACTCTTCTGCGGTACCGAGAAGGAGGGGTTCGTCCACGCCGTACGGACCAACGCCGCGCACGGACTGCCGCTGTCCATGGAGGACCGCAAGGCCGCGGCCCGGCGCATCCTGCGGGACTTCCCGTACTGCTCGGACCGGTCGCTGGGCGAGGTCGCCGGGCTGTCCGCGAAGACCATCGCGGGGCTGCGCCGGCGTTCGAGCGCGGACGGTCCGCAGTTGAACACCGCCCGGCTGGGGCGGGACGGCCGGGTGCGCCCGGCCAGTACGGCCGAGGGCCGGCTGCGCGCCGGGCGCATCCTCCGTGAGGACCCCACGGTGTCCCTGCGCGAGGTCGCGCAGCGGGCCGGGATCTCCCTGGGCACCGCACAGGACGTCAGCCGGCGGCTGCGCAACGGCCGGGACCTGCTGCCCGCGCAGCAGAGCCAGGCCTCCGCGGTGGCCCGGCGGATCGAGGTGCACAGCCGTACGGACGACGGCGCGGCGGAGCCCGCCGCCCGCCGGCGCGGCGCCGCGCAGGAGCCCCCGGCCGCCATATCGCTGGACCGGCTGCCGTTCCTGCGGCAGGACGTAGCGCTGCGGTCCACGAACACCGGCCGGGACCTGCTGCGGCTGCTGATCGCCCAGGAGGCCGTGCTGGGCGACGGGGACGGCGGCCGGCTGGCCGCCGAGGTCCCGCCGCACTGCCTGCCCGCGCTGGCCGAGACGGCGCGGGCCTGCGGGCGGCTGTGGGCGGAGTTCGCCGAGAGCCTGGCCCGTCGCGAACAGGCGGAGTGACGAGGCGGCGCGGAGCGGCGTACGGCGCGGAACCGGGGCGCCGGCCCGGCCGGGTGCACCGGTCCGGCCGGCCGCCCCCGAGGAAATCGAAGGCAGCGAAGGAGTCGGTTGTGTCCATGAAGGATGTCCTCCGAGCCCTGTCGGACATAGGGCTGGATGCGGCCCTGCTCGACGAGGCGGGCCCGGACGTCAGGCTGCGTGCCGAGCTGGGGCTGGACTCCGTCGAGACGACGGACCTCCAGCTCGAACTGAAGAAGCGGTTCGGCCTGGAGATCGACCTGTGGGACCAGGAGGACTACACGCTCGGCCAGCTGGCCGACCGCATCGCCCCCGCGGGGAGCCCGTCATGACCGTGACCGACCACGCCTCCGCCGCCGCCCGCGCCCCGCTCGACCCGGCGGTCCCGGCCATCGACCCGGAACGCGCCGCCCGCTACCGCGCCACCGGCGTCTGGACGGACGAACTCGTCGGCGACCGGATCGCCGAGCGCTGCCGCACCGCCCCCGACCGCTGCGCCGTGGTCGACGGCGACCGCAGGACGACGTACGGGGAACTCGGCCACGCCGTACGGGCCGCGGCCGGACGGCTGCGCGGGCTCGGCATCGGCCCGGGCGACCGGGTGGGCGTCCAGCTGTCCAACAGCACCGAGTACGTCGTCCTGGTGCTCGCCCTGCTGGACATCGGCGCTCCGCCGGTCCTTATCCTCCCGGCGTTCCGCGCCCACGAACTCGACCACATCGTCTCGGTCACCCGCCCGGTGGCGCTGGCCGTCGAACGCGGCAACCGCAGGTCCGACGCGCTCGCCACGGCCCGCGACCTCACCCGGCGGCACCCGGGCCTGCGCCACCTGCTGGTCCGCGGCGCGGACCCGGCCGACACTGCGGACGGCCTGGTGGACCTCACGGAGCTGTGCAGCCCGGAGCCCGGCGCGAGCGGCCCGGTGCCGCCCCCGCACGGGGCGCCCGGCGCCGCGCCCCACGACGCCGCCGTCTTCCTGCTCTCCAGCGGCACCACCGGGCTGCCCAAGGCCATCGCCCGGACCCACGAGGGCTACGGCTACATGATCCGTACGGCGACCGGCCTCGCCGGGGTCACCGAACGCACCGTCAACCTCGTGGTGATGCCCGCCGAACACGGCTTCGTGATGAACTGCCCCGGCCTGCTCGGCACCCTCTCCGCGGGCGGCACGGCCGTCCTGACCACGCCCGCCAGCGCCCGGCAGGCCCTGGAGCTGATCGAACGTGAGCGGGTCACCCACAGCACCCTGGTACCGACGCTGGCCCTCCAGTGGATCGCCGCGGCCCGCGAGCGGACGTACGACCTGTCGAGCCTGGAGGTGATCCAGGTGGGCGGCGCGCGGCCGTCCGCCGACATGGCCGCCGGGCTGCGCGAGGTCCTGGGCGCCACGGTCCAGCAGTGCTACGGCATGAGCGAGGGCCTGCTCTGCTACACCCGCCTCGACGACTCCCCGGCGATCACCGACGGCACCCAGGGCGCCCCCGCGTCCCCCCTCGACGAGGTCAGGGTGGTGGACGCGGACGGCGCCGAGGTGGCGGCCGGGGAGATGGGTGAGCTGCTGACCCGCGGCCCGTACACCGTCGCCGGTTACTACCGCAACGCCGAGGCCACGGCCTCCTCCTTCACCGAGGACGGCTTCTACCGCACCGGCGACCTGGTCCGCCTGGACGCGCGCGGCAACGTGCTGGTCGAGGGCCGGGTACGGGACGTCATCAACCGCGGCGGCGAGAAGATCTCCGCCGAGGAGCTGGAGCAGGCCGCCCGGCAGCACCCGGCCATCGCCGACGCGGCGGGCGTCGCCATGCCCCACCCGCTGTACGGCGAGGCCGTCTGCCTCTACGCCGTGCCCGCCGCGGACGCGGGGGAGGAGCTGGACCTGCGCGCGGTGCGGCGGTTCCTGGAGGAGCGCGGACTGGCCCGCTACAAGTTCCCCGAACGGCTGGAGACCGTGGCCGCGCTGCCGCTGAGCGGCATCGGGAAGATCGACAAGGCCGCGCTGCGCAAGGACATCGCCGCCCGGATCGCCGACGGGACGTGAGCGCCGCCGGCCCCGGGGAAGTGCCCCGCCCCGGACGAGCCCCGCTGCCGCCCGTCCACCGCCCCACCCCGTCACCGCAAGGAGCACGCACGCGATGAGCGACACGTCCCGCTCCGCCTGGGTCAGACGCCTGCCCGGCGCGGAGCCCGCCCGCCACCACCTGGTCTGCTTCCCGCACGCGGGCGGCGGCGCCTCCTTCTACCGGCCGTGGCGGGACACGCTGCAGGCCGGCACGGACCTGCTGGTGATCCAGTACCCCGGCCGCGAGGACCGGCTCCGGGAACCCTTCGCGGAGACCGTGGAGGAGGTCGTGGAGGGCGTCTCGGCCCAGCTGACCGCCGAACTCGACGGCGGCCCCGTCACCTTCTTCGGGCACAGCATGGGCGCCCTGATCGCCTACGAAGTGGCCCGGCACTGGGAGCGGATGGGCCTGCCCGGACCGGACCGGCTGGTCGTCTCCGGACAGTACGCGCCCGGCGAGCTGCCGGCCCAGGACGTCCACGAGCGGGACGACGACGGCGTCCTGGACGTGGTGGAGCGGCTCGGCGGCGCCGTCTCCGACGTCCGGCGCAGCCCCGAACTGAAGGAGTTCGTCGCCTCGTTGGTGCGCGCGGACTACCGGATGCTGGACGGCTACGCGCCCTTCGACGGCGAGCCCGTCGCCGCCGCGCTGACCGCGTTCTGCGGGCGCGACGACCCGGCCGTCTCCCCGGCGGACGTCGCCCGCTGGCGCGACTTCACCACCGGCCCCTTCGAGCAACAGCACTTCCCCGGCGGCCACTTCTACCTCCGGGACGGCCAATCCGCCGTGATCTCCGCGCTCGTGGCGGCGCTTCCGCACGTCACCGGGCAGTACACCTAAGGAGCTGTGTCCATGAGCGGCATCGAGACCTATGACCTCATCATCGTCGGCGGCGGGCCGGTCGGCCTGTCCACCGCCTGGCACGCGGCCCGGCGCGGCGGGCAACGGGTCCTCGTACTGGACCAGTACGGCTTCATGAACGAGCGCTCCGGATCGAGCGGCGCCGAACGCCACTGGCGGGTGCAGTACACCCAGAAGGACATCTTCTCGCTGACCCTCCGAACCCGCCCGATGTGGGCGGAGCTGGAGCGGCTGACCGGCCGCAGACTCATCCACGAGCTGGGCAGCCTGTGGTTCGGCGACATCGAGGTGGAGACCAACGAGGGGCACATCGCGGACACCGCGCGGGCCATGGACGAGATGTCCGTGGCGTACGAGTGGCTGACCGCCCGGGACATCGAGAAGCGCTACGGATTCACCCGGCTGCCCGGCCACTTCGAGGGCTTCCTCCAGCGCAACGGCGGCGCCATCGACGTACGGGGCACCCTGGCCGCGCTGTTCCAGCTCTCCCAGGAGCACGGTGCGGTGCTGCGCGGCAACGAGGCCGTACTGGAGACCACGCCGGACCGCGACGGGGTGACGGTGCGCACCGACCGGACCACCTACCGGGCCGCCAAGGTCGTCCTCGCCAACGGGGCGCAGGCCAACGACCTCATCGCCCCCTGGGGCGGCGGCTCGCTGGACCTGCACGCGTACGAGATGGCGCTGGTCACCCTGCGGCAGCGGGACGACGGCGTGCAGCGGCCCTTCTGGTTCGCCTTCCAGAAGCCCACCGAGGAGGACACCAACCTCTTCTACGGTTTCCCGCCCAACCCCTGGTCCACCTCCGACGAGGTGCGCCTCGGCCCCGACTTCGAGGTCAACGCGCTGGAGCACGCGAGCCGGGCCACCGGCGTCCCCGACCCGCGGCACGTCGAGCGGGTCACCGACTGGGCCCGCGCGCACATGCCGTGGGTCGACCCGGAGCCCACCGCGACCTCCACCTGCCTCGCGGTACTGCCCGGCGACCCGTCCCGGCAGTTCTACCTGGGCACGGCCGGACACCTCGTCGACGGCGGCGAGAACGTCGTGGTCGCCGCCGCCGGCTGGGCGTTCAAGCTGGTACCGCTCTTCGGCCGGATCTGCACGGAACTGGCCCTGGACGGCGGCACGTCGTACGACATCGCCCGGCACGCCCTGACCGGCCTCGCGCCCGCCCGGCCCGCCCCCGGGGCCGCCCGATGACGGCCGTCTCCCGGGACGTCGCGGTCATCGGCATGGCGGGGCGCTTCCCCGGCGCCCCGGACCTCGACACGTTCTGGACGAATCTGCGCGACGGCGTGGAGTCGATCACCGGGCTGAGCGAGGACGAGCTGCTCGCCGAGGGCATCGCACGGGACCTGTTCGAGCGGGACGACTATGTGCGCGCCGGCTCGTTCCTGGACGGCCACGACCTGTTCGACGCTCGCTTCTTCGGCTTCGGCGCCCGCGAGGCCGCCTTGCTCGACCCGCAGCAGCGGCTCTTCCTGGAGTGCGCCTGGCACGCCCTGGAGGACGCCGCACTGGACCCGGCCTCGGTGCGCCGCGGCGGCGTCTTCGCCGGGGCCAACATGCCCGCGTACTGGATGTCGAACCTGCTGGGCGGCCGGCGCATCGTGCTCGACGCGGACGTGTTCGAGCAGCAGATCCACAACGACAAGGACTATCTCGCGACCCGCACCGCACACCGCCTCGGCTTCACCGGGCCCGCGGTCGGCGTGCAGACGGCCTGCTCGACCTCGCTGGTCGCCGTCCACGAGGGCGTCAAGGCGCTGCTCGTGGACGAGTGCGACGTGGTGCTCACCGGCGGGGTCTGCGTCCGGGTGCCGCAGCGCGCCGGATATCTCGCCGAGCGCGGCATGGTGCACTCCCCGGACGGCCACTGCCGCCCCTTCGACGCCCGCGGCGCCGGCACCGTCTTCGGCAACGGTGTGGGCGCGGTCGTCCTCAAGCGGCTGGCCGACGCGCTGGCCGACGGCGACCGGGTGCTGGCCGTCATCAAGGGGTCCGCCGTCAACAATGACGGCAGCGACAAGGTCGGTTTCACCGCGCCCGGTGTCGCCGGGCAGGAACGGGTGGTGCGCGAGGCCCTGCGGGTCGCGGGCGTGCCCGCCCGCAGCGTCACGGCCGTCGAGGCGCACGGCACGGCCACGCCGATCGGCGACCCGATCGAGATCAAGGCGCTCACCCGGGCGTTCCGGGACTCCACCGACGACAGCGGCTTCTGCTCCGTCGGATCGGTCAAGGGCAACATCGGGCACCTGGAGTCGGCGGCGGGCATCGCCGGACTCATCAAGGCGGTCCTCCAGCTGCGCCACCGGCAGCTCGCGCCCACCGTCCACTTCACCGAGCCCAACCCGCGCATCGACTTCGCGGCGACGCCGTTCCGGGTCGACGCGGAGCCGCGGCCCTGGGACGCGGGGGAGTTCCCGCGCCGGATCGGGGTCAGCGCGTTCGGCATCGGCGGGACCAACGCCCACGTGATCCTGGAGGAGGCACCGCGGCCCGTGGCCGCCACCGCGAACGGGGGCGCGGCCGACGGACCGCAGCTGCTGGTGCTGTCGGCGAAGAGCCCCGCGGCCCTGGACACGGCGACGGAACGGCTGACCGCCCGGCTCGCGGAGCCCGGCGCCCCGGACCTCGCCGACGCGGCATACACCTTGCAGACCGGCCGGGCGCCGATGCGCCACCGGCGCGCGCTGCTCTTCAACGGCACCGAGGAGCCGAGGAGCGAGCCGTACGCCGCGTCCACGGGAGAGAGCGGCACCGGCCGGCTCAGGACGGTGTTCCTCTTCCCCGGGCAGGGGGCCCAGTACCCGGGGATGGGGCGCGAACTGCACGCCGCCGAGCCGGTCTTCGCGGAACACCTCGACCACTGTGCCGATGTGCTCCACGACGAACTGGGCTTCGACGTACGGGACCTGCTCCTGGACCGCGACGCCCCGGCGGAGCGGCTGACCGCGACCGACGTGGCCCAGCCCGCGCTGTTCACCGTCGAGTACGCACTGGCCCGGCTGCTGGCCTCCTGGGGCATCGAGCCGGACGGCATGGTGGGCCACAGCCTCGGGGAGTACGTCGCCGCCTGCCTGGCGGGCGTGTTCCGGGTCGAGGACGCGCTGCGGCTGGTGGCGCTGCGCGGCCGTCTGATGGCCGGCCGCCCGGCCGGGTCGATGCTGGCGGTGCAGGCGCCGGAGGAGCGGGTACGCGAACTGCTTGTGGACGGCCTGGACATCGCGGCCGTCAACGCGCCCGAGCTGTGCGTGGCCGCGGGCCCGGAACCGCTCGTCGCCGGCCTGGCCGACCGCCTCGCCGCCGCCGGCGTCTCCGCCCGGCCGCTGCACACCTCGCACGCCTTCCACTCGCCGATGATGGAACCGGCCGTCGCGCCGTTCACCGAGGCCGTACGGACCGCGCGGCCGGCGGCGCCCCGGCTGCCCTTCGCCTCCGGCGTCACGGGCGCGGCCATCACGGCGGAGCAGGCCACCGACCCCGCGTACTGGGGCGGGCACATCCGCCGCCCCGTACGCTTCGCCGACGCGCTGCGCAGCGCACTGCCCGCGGGCCGCTGCGCACTGGTCGAGGTGGGGCCGGGCACCACCCTGTCCTCGCTGGCCAGGGCGGCGCTCGGCACCCGCAAGGGGCCCACCGTCGTGCGGACGATGCCGCGGCCCACGGAGGCGGAGAGCGAGCGGGTCACCCTGCTCTCCGGCGTCGGCGACCTGTGGCTCGCCGGGGCGGAGGTGGACTGGCGCGCCCTGCACCGGGGCCCGCGGCGGCGGGTCGCGCTGCCGGGGTACCCGTTCGCCCGCGAGCGGTACTGGATCGAACCGCGTGGCGGCACGGCGGACGGCGAGCCCGTGGTGAGCGCTCCGGAGGAGCAGCACTCCGCGCCGCCGCAGGGGCGGGCGCGGACGGCCCGGCCGGGCGGCCTGCGGTCGGCGTACGCGGCCCCGGACAGTGAGACGGAGAAGCAGGTCGTCGCACTGTGGGAGGAGTTCCTGGAGTACGAACCCGTCGGCGTGCACGACGACTTCTTCGAACTGGGCGGGCACTCGCTGCTCGCGACCCGCATCGCCAACCGCCTGTCCGAGGTGCTGCGGACGCAGGTGTCGGTCCGCGATGTGCTGGCGCACGCCACGCCGTCCCGGCTGGCGGCCGTGCTGGACGGGCGGGAGGGCTGAGGGAGCACGCCCGTCCGGGCCCCGGCAGGCGGCGGCGTTGTCGGTGCCGCCGCCCGTCGGGGCCTTCAGGCTGCGCGCTTGGCGCGGTGGCGGCGTACCGCGTCGCGGTTGGCGCAGGCGTGCGAGCAGTACCGCTGCCGTCCGGCGCGGGTGAAGTCCGCGTAGGCGTGGGTGCATTCGGCCAGTGCGCAGCGGCCCAGCCGGTGCATGCCCAGGCCGGTCAGGTGCAGTGCGGTGCCGACACTGGCCACCGCCCGCAGGATGCCCGCCGCGCCGAGGTCGTCCTCGCGGTAGTGGATGTGCCAGCCGCCGTCGGCGTGGTCGGTGAGCCGGGGATAGGCGGCCGCGTCGGCGAGGAGCGCGTTGAGCAGGGCGGCGCGCCGTGCGTCCGTGGGGGCGTCGACCACCTCGGCCCAGCGGGCGAGGAAGTCCAGCACCTCGGCCAAGTCGTCCTCCCCGGCCGGCCGGTCGAGCACCATGCCCGCCGCCTCGCAGCGTTCGGCCAGCTCGGAAGGGCTGGTGGGCGGGGAGTTGGTGAGGTCGGTCACGAAGCGGACGGGGTCCTCCCCGTAAGGGTTCAGCTGCATAAGACCATTACAGCAGAGTGACCTCATGGACACACCACTGGCCGACGGCCGTACCGTTGCCGTCGGAGAAGCACCACCGGCACCCGCGCCCGGACAGACCCCCGCACCGCCCGGACCCACCCCCGGCAAATGGCTGCCCCTGGTGGCCACCTGCCTCGGCACCTTCATGCTTCTCGTCTACGCGACGATCGTGACGGTGGCGCTGCCGCAGATGGCCCGGGACCTGCACGCGGGCTTCGGGTCGCTCCAGTGGATCGTCGACGTCTACACCCTCGCGCTGGCCGGCCTGCTGCTCGGCATGGGCTCCCTCGGCGACAACCTGGGCCGCAAGCGCCTGTACGTCCTCGGGCTGACCGTCTTCACCGCCGCCACCCTCGCGTGCGGCCTGGCCCCGGACGTCGGGGTGCTCATCGCCGCCCGCGCCGTCCAGGGCGTCGCCGGTGCCGCGATGTTCGCCACGCTGCTGCCGCTGATCGGCCTGACCTACACCGGGCGCGACCGGGCCAAGGCGTTCGCGGTCTGGGGCGCGGTCGCCGGCGCGGCGGCCGGCATCGGCAACGTCGCGGGCGGCATGCTCACCCAGTTCCTGTCCTGGCAGTGGATCTTCTACGGCGCGGTGCCGGTCTGCGCCGCCACCATCGCGCTGTCCCTGAAGGTGCTCGTCGGCGACGCCAGCAGGCCGACCCGCATCGACTGGCCGGGGATCGCCACCTTCACCCTGGCCGCGATCGGCATCACCTTCGGCTTCATCCGCGGCGGCGAGGCGGGCTGGACGGACACCACGACCCTGCTCGGCTTCGCCGTCGGCGCCGTCCTGCTCGTCGTCTTCGTCCTCGTGGAGCGGGCCGCCGCCCATCCGATGATCCCGCTGGAACTGTTCCGCAAGCCCGCCTTCGACGGCATGCTCCTCGCCGCCTGCGGCTACTACCTGGCCGCCTTCGGCTTCCTGCCGGTGCTCTCCCTCTGGCTGCAGAACGGCGTGGGGCTCAGCTCCTTCGCCACCTCCCTGGTCATCACCGTCCAGCCGGCCGCCTTCTTCGCCACCTCCGCCCTGGTCGGCAGCGCCCTGCACCGCATCCCCGCCCGCTGGACGCTCGGCGGCGGCTCCGTGGTGGTCGGACTGGGCAACCTCGCGCTGCTCGCGGTGGGCCCCGGCTCGTCCTGGCCGGCGCTGCTGCCCGGGCTGGTGATCACCGGGGTCGGGGCCGGACTCGTCTCGCCCGTCCTGCCGGCGGTCGCCATGTCCGCCGCGCCCGCCGCGCACAGCGGTGTCGCCGCCGCGGCGGCCAACAGCGCCCGGCAGCTCGGCCTCGCCCTGGGGATCGCCCTGCTCGGCACCGTCTTCCACCAGTACGTGCCGGACAGCGGCCCGGCCTCGGACACGGCGTACGCCGGCGGGCTGGACGCGGTCTTCCTCCTCGCGGGCGTCATCACGCTGGTCGCCGGACTCGCGGCGATCTGGCTTCTCGGCTATCGGGGCCGGGCGCCGAAAGAGGTGCCGGGTACGGCATGAAAGACTGACGGAACGTCTGTTTCCGGAGTTCTCGCCCGACATCGAACGGTTGACAGGGGAAAGGGGCTGACACAGCATGTGCGGCGCATCTGCCGGACTTTTTCCCCGGTCGGCGAAAGCTCCGTGCTCGCCGGGCGCGCCGGATTTCGGTTGCTCCGGGCGAGATCCCGGGAAAACCCGCTCGGCACGATTCCGGAACACCCCGGAAGAGCCACGGCGTCCGGAAAGTTTGAATACTTGATTATTTCCGGCGCCCCGGATTTCGAGGCGTGACGCGCCGGCCGGACGGTAATTCCGGTCGCAACGAAATGAGGGAGACATGACCCAGCCGCCGAGTCCGCTGCCGCTCTCCGGCATTCCCGCGATGTGCCCCCAGTGCCTGACCGCCCTCGACGGCCCGCTCCCGGACGTCGCGCAGACCAAGCGCGGTACGGGCTGCGTGGTCCGGACCGGGCTCGCCGAGCACGCGGACATCACCTTCCACGCCGCCACCACGACGGGCCCCACGGTCGGCGACCGCAACACCCATGCGGACCGCCTCACCGACGCCGACGGCACCGCCGTGGGCACCATTACCGGCAGCGGCTGGAAGGTGTACGAACATCCCCGGGACGGCCATGTGCTGTCCTACTACCGCGAGGAGATCGCGTTCCCGGACGGCACCGTCCAGACCTCCGGCTGGATGGACTCCACCGCCGTCTGGGGCGGCCAGTGGCAGAACCTGCACGCGGTCGGCACCGGCGGCGCCTACCTCGGCCTGGTCGGCGTGCGGCAGATCCGCCAGGAGGAACCCCGCCGGCTCTTCCGCGCCAACATCGTCCTGTGCGCCACCGGCGGCAGGTGAGAGGAACCAGGTGTCTTCCCTCGGACGTGCCCGGTGGGGCATCGGCGCCCTGCTGGCGGGCGGCCTGCTCGTCAACTTCGCCGACCGTACGGTGCTGTCCGTCGCGGCACCGCAGCTGGCCGCCGAGTTCGGGTGGAGCCTGAGCCAGCTGGGCGTCGTCCTCGCGGCGTTCAGCTGGTCCTACGGGCTGGTCCAGCTGCCGGCCGGCGCGCTGGTGGACCGGATCGGCGTCAGGTGGCTCAACCGGATCGCCGTGACGCTGTGGGGCGTGGCCAGTCTGCTGCTCGCGGTCGCCGGGGGCCTCGGCCTGATCATCGTCTCGCGGCTGCTGCTGGGGGTGGCCGAGGGCCCCTTCATGCTCAGCGCCTCGAAGGCCACCGCCACCTGGTTCCCCACCGCCGAACGCAGCCGCGCCACCGCCCTCTTCGACGGGGCCACGAAACTGGCCAACGTCATCGGGCTGCCGGTACTCGCCCTGGTGGTCAGCGCCTGGGGCTGGCGGGCCGGGTTCTGGTTCACCGGCGTGATCAGCCTGCTGTTCGCGGCCGTCTGGTGGTGGTGCTACCGGGACCCGGCCGAACACCCCCGGCTGGGAGCCGCCGAGCGCGCCCGCCTGGCCGCCGGCGGCGCGCGCGTCACCGACCGGCCGCGCGGTTCCGCTCTGCGCCCGGTGCTGCGCTCCGGCCGGCTGTGGACGATGGCGCTCGGCTTCGCCTGCTACGGCTACGCCATCAACGTCGTCCTGACCTGGATGCCGGAGTTCTTCCAGCGGCAGTTCGGCACCCGCACCCTGGGCTCCGGCCTGTACTCCGCGGTCCCCTGGATCGTGGCCACCGTCGCCGAACTCGCCCTCGGCGGCTGGCTGGTGGACCGTCTCGTACGGGCCGGACGCGACCCGATGAAGGTCCGCAGAACCATACTGACCTGCGGTCTCGCGGTGGGCTCGGCCATCGGCTTCGCCGGCACGGCGCCCACCGGGCCGGCCGCGGTGGGCTGGATGGCGCTCTCCCTCGGCGGACTCGCGGTCGCCGCGCCGGTCGCTTGGAGCCTGCCCGGCCTGCTCGCGCCGCCCGGCACGGTGGGCGCGGCCGGCGGACTGATGAATTTCGCCAACTCCGTCGCCACCACGGCAGGTGTGGTGTTCACCGGCTGGCTGGCGGAGGCGACCGGGTCCTTCGGCGCGCCCTTCGTGTTCGCCGCGGCCGTCCTGGGCGCCGGGATTTTGCTGTACCGGAGGCTGCTGGCGCCGCAGGCCGGCCGGACGCCCGCGGCCACCCCGCTCACGGAAGGGGACGAAGCCCTGGCCCTATAGCACACTTTCAGTTGAGTCCGGGATTGCCGTGCAGATAACGCAAAGCAACTTTGCGATAATTTTCTGCCGGTGGTCATCTGCGCATGTCCGCTTCCGGTTAGGCTGCCCAGTGCTTCGTTCGCGAGCACTGGAGGGGTTTTGTGCACAGCGGTATGTCCGACCGGTACGAGCAGAGCCGACGGAATCCCCCGGGCATGCGCGTATTAGGCGGCGGGGCGAGGCTGCCGTGAGCGATTCCAGAACACTGTCCGCATGCCTGAAAAGACTGTCCTGGTCGCCGGACCGGCTCGCCCGCGAGATCAACCGGTTGTGCGGCGTCGGCACCATCAGCGACAAGGCTCCCTACAATTGGCTCAAAGGCTCCCTGCCGCGGCGGCAACTTCCCGAAATCGTGGCCAGAATTCTGTCCGAAAAGCTCGGGGAGCCGGTCACCGTCCGTGATCTGTGGCCCGACAGGTTCCCGGCGTCGGTGGCCGAAAAATCACCGTTCCCGCGGCAGCGCCCCGCCGTCACGGCGCCGGCCCCGCTGCCCGCGCAGGACATGGTGGCGACCGCCGTGGACTGGCTGGTGGGCAACGACCCGCCCCTGACCTGCCGGATGCGCGGCGAGGAGGTCGATCCCGGCATCGTGGCGGTGCTGGAGGACCGCAGCGCCCAGCTGCGGCGGCTCGGCGACGAGCGCTCCGGAGGGCTGGTGATGGACTGGGCCGTGCAGGAGCTGCGGTGGACCCGCAAGCTGATCGCCGAGTGCAGCTACGGCCGGGCGACCGGACTGCGGCTGCACCGCGTCGCCGCCGAACTCGCCCAGATCATCGGCTGGATGGCCGCCGACCTCGACCTGAGCGGCCAGAGCGAGCGCCACCTCCTGGCGGCGCTGCGCTCCGCCCGCATCGCCGGGGACCGCGCGCTGGCCGCCTACGTCATCTCCTGCCTGAGCTACCGGTTCACCTGGAACGGCCAGGGCCGGGAGGCGCTGCGGCTGATCCAGATCGCCCGCAAGGGCACCCAGGAGGACGCCCCCGGGCCGGGACAGGCCCTGCTGGCGAGCCGCCTGGCCAGGGCGTACGCCGCGCTGGGGGACGCGGTGGGCTGCCGGCGCGCCCTGGAGGAGGCACAGGAGCTGATCGGGTCCGGCGGCGAGTCCGCCACCGAGCCCTGGGCCTCCTGGGTGACCCCCGCCGTCCTGGTCGCCGACGCGGGCCGGGCCTGGTTGGATGTGGGCAGGTCCGCATGGGCGGAACACCATCTGGTGCGCGGTCTGGAGCTGTTCGGCGAGAGCCAGCCGCTGAACCGGCTGCTGCACTGGACCTCCCTGGCCGAGGCCCGGCTGGCACACGGTGACGTGGACGGCGCCGCGACCGCGACCTGGGAGGCGCTGGGGCTCTACGAACGGGTCACCTCGCACCGCGCCCGCGTCCGGCTGACCCGGCTGCGGAACCGCTTCGTCCACTGCGACGCGGTGGTGGCCCGGCAGGTGGCCCAGGGCACGGCGGAGGTGCTGAACGAGTCCCGCCGGCTGGCCTCCTGCGGCTGAGCGCGCGCCGCGGCGGGACCCGGACGGGACAGCTGTCCGTACGGGTCCCGCCGGAGCCGGGACGCGACCGGCGCGGCGGCCGACCGCGCCGCGCCACCGCGCGTCCCGCCCACCGGACCGTCGTACCGCCCCGGCCGCACCGGGACCGGGCAGTTGCGTCTGGAGGAGAGATATCTTGCACATCGCGTACGGAGTACCGCTGGCGCCGATGACCACCCTGCACCTGGGCGGTCCGGCCACCGCCCTCGCCGAACTGCGGGACCTCGCCGACTTCCCCGCCGTCGTCGCCTGGGCCGGCCGGTACGGCACCGCGCCCGTCTGCCTCGGGCACGGCAGCAACGTCCTCATCAGCGACGCGGGGTGCAGCCGCCCCGTGCTGCGCATGGCGACCCGGGGCGTCGAGGTGCGCGGGACCGCGCCGGACGGGCGGGTCCTGGTCGAGGTACAGGTCGGCCACCCGCTGCGGGACCTGGTGGAGACGGCCGTCGAAGAAGGGCTGTCCGGGCTGGAGATGCTCAGCGGCATCCCCGGCACGGTCGGCGCCACCCCGGTGCAGAACGTGGGCGCGTACGGCCAGGAGATCGGTGACTGCCTCGTCCGGGTGCGGGCGTGGGACTGGAAGCGCGGCCGTGCGGTGACGCTGTCCGCCGCCGAGTGCGCGCTGGGCCACCGCACCAGCCGGTTCAAGGGGACCTCGCGCTGGACGCTGCTCACGCTCGTGCTCGCGCTGCGGCCGTCCCGGCTGAGCGCGCCCGTCACCTACCGCAGCGTCGCCGACGTCCTGGACGTGCCCCTGGGCAGCAGGGTGCCGCTCCGGGACGCCGCGCGGGCCGTCCTGACCGTCCGCCGCGGCAAGGGCATGGTGCTGGAGGACTCCGGCATCGACCACCGTACGGTCGGCAGCGTCTTCCTGAGCCCCGAGGTCACCGGCGCGCAGCAGACACGCCTGCGGGCGGCCGGCGCCCCGCTGAACTCCTTTCCCGACGGCTCGACCCGGGTCAGCGCCAGCTGGCTGATCCGGCAGGCCGGGTTCAAGCTGCGGACGACCGTCGCCGACGGCGTCCGCGTCTCCTCGCGGCACTACACCCTGGTCGCGCGGTCGGGCGCGAGCGCGGCCAGCTTCGGGCAGGCCGTCGACACCGTGCACCGCTCCGTGCTGCGGCACACCGGCGTGGCGCTCACCTCAGAAGTCGACTTCCTCGGCGACTCGCGGACGTACCCGCCCGGTTGGCCGTCACCAGCAGCACCAGCAGATACGGCCCGCCCACCACACCCGTCACCACGCCCACCGGCAACTCGACCGGTGTGAAGGCGTGTTCCGCCACGAAGTCGGACACCAGCGTCACCAGCGCCCCCACCAGGGCCGACGCCGCGAGCGCGGGCCCGCCGTCACGCACCAGACGGCGGGCGACCGGCGCGGAGACCAGGGCCACGAACGCCACCGGGCCCGCCGCCGCGGTGGCCGTCGCGGCCAGCGCCACCCCGGTCAGCAGCAGGGCGAGCCGGGTCCGTTCGACCCGCAGGCCCAGGCCCCGCGCCAAGTCGTCACCGAGGCACAGCACGTTCAAAGGGCGCGCCAGCGCGGCTGCCGCCAAAACCGGCAGCACCAGGCAACAGGCGAGCGTCGTGGCGTGCGTCCAGGTGCGGCTGCTGAGACTGCCGGTCAGCCAGATCAGCACCTGCTGCGCGTCCCAGACCGCCGCGCTGGTCATCAGGTACGAGACCAGGCTGGACAACAGGGCGGTCGCGCCGATCCCGACGAGCACCAGCCGCTGCCCGGACAGCCCGCCGCGCCACGACAGCAGATAGACCGCGACGGCGGTGACCAGGGCACCGGCCAGCGCGCCGGCGGACACCGCCACCCCGCCGAGCCCCAGCGCCACGATGCAGGTCGCCGCCGCCGCGCTCGCGCCCGACGTGATGCCGATGACGTCCGGGCTGGCCAGCGGATTGCGCACCAGACTCTGGAAGATCGCTCCCGAGAGGCCGAACCCCAGGCCGGCCAGCAGGCCGGTCAGCACCCGGGGGAGCCGGATGTCGACGACGAACAGCTGGTTCTTCCACTCCGCCCGGCCCCGGATCGCGGCGATCACCTCGGACAGCGGTACGACGAAGTCCCCGACCACCAGCAGCGCGACGGCGGTCAGCAGCACCGCCAGGCCCAGTACCACCACCACGGGCCGGGCCCGCCGCCGTCGTACGGCTCCGCGGACGCTCTTCGTCCGCACGGTCACGGCCGTCACAGCGCCGCTCCCTTCCGGCTGCGCACCATGGCGATGAGGACCGGCGCGCCGATGGCCGCCGTCACGATGCCCACCTGCACCTCGGCCGGCCGGATCACCAGCCGCCCCACGATGTCCGCCGCCAGTACCAGTACCGGTGCGAGCACCATCGCATAGGGCAGCAGCCAGCGGTGGTCGGCACCGGTCAGCAGCCGGGCCACGTGCGGCACCGCCAGCCCGACGAACCCGATCGGTCCGGCCATCGCGGTCGCCGTGCCGCACAGCAGCACCACCGCGAGGGCCGCGGCCAGCCGTACGCGCACCACGTGCTGCCCGAGCGCCCGGGCCGTGTCGTCGCCCAGCGCCAGCAGGTTGAGCGACCGGCCCAGCGCCAGCGCCAGCACGGCACCGGCCGCCACGAACGGCGCGCCCTGCCAGGCCACCGCCTCGTCCCGGCCGGCCAGCGACCCGACCTGCCAGAACCGGAACTGGTCGAACGCGCTGACGTTCAGGAGCAGGACGGCCTGGGTCGCCGACGTCAGGACCGCGGTCGTCGCCGTCCCGGCCAGCACCAGCTTCAGCGGCGTCGCCCCGCCCGCGCCCATCGACCCCACCCCGTACACCACCGCCGCGGCGACGGCCGCGCCCGCCAGCCCGAACCACACATAGCCCGACAGCCCGGTGACGCCGAAGAAGTTGATGCCGGCCACCACGAACAGCGCCGCGCCGGAATTGACGCCCAGCACGCCCGGATCGGCCAGCGCGTTGCGGGCGATGCCCTGCATCACCGTGCCCGCCAGCCCCAGCGCCGCTCCGGCCAGCAGCCCCACGGCGGTGCGCGGCAGCCGTAACGAACGGACCACCAAGTGGTCCGTGTCGGACGGGTCGAAACGGAACAGGGCGTCCCCGACCGTGTGCGCCGGCAGCGGTTTGGCCCCCATCATCACGCTGGCCGTGGCCAGCACCGCCAGCACCAGGAGCGCCACCACGAGCCCGGTGGCCAGCCGTAACCTCCGGTGCGGCCAACGCGGGGGATCGGCCGCGCGGTTCACGCGCCCTCGCTCGGGCGGCGACTGAGTGATCTGTTCCGGTACGTGTGCCACAGAAGCGACTATGGGAAGGCTGGCCTAACTTGGCAAGAGCGACCATGATCCCCGAAGAGAACCGGTGCGGAGGAGAGGGGATCAGGGATGCTGCACACCGACGGTGCGGGGTGGAGCCGGCGGCGGCTCCTGGCCGGCGCGACGGCCCTGGGGGCGGGCCTGGTGACCGCGGGCTGCGCCGGACCGGCGGCGTCCCGTCCCGAAGGGCCACGGCGATGGGCCTTCACCGACGACACCGGCACGTCCGTCGGCGCGCCCCGGCGCCCCCGTACGGTCGTGGCGTACGCGACCGCGGCGGCGGCCCTGTGGGACTACGGCATCCGTGCCACCGGCGTGTACGGCGGGATCCAGACCAGCGGGGGCGGCGTCAACACCGCCATCCTGGGCGACGTCGACCTGGACCGGATCACACTGCTCGGCCGCACCTGGGGACAGGTCAACCTCGAAGTCTTCGGCAAGCTCGCCCCCGAACTCGTCGTGGACACCCTCCAGTTCGGCGCCCACCAGATCGAGCCCGACACCCTCGGATTCGTCCGGCGGCTGGCCCCGGTCGTCGGGCTGGAGGTGTACCACACCGGGATACCGCGCGCGGTGCACCGCTTCGCCCAGCTCGCCCGTGCCCTGGGCGGCGAGGTCACCGCGCACGACCGGACGGCCTTCGAGGAGGCCCGCCGCCGTCTGAAGAACACCATCAGGAACCGGCCCCGCGTACGCGTCCTGTTCGCCTCCGCCGACCCGGACGGCTTCCGGGTGGCCCGCGACGCCTGGCCCAGCCTCCCCGACCTCAAGGGCCTCGGCCTCGACGTCGTCGTGCCGCCCACGGGCACCAGCGCCTACGCGCACAAGCTCTCCTGGGAGGACGCCGGCCGCTACCCCGCCGACCTGATCTTCATGGACGTCCGCACCAGCAGCCTCCAGCGCGATCAGCTCGCCACCAACCGCGTCTGGCGCAGCCTCCCCGCCGTCCACGCCGACCAGACCGCCCCCTGGAACCCGGAACCCGTCCTGACCTACGCGGCCATGACCCGCGTCTACAACGACATGGTCACCACACTGGAACGGACCCGGCGCCTGCCCGCCTGAGCAGCCGATCGGATCCCGCCGTTCCCTCGCCTCCGAGCAACCCGACTTCAACAGGGCCGACCCCGAGGTCCGCGCCGAGTTCCGCATGCCGCTGCGCTTCTGGTCGGACCGCGGCGTGGACCGATGTCGACCACGGCCTGGCCAAGGACCTCGCCGCGCCGCTCCGCGACATCGGCACCGTCGAGGCGTACGAACCGCACGGCCTGCCAGAGGACGGCAGTCGCCCCTTCTGGGACCGCGACGAGGTGCACGACCCACGACGTTATCCGGCACGGCCTGCCGGACGGCTGCGACGAGGACGCGCGGCTACTCTCCGACGGGCGACAGCCCGCACTGGACCGGGAGTTCGGGCTGCGCCGGGCGCTTGCGGTGACCCGCCTGATGCCGGCGCTGCCCGGCTCCAGCTACCTCTACCAGGGCGAGGAACTGGGGCCGGTACCGGAAGGCGCTGCACCTGCGTCGTGAGCTGCTCGCCGACGAAGGGTTGGAGTGGGTCAGCGGCCCCGAAGCGGTCGTCGGGGGGCTGCACGCCTGGGTCTGTACGGCGACGGGCTGAGCCTGCGTCGCACCGGCGCGTTCCCAGCCGTGGGGCGCCGGGGGCCGGGGCGGACGGACCGGGACGGGAGGCCGCCGACCGGCAGGGCCGCCTGTCCCGGTCCGTCCGCCGGTCGGCGGCCTCGTCGGTTCCGTCTCGCCTGATCCATTCCTGGGAAGATTGTGTAAAGATTCCCTGCCCGGCCCGGGTGGGCCGGGGTGACAAGGGGAAATCTCGTGAAATCAACGGCCCTCAGAACCGCTGTCGGCACGGTGCTCACCGTGGCCACGGCGGCTGTGCTTCTGCCCGTTTCGTCCGCGGCGGCGACACCTCGCGCCGGCGGGGTGGACCAGGCGACCGCAGAAACGTTCATTCGCACCGCCGACGCCGTACTGTCGCAGCGTACGGCGGCGCTGCTCGACAGCCGCTCCGGGCGGATAGCCCCGCTGCCCCGGAAGCAGGTGCGCCTGTCGGCGGGCCTGTCGCGGTCCGAGGACGCCGGGGTGGCCACCCTGCGCGCCCGCAAGAAGCGGCTCGCCGCCCTCGGGGAGGCGTACACCGCCGGCGACACCCGGGTCACCGTGGACGGCGCTCGGGTGACCGGCCGCCGGGCCACCGTGCAGGTGACCGAGAGCACCACGCTCACGTACAAGAAGATCCGTGGCGACGAGCCCGCCACCACCGGCTTCAAGGCCCGCCACGAGCTGGACTTCGCCGCCGTGCCGGGCGGGAAGTGGGAGCTGACCCGCATCACGCCCAAGGACGACGGGCCCGGCGCGATCAACGCCCCGACGCTGCGGGCGGCGGCGGTCGCGGACGACGGGAACACCACGCCCAGCGCGCCCCCGGCTTCCACGGCCCGGCCCCTGCGGCCCGCCCCGCGCAAGCAGATGACCGGCGGTTACGACTACGCCGCCATGGCCGCGTACACGGAGAAGTACTGGCGGAACTACAACCCGGAGTACCGGAAGTTCAACGCGGCCGGCGGCGACTGCACCAACTTCCTGAGCCAGGCCCTGAAGGCGGGCGGCTGGAAGGCGGAGGGCGGCTCGGCCTCGGACTACCGCAAGTGGTGGTACGACGCGGACTACCAGTCCGACAGCTGGGTGGGGGCCAACGAGTGGTCCTGGTACGCGCTGAACTCGAAGCGGGTGACCAGCCTGGCGAACGTCTACCAGATGGACATCGGCGACGTCATGCAGATGGACTTCGACGGTGACGGGTCCAAGGACCACTCCATGATGACGACGTACCGCAGCAGCTACGGCGTGCCGTACCTGACGTACCACTCGACCAACACCTACCGGAAGTCGGTGGCGAGCATCATCGCGTCCTACCCGGACGCGGTCTTCTACGCCTACCGCACCTGACGGCCGGGCCGGGCGCCGCACCGGAAGGGGGCGTCGCCCGGCCGCCCATGGGACGTGATATGCGGTACCAGGGGCTGATGGGCGGCAAGATGCCTCTGTGATACTTGGGCCAGAACACGTGTTTTGGTGCCAGGGGGTAGGAAATTGTCGAAGAGGATCGTGCGCGGCACGCCGGCGCTGGTCACCGTGGCGGCGCTCGCCCTCGGCCTGTCCGCCTGTGGCTCCGGTGACCAGGACGGGGACGGGAAGGCGGCGGGGCCCGCCCGGGACTCCGCCCAGCCGCGGCCGGCCCCGCCGGAGGACGGCAAGGGCAAGGCGGGGACACCCACGCCGAAGCCCGAGGAGAAGTGGGACGGCAAGGTCAAGGTGCTCGGGGACGGTTCGACGTCCTACACCGGCCCGCAGCCCAAGCAGCCCCGGCCCGTGAAGCTCAAGCCCGGTGAGAAGCCGCCGCAGTTCGTGGTGTTCTCCTGGGACGGCGCGCTGGAGGGCGACGACCACCTCTTCTCCCATTTCCGTGAGGTCGCCAAGCAGAACAACGCCCAGATGACGTACTTCCTCACCGGCACCTATCTGCTGCCGAAATCGAAGGCGACGATGTACCGGCCGCCGCAGCACAAACCGGGCGCCTCGGCGATCTCGTACGCGACGGACGAGCACATCAAGGACACCCTGCGCCAGGTCCGGGGCGCCTGGCTGGAGGGCAACGAGATCGGCACCCACTTCAACGGCCATTTCTGCGGGGCCAAGGGTGGCGGCGACTGGAGCGTCGCGGAGTGGAAGAGCGAGATCCGGCAGTCGTATTCCTTCGTCCAGAACTGGAAGACGAACACCGGCTACAAGAGCCTGCCCCCGCTTCCCTTCGACTACAAGAAGGAGCTGGTGGGCGGGCGCGCGCCGTGCCTGGAGGGCCAGCAGAACCTGCTCACCGCCGCCAAGGACTTCCACTGGCGCTACGACGCCAGCTCACCGGGCGACTTCCAGATATGGCCGTCCAAGAAAAACGGCATCTGGAACTTCCCGCTGCAACTGCTGCCCTATCCCAAGAGCGAGAAGCAGGTCCTTTCCATGGACTTCAACTTCCTCTACAACCAGTCCGGTGACAACACCAAGGGCGACCCGGCGAAGTACGAGCAGTGGCGGAAGCTGACCCGGGACGGTTATCTCAACGGATTCAACCGGGTCTACCACGGGAGCCGCGCACCGCTGTTCATCGGCAACCACTTCGAGGACTGGAACGGCGGCATCTACATGAAGGCCATTGAGGACGTCGTGAAGGCGGTGTGCAAGCAGAAGGAAGTGCGCTGCGTCACCTTCAAGCAGGTGGCCGACTGGCTGGATGCCCAGGATCCCGCGGTCCTGGAGCGGCTGCGCGGCCTGGACCCGGCACAGATCACGGACTGGTCGTCGGTGGTGAAGTAGCCCGCCGCCCGGCCCGCGGGGCCCCGCGGGCTCCGTGGCCGGGCGGATGGCGGTCTCAGCGGGCGGTCATGTAGCGCGTCCAGATGTCGATGGGCAACGGGCTGCCGGTCGCTCCCTTGCGCATCCCCCCGATACCGTCCAGCGGCTGCAGCTCCTGGCTGCGCGGGTCGATGCGCGCGAGCGAGACCGCGGTCGACAGTGTGCCGCGGTAGCCGACGAACCAGGCGGACATGTTGTCCTGCGCGGTGCCCGTCTTGCCGGCCGCGTCCGGGCCGGCGGCCTTCGCCGCGGTGGCAGTGCCCCGGCGGACCGCCTCGCGCAGCGCGTCGTCCACGGCGCTCGCCACGGCCTGCGGCAGCACCTGCCCGACGGCCGGCTTCTCGACCGGGACCTGGCTGCCGTTGCGCATGAGCGTGCTGACCGAGTACGGCTCGCTGTGCTTGCCCCGGCCCGCGAACGTGGCGTACGCGTCGGCCATCCGGATCGCGCTGGGGGTGGCGGTGCCGAGGGCGAACGACGGCAGCTTCTGGCCGAGGCTGCTCTCCAGCAGCCCGGTCTGCACGCCGACCTTGCCGACCCGCTCCAGCCCCACGTCCATGCCCAGCTGCATGACCGCGGTGTTGACCGACTGGGCGACCGCGCTCTTCAGCGGAATCCGCCCCCAGGACTTCCCGCCGTCGTTCGCCGCCTTGGCGATCTTGCCGGAGCGGTCCCAGTACGGCCCTTCCGGCGTCCGCAGCGTGATCTTGTTGTCGCCGTCGTAGACCGTGGCCGGGGTGACGGGCGTACGGGGCCTGCCGCGCTCGCGCTCGACGCCGTCGCGCAGCGCCGCGGCGTAGACGAACGGTGTGAAGGCGCTGCCCGCCGGTACGACCGAGGAGTTGGCGTCGTTGAAGCCCTGCTCGAGGTAGTCGGGCCCGCCGTACAGGGCCACGATCCGCCCGTCCGTGGTCACCGAGGCCGCGCCGATGCGGACGTTGCGGTCGGCCTGCCGGGTGGCCGGGGCGAGCCGGGCGCGCGCGGCACCGACCGCCTTGGTCAGCGCCGCCATCCGGGGCTTCTCGAAGGTGGTGCGGATCTGGTAGCCGCCGAGGGCGAAGTCCTTCTCGGAGATGTCGGTGTGCGCGTCGACGTAGGCGCGGGCCGTCTCCACGAGATAGCCGTTCTGCCCGGTCAGTCCGGCGGGCTTGGGCGGGGCCTGCGGCTCGGGGAAGCGGGTGTAGCCGTTCCGCTCCTCCTTGGAGAGCTTGCCGATGGCCACCATCCGGTCCAGGACCCAGTTCCAGCGCTCCTCCGCGCGCTTGCGGTGCTCGGTACCGAGCGCCGGGTCGTACAGTGCCGCGCCCTTGAGCAGTGAGGCGAGGAACGCGCCTTCGCTCACGTTCAGCTGCGCGGCGTCCTTGCCGTAGTAGGCGTGCGCGGCGCGCTGGATGCCGTAGGTGCCGCGCCCGTACCAGCTGGTGTTCAGGTAGCGCTCAAGGATCTCGTCCTTGGACATCTTGTTGTCCAGCTTGATCGCGATGAACGCCTCGGTGAGCTTGCGGGTGAACGTCTGGTCCTGGTTGAGGTAGGCGTTCTTGACGTACTGCTGGGTGATGGTGGACCCGCCCTGGGTGTCACCGCCGGTGACCATCTTGGTGGCGGCCCGGACGATGCCGCTGGGCGAGATGCCGCTGTCGGAGTAGAACGTCTCGTTCTCGGCGGCCAGCGCGGCCCACCGGACCTTCTCCGGTACCGAGTCGAGGGGCATGTCCTGCCGGTTGATGTCGCCGGTGCGGGCCATCTCCGTGCCGTCGGCCCAGTAGTAGACGTTGTCCTGCTGGGTGGCGAAGGCGTTCAGGTCGGCGGGTATCCCGGTGCGCGCGTACATGATCGCCAGAAGCCCTGCCAGCACGCCCACGCAGGAGCCGGTCAGCCCCAGCGACTGGCGCCACGACGGGATCCAGCGCCGAAAACCGGTGCGCCCCGGGCGCGGGTAGGCCGGACGGAACCGGCGTATGCGGAGGAAACCGGCCCGCCACCACCGGAGGAGGGCGGGCCATCGGCCGCCCGGAGCGGCTGCGGTGGTCCGGGCGTGTGCCCCTTTTCGACGTTCGATCACCGCTCGACTCTATGGGATGACTCACTGTACGTATGTTCCGCTCTGCCACGGAAGGATTACGTTTCCGGGCCGGCCGGGCGCCGGTCGGCCCGGGGGGTGGGCCGTCCGGCGGCCGACGGGCCCGGCCGGGCGGTGGGATGCACCGCCGGGGACCGGGGCGCGGCGCCCGGCCGTCGCAGACGCGCACGGGGGCACGGCCGCGGCGGGCCACGCGGTCCCCGGCGGCCGATGGGGCGGCGAATTCGGCGCCGGGACGGGCACGGGGAGCTGAATAGGGCCGGTTATTCGAACAGTGACCGGAATTCATGGGCGGGTGCGAAACTTCCATGATGACCGGCGGGCGGTTACGCCGCGGTTACAGGTCCGATTCTGTCGAAGTGCCGGGTCCGGTTTTGTGGAATTCTGGCATGCCGGGAATGTCCAACCGCCCGATTAGGGCGGTTGGACATGGGACGCACGGTCAGAAATCAGAAGGCAGGCTCGGCGCCTTGGGCGCCGAAGGGCAGTCCTCGGTGCAGGTGAAACCGAGCGACGGCGTCTCGGGGGTCACCGCGGTGGGCTCCTCCGGCAGGCTCTTGCTGCCCGACGGCAGCTTCGACGCACAGGTCTTGGCCGCGGCCCGGTACGCCTTCGAGACCGGGTTGACGTCGCCCCCGGCCTTCAGCTGGAGCTGTCCGTTCTCCTTGATGGTGATGCCCGGGAAGTTCTTGACCCCGTTCTCCCGCATGCACTGGGTGAACGCCTCGGCCTGCCGCTCCCGCGTCGAGGCGTCCTGGCCGGACCCGCTCGACGCCGAGGACGCGGCTGCCGCGGCGCCGGTCTTCGCCGACGACGCGACCGACGACGCGGCCGGCGCCGCGGCCGACGAGCCGGTCTGCAGCACGAGCACGGTCCCGCCGGCCGCGAGTGCCGCGATGAGCAGCGGGGCGGCGAGCAGCCTGCGCTTCTTCCTCCGTGGTGTTTCCTCTTCGGACGGTGCCCTCATGTCAACTCCTCTGGGACGCTGGACGTCTGGAAGCCAGTTCACCAACCGGGCGGTTACCGCGACGGAACGCCGGGTGTTAGGCGCCTGTAACCCGGCCGGGCCTTACGCCGCTGTAACCGCCCCGCGAGCAAGGTCACGATCAACGGAGTCGAGCCGACGGTGGGGGCCATGCGGATTCTGGTGGTGGAAGATCATCGCGATCTCGCGGAGACGCTGGCCGCGGGCCTGCGCCGGGAAGGCATGGCGGTCGATGTCGTCCTGGACGGGACCGCCGCGCTGGAGCACACCTCGGTCAACCGGTACGAGGTCGTCGTCCTCGACCGCGACCTGCCCGGCGTCCACGGCGACGAGGTGTGCCAGACGCTGATCACCGAAGGGTATCCGGCGCGGGTCCTGATGCTGACCGCGGCCGCCACGATCGAGGACCGGGTCGAGGGCCTGACCAGCGGCGCCGACGACTATCTGCCCAAACCGTTCGCGTTCGCCGAACTCGTCGCCCGCATCCGCGCCCTGGGCCGCCGCAGCCAGCCCGCGCTGCCCCCGGTGCTGTGCCACGCCGACCTCAAACTGGACCCCGGCAAGCGCACCGCGCTGCGGGCCGGCAAGCGCCTGGACCTCAGCCCCAAGGAATTCGCCGTCCTGGAACTGCTGCTGGCCGCGGGCGGGCGCGTGGTCTCCGCCGAGGAACTGCTGGAGCGGGCCTGGGACGAGGCCGCCGACCCGTTCACCAACACGGTCAAGGTCACCGTGAGCCGGCTGCGCCGCAAACTGGGCGATCCGCCGCTCATCGAGACCGTCGCCCAGGCCGGTTACCGGATCTGAGGGTGCCGGGGATGCGCCGCACACCGCGTCCGGCCCGCCTCGCGCCGGGCCGCCCCGCCAAGGTCCGCTGGACCATCCGGCTGCGGCTGACCCTGCTGTACGGGGCGCTCTTCCTCGTCACCGGGGTGCTGCTGCTCACCGTGGTCTACCTGCTGGTGGCGGGCCGGCCGCCGTGGGCCGGTGTCGAGCCGCCCGCCCCGCCGGCCGCGACCGTCACGCCCAGCGGCCTCGGCGCCGCCGCCGACGTACCGGGCCCGTCGGTGGAGCTGGAACAGCAGCTGCAACAGCAGCGCAGCGACTACCTCCGGGAGCTGCTCACCGCCAGCGGCATCGCGCTCGGGCTGCTGACCGTCCTGTCGGTGTACCTGGGCTGGCTGATGGCCGGCCGGGCGCTGCGCCCGCTGCGGACCATGGCCGACACCGCGAAGGCCATCTCGGCGAACGACCTGCACCGGCGGCTCGGCGCGCCCGGCCCGTCCGACGAGATCAAGGACCTGGCCGACACGTTCGACGCGCTGCTCGACCACCTGGAGAGCGCCTTCGAGGCGCAGCGCCGATTCGTCGCCAACGCTTCCCACGAGCTGCGCACCCCCCTCACCTTCGAACGCAGCCTGCTGGAAGTCACCCTCGCCGACCCGGATGCGAGCGCGGCCGACCTCCGGGCGACGTGCGA
Organism: Streptomyces sp. NPDC018019; assembly: GCF_044327805.1. Taxonomy (NCBI): domain Bacteria; kingdom Bacillati; phylum Actinomycetota; class Actinomycetes; order Kitasatosporales; family Streptomycetaceae; genus Streptomyces; species Streptomyces sp. NPDC018019. The sequence goes on along the minus strand of NZ_JBIRGD010000024.1, from coordinate 106,868 downwards.
GCGCGTCCTGGGCAGCAACGCCCGGCAGGAGAAGCTGATCGAGGCGCTGCTGACGCTGGCGCGCAGTCAGCGCGGCCTGGACCGGCGGGTGCCGGTGGACCTGGCGGCGTTGGCCGCCGAGTACCTGGGGCAGCCGCGCGCCGGCGACGGTCCGCCGGGCGTACGGATCGGCAGCGACCTGGCGCCGGCCGCCGTCATGGGCGACCCGCCGCTGGTGGAACGGCTGATCATCAACCTCGTCGACAACGCGGTACGGCACAACGTGCCGGACGGCCGGGTGCGGGTGTGGACCGGGCTGCGCGGGGAGCGGCCCACGCTGTGCGTGCGCAACACCGGGCCCGAGGTCCTGCCGTCCCAGCTCGACCTGATCTTCCAGCCGTTCCAGCGGCTGCGGGCGACCCGCCTCGGCGGACACGACGGCCAGGGCATCGGCCTGTCGATCGTCGCCGCCATCGCCGCCGCCCACGACGCGGAGCTGCACGCCGAGCCGCTGCCGGACGGCGGCCTCGAAATCCGTGTCGAATTCCCGCCCGCCGCACCCTGACCCGGCCGGTATTTCTTCTTTCTGGACGTCAAAATTCCGCATGCCCTGGACATTGCACGGTGCCGCTGCGGTACGGGTATCTTCGCCGCAAGAGCTGCCGCCGCGCGCCGCGTAAATCGTTGTGGCCGCGCGGCGTTGTAATTCACGGGGGGAGCTCGGCGTGCGCGGAAACCGGAATTACCGCGGTGCCCGGACGGAGCCGACGGGGATTCCGTTGTCGTCCGGCCAGCAGCGGATGTGGTTCGTCAACAGGCTGGAGAACACGGGCGCCGCCTACACGATGGCGACGGCCGTCCGGCTCACCGGCGAGCTGGACCGGCCGGCCCTGGAGGCGGCCTGGACCGACGTCGTCGGGCGCCACGAGGCGCTGCGTACGGTCTTCTTCGAGGCGGACGGCCAAGCCTGGCAGCGGGTCCTGGACGAACCGCCCGCCGGGCTCGCGGCACGCAGCGTCACCGAGGACGAGGTGGCCGGGGCCCTGGCGGCCGAGGCGGCCCGGGAATTCGACCTCCGGTCCGAGCCGCCGTGCCGGGCCACGCTGTACGCCCTCTCCGCCCGCGAGCACGTCCTGCTGCTGGTGGTGCACCACATCGCCGTGGACGGCCGGTCCCTGGAGGTGCTGGCCCGCGACCTGTCCCGGGCGTACGCCGCCCGGTCGCGGGGCCGCCGGCCGGACTGGGCGCCGCTGCCCGTCGCGTACCCGGACCTCGCCCGGCGCCAGCAGCTCCTCGGCACAGAGCAGGACCCAGGGAGCGAGTACGGACGGCAGCTCGCCTACTGGCAGCAGGCCCTGGCGGGGCTGCCCGCCCAGCTGGACCTGCCCTGCGACCGGCCCCGCCCCGCCGAACCCCGGCACGAGGGCGGTTCCGTCCCCGTCCGGATTCCGCCGCACACCCACCGGGCCCTGCTGGAGATCGCGCGCGACTGCGACGCCACGGTGCTCATGGCCGTACGGGCCGCTTTCGCCGTACTGCTCTCGCGCCTGGGCGCGGGCGACGACATCCCCATCGGCTCCCCGGTCGACGGGCGCACCGACGCGGCCCTCGGCGAGCTGGTCGGTTTCCTGGCCAACACCCTCGTCCTGCGGACGGACCTGACCGGCGACCCGGCCTTCACCGAGCTGGTCCGGCGGGTACGCGCCACGGAACGGGCCGCCGAGGCGCACCAGGACCTCCCGTTCGAACATCTCGTCTCGGCGCTCAACCCCGAGCGCTCCTTGGCCCGGCACCCGCTCTTCCAGGTCCTGCTGGTGCTGGAGGACTCGCCCGGCGCCGCCTGGGACCTGCCCGGCCTGACCGCCGTACCGGAGCGGGTCGGCATCGAGGCCGCACGCGACGACCTGACGTTCGGCCTCTTCGACCTCTACCTCAACCTCGGCGAGCGCTACGACGCCGACGGCGCGCCGACCGGCATCGACGGCGGGCTCTGGCACAACGCGGAACTCTTCGACCGGGCCACGGCCGCCGCCCTGGCCGCCCGGTTCACCGCGGTCCTGGCCCGGCTGACCGCGGATCCGGAGCTGCCGGTGAGCCGGGCCGAGGTGCTGCTCGACGGCGAAGCGGAACGGCTGCTCACCGAAGTCAACACCGGCCGGGCAGCCGCGCCGGACGCGACCGTGCCCGCGCGGTTCGCGGAGGCGGCCGGCCGCTTCCCGGACGCGGCCGCCGTCGCCTCCGGCGCGGACACCCTCACGTACGCCCAACTGGACGCGCGGGCCAACCGGTTCGCCCGGTACCTGCACACCGGGGGAGTGGTGCCCGGGGACCGGGTGGGCGTCCTGCTGCCCCGCTCCACCGAACTGGTCGTCACGCTCCTCGGCATCGCGAAGGCCGGAGCGGTGGCCGTACCGGTGGACCCCTCCTACCCCGCCGAGCGGGTGCGGTTCCTGCTGGCGGACTCCGCGCCCGCCCTGGTGGTCGACGACGAGGAGAGCGCACGGGAGGCCGCTCTGCGCGATTTCTCGCCCGCCCCGCTGCCGGTGCGGATCTCGCCGGAATCGGGCCTGTACGTGATGTACACCTCCGGCTCCACCGGCGCGCCCAAGGGCGTGACGGCCACCCACGGCGGCGTCGCGGCCCTCGCGCGCGACACGTGCTGGGGCGACATCGGCACCGGACGCGTCCTGTTCCACGCGCCGCACGCCTTCGACGCCTCGACGTTCGAGCTGTGGGTGCCGCTGCTCAACGGCGGCTGCGTGGTGGTGGCCCCGCCGGTGGATCTCGACGGGGCGGCACTGGCCCGGCTGACCGGCGAGCACGCCCTGACGGCCGTACACGTCACGGCCGGCCTGTTCCGGGTGCTGGCGCAGGAGACCCCCGAGTGCTTCGCGGGCCTGCGGCACGTCCTGACCGGCGGTGACGTGGTCCCGGCCGAAGCCGTCGCCCGGGTCGCCGAGGCCTGCCCGTACGCCACGCTGCATCACCTGTACGGGCCGACCGAGACCACCCTCTGCGCCACCACCCACACCCTCCCGCCCGGCACCGAGGCGCCCGCGGTCCTCCCGATCGGCGGCCCGCGCGACGGCGTACGGGTCTTCGTGCTGGACGCCCACCTGCGCCCGGTGCCGACCGGCGTGACCGGCGAACTGTACGTCGCCGGGCGCGGCGTGGCCCCCGGCTACCTGAACCGCCCCGCCCTGACGGCGGAACGCTTCGTCGCCTGCCCGTACGGCGGCGGGCGGATGTACCGTACCGGCGACCTGGTGCGCTGGGACCGGGACGGCAACCTGGTCTTCCTCCGCCGCGCCGACGACCAGGCGAAGGTCCGGGGCTTCCGCATCGAGCCGGCGGAGGTCGAGGCCGTTCTCGGGCAGGCCCCGGGCGTGGAGCAGGCGGCCGTCGTCGTACGGGAGGACCGGCCCGGCGACAAACGGCTGGTCGCGTACGTCGTCGGCGACGCGTCGGGCGTACGGGACTTCGCCGCCGAGCGGCTGCCGGACTACATGGTGCCCCCGGCCACGGTGGTACTGGACGAGCTGCCGCTGACCGCCAACGGCAAAGTGGACCGGGCCGCCCTGCCCGCCCCCGACCACGCGGCGGCCACCTCGGACCGCGCGCCCCGCACCCCGCAGGAGCAGATCCTGTGCCGGCTGTTCGCCGAGGTCCTCGGACTGGACCGGGTCGGCGTCGACGACCGGTTCTTCGACCTGGGCGGCGACTCGCTGCTGGCGATGCGGCTGACCAGCCGGGCCCGGACCGCCCTGGGCGTCGAGATCGCGATCACCGTGATGTTCGAGTCGCCCACCGTCGCCGGACTGGCCGGACGGCTGCACGAGCTGGGTGCCGGCCGCCCGCCCGTGGTCCCGGCGGACCGGCCCGACGTCCTGCCGCTGTCGTTCGGGCAGCAGCGCATGTGGTTCGCGAACCGGCTGGAGGACACCGGCGGCGCCTACAACATGGCGATGGCCGTCCGCCTCACCGGCGCCCTGGACGTGGCCGCGCTGCGCACCGCCTGGGCGGACGTGACCGCCCGCCACGAGCCGCTGCGCACGGTCTTCCCCGAGCGCGACGGCGTACCGCACCAGCTCGTGCTGGATGCCCGCCGTCCGGCACCGGACGGCGCACCCGACGCCGACGACCTGTGCACCGTGTCCACCACCGAGGAGGCCCTGGACACCGACCTGGCCGACCACATCGGCCGCAGGTTCGCGCTCGACACGGCACCGCCCCGGCGGGCCACGCTGTTCGAACTGTCCGCCGAAGCACACGTCCTCCTGGTCGTCGTGCACCACATCGCCGCCGACGGCTGGTCGATGGGCATCCTCGCGCGGGACCTCTCGACGGCGTACGCGGCGCGCAGCGCGGGCCGCGCGCCGGACTGGCCGCCGCTGCCCGTCCAGTACGCCGACTTCGCCCTCTGGCAGCACGACCTCCTCGACAGCGGCAACGGGCTGCTCGACCGGCAGCTCGCCCACTGGACCGAGGCCCTCGCCAGCCTGCCCGACCAGATCGAACTGCCCACCGACCGGCCCCGTCCCGCCACGGCGAGCCACCGCGGCGCCGTGCTGCCGTTCACCGTGGACGCCCGGGTGCACCGGGGCCTGCTGGAGATCGCCCGCGACTGCGACACCACCCTCTTCACGGTCGCCCAGGCCGCGGTCGTCCTGCTGCTGTCCCGGCTCGGCGCGGGCGACGACATCCCGCTCGGCACCCCCGTCACGGACCGCACCGACGAATCCCTGCACGATGTCGTCGGCTTCTTCCTCAACACCCTGGTGCTGCGCACCGACGCCGGAGGCGACCCGGCCTTCCGGGAGCTGGTGGCCCGCGCCCGGGACGCCGACCTCGCCGCCTACGCCCATCAGGACCTTCCGTTCGAGCATCTGGTGGAGGCCCTCAAGCCCGCCCGGTCGAACGCCCGGCACCCGCTGTTCCAGGTGCTGCTGGTGATGGAGGACGCCCTGCACCCCGCCTGGGACCTGCCCGGCCTCGCCGCGGCCCCGGTCCCCGTGGCTCCCGCGACGGTCGAGTTCGACCTGGTCTTCGGCCTCGGGGAGCGGACCGGCGGCGGCCTCGACGGCTACCTCGAATTCGCCACCGACCTCTTCGACCCGGACGGCGCCCAGCACCTGATCACCCGGCTGCTCGCGCTGCTCGACCAGGTCGCCGGCCACCCGGAACTGCGGCGCGGCGAGGTCGACCTGCTCATGCCGGGGGAACGGGAACGGCTCGTCCGCGGCGTCAACGCCGGGGCGGCGGGCGTCGAGGACGGCACGGTCCTCGGCCTGTTCGACGAGACCGTACGGCGGTCCCGGGCCGAGACGGCGGTACGGGCGGACGGCATGACGCTGACGTACGGGGAACTGGAGGGGCGGGCGAACCGGTTCGCCCGGTATCTGCACGCCAGGGGGGTGGTGCCTGGCGCCCGGGTGGGGGTGACGCTTTCCCGGTCGGCCGAGCTGGTCGTTGCGCTGCTCGGTGTCGCGAAGGCGGGGGCGGTGTTCGTGCCGGTGGATACGTCGTATCCGGCGGAGCGGGTGCGGTGGCTGCTGGGGGATTCCGCACCGGCGCTGGTGGTGGGCGGTACCGAAGTGGACGAGGCCCTGCGGGACTTCTCGTCCGATCCGCTGCCGGTGGAGGTACTGCCGGAGTCCGGCCTGTATGTGATGTACACCTCGGGTTCGACCGGGACGCCCAAGGGTGTGGTGGCCACGCACGGTGGCGTCGCGGGCCTCGCGCTGGATTCCTGCTGGGGCGAGATAGGCGCGGGCCGTGTGCTGTTCCATGCGCCGCATGCCTTCGATGCCTCGACGTTCGAGCTGTGGGTGCCGTTGCTGAACGGCGGGTGCGTGGTGGTGGCGCCGGAAACTGATCTCGACGGGCCCGCCCTGAGCCGCCTCGCCGGTGCACACGCCCTGACGGCGGTGCACGTGACCGCCGGCCTGTTCCGGGTGCTGGCGCAGGAGTCCCCGGACTGCTTCGCGGGCCTGCGACACGTCCTGACCGGCGGCGATGTGGTCCCGGCCGAGGCCGTTGCCCGCGTCGCCGAGGCGTGTCCCGGCGCCGTGATCCACCACCTGTACGGCCCGACGGAGACCACGTTGTGCGCGACGACGTTCGCCGTCGAGCCGGGGTCGAAGGTGCCGTCCGTCCTGCCGATCGGCGGGCCCCGGGACGGTCTGCGCGTCTTTGTCCTCGACGCGTTTCTGTGCCCGGTGCCGGTGGGCGTGGCCGGGGAGTTGTACGTGGCCGGGCGCGGTGTGGCGCTCGGATATCTGGGGCGGGCCGCACTGACCGCGGAGCGGTTCGTCGCCTGCCCGTACGGCGGCGGGCGGATGTACCGGACGGGTGACCTGGCGCGCTGGGACCGGGACGGGAACCTCGTCTTCCTCGGGCGGGCCGACGACCAGGTGAAGATCCGGGGCTTCCGGATCGAACTGGCCGAGGCCGAGGCCGTGCTCGGCCGGTGCCCCGGGGTGTCCCAGGTGGCCGCGTCCGTACGGGAGGACCAGCCCGGCGACAAACGCCTGGTCGCCTACGTGGTCGGGGACGCGACGGGCGTACGGGACTTCGCTGCCGAGCGGCTGCCGGACTACATGGTGCCCTCGGCCACGGTGGTGCTGGACGAACTTCCACTGACGGCCAACGGCAAGGTGGACCGCGCCGCGCTGCCCGCGCCGGACTACGCGGCGGCCTCCTCCGACCGCGCTCCGCGCACTCCTCAGGAGCAGATCCTGTGCCGTCTGTTCGCCGAGGTGCTGGGCCTGGAACAGGTCGGCATCGACGACGGGTTCTTCGACCTCGGCGGCGATTCACTGCTGGCGACGCGGCTGGCGAGCCGGGTCAGGGGTGCCCTGGGGGCGGAGCTTTCGGTGCGGGCGTTGTTCGAGGCGCCCACGGTGGCCGGGCTGGCGGGCCGCCTGGACGAATTCGAGGCGGTGCGACCTGCCCTCGTACCGGCCGAGCGTCCGGACCCGATGCCCTTGTCGTTCGGCCAGCAGCGGATGTGGTTCCTGCACAGCCTGGAAGGGCCGAGCGCGACCAACAACATTCCGCTCGCCGTACGGCTGACCGGGGATCTGGACGTGGCGGCGCTGGAGGCTGCTTGGGGCGATGTGGTGGCGCGGCATGAAACGCTGCGCACCCGCTACCCCGAGTGCCAGGACAGCGCCCGCCAGGACATCGTGGACGCGGCAGAGGTGTCCGTACACCTCGCCATCGTCCGGCTCGGCGCGGAAGGTGACGTGGCACGGGCGCTGGCAACGGGCGTCGAAGAGGGCTTCCACATCGATCGTGAACTGCCCTGGCGCGTCATGCTGTTCGAGGTGACCCCGGCCGACCACGTCCTGCTGATCGTCGTCCACCACATCGCCGCCGACGGCTGGTCCATGGGCGTCCTGGCCGACGACCTGGCGACCGCCTATGCGGCACGGGCCGACGGCCGCGCGCCCGACTGGGCACCGCTGCCCGTCCAGTACGCCGACTTCACCCTCTGGCAGCGCGAACTGCTCGCGCAGGACGCCGAGGACGGCCTGTTCGGCCGGCAGGCGGCGTTCTGGTCCGAAGCGTTGGCAGGGCTGCCCGAGCACCTGAAACTGCCCTTCGACCGGCCGCGTCCGCCGGTGGCGACCCACCGGGGCGCGTTCCTGCCCTTCACGGTGGACGCCGCCGCGCACCGGCGCCTGCTGGAGATCGCGCGCGACTGCGACGCCACCCTGTTCATGGTCGCGCAGGCCGCCGTGGTGGTGCTGCTGTCCCGGCTCGGCGCCGGGGACGACATCCCGCTCGGCACGCCCATCGCCGGCCGTACCGACGAGGCCGTGGACGACCTGGTCGGCAACTTCCTCAACACCCTGGTGCTGCGGACCGACGTCGGCGGCAACCCCACCTTCACCGAACTGGTCCGGCGGGTACGCGAAACCGACCTCGCCGCCTACGCCCACCAGGACCTGCCCTTCGAGCACCTGGTGGAGGTACTGAACCCGGTCCGCTCCCTGGCCCGGCACCCGCTGTTCCAGGTCGCCTTCGCCCTCCAGAACGCGCCCGAGACGCACTTCGACGCCCCGGGGCTGGAATCCCGGCTGGTGCCGGTGGAGATGTCCACCTCGAAGTTCGACCTGTCGGTCCTGATGTGGGAGCGCCGGGACACCGAGGGCGCCGCGGCGGGGCTGGAGTGCTACCTGGAGTTCGCCACCGACCTCTTCGACCGCGGCACCGCCGAGGGCCTGGTGTCCCGTCTGCTGCGAGTGCTCGCCCAGGTCACCGCGGACTCCGCCGTACGGGCCGGTCAGGTGGACGTGCTCGGCGAGGACGAGCGGACCCGGATCGCCTCCGCGGCGGCGCCGGACCGGGCGGGCGCGCGGGGCGGGACCGTGACGGAACGCTTCGAGCGGATCGTGGCCCGGCACGCCCAGGCACCCGCGGTGCGGGCCGGGGACACCACGCTGACCTACGGGGAGCTGGACGCGGGGGCGAACCGGTGCGCCTGGTACCTGCACGCGAAGGGCGTCACCACCGGCGACCGGGTCGCGGTGATGCTGGACCGCTCGGCGGAACTCGTCACCGTGCTCCTCGGGATCGCCAAGGCGGGCGCGGTGGCCGTACCGGTGGACACGGACTATCCGGTCGAGCGGGTGCGGTTCCTGCTGGAGGACGCCGCCCCCGTACTGGTGATGACGCGGTCCGAAGTGGCGGAGGCGCTGGGGCACTTCCCGGCCGTCCCGGTGCCGGTACGCGTGCCGCCGGAGTCGGGTCTGTACGTGATGTACACCTCCGGCTCGACCGGGACGCCCAAGGGCGTCATGGCGACGCACGCGAACGTCGCCGCGCTCGCCCTCGATCCCTGCTGGGAAGGCGTCGCCACCGGACGTGTCCTCTTCCACGCCCCGCACACCTTCGACGCCTCCACCCTGGAGCTGTGGGTGCCGCTGCTCAACGGCGGCTGCGTGGTGGTGGCCCCGCCGGTGGACCTGGACGGGGCGGCGCTGGCCCGGTTGACCGATGAGTACGGCCTGACCGCGGTGCACGTGACCGCCGGGCTCTTCCGAGTGCTGGCCCAGGAGGCCCCAGACTGCTTCGCGGGCCTGCGGCATGTGCTGACCGGCGGTGACGTGGTCCCGGCCGAAGCCGTCGCCCGGGTCGCCGAGGCATGCCCGGCTGTCACGCTGCATCACCTGTACGGGCCGACCGAGACCACCCTCTGCGCCACCACCCACGCCATCGGGCCCGGCACGGAAGCACCGCCCGTCCTGCCGATCGGCGGCCCGCGCGACGGCGTACGGGTCTTCGTGCTGGACGCCCACCTGCGCCCGGTGCCGACCGACGTGGCGGGGGAGCTGTACGTGGCCGGGTGCGGTGTCGCGCACGGCTATCTCGGCCGCGCGGCGCTGACCGCCGAGCGATTCGTGGCGTGCCCGTACGGCGGCGGCCGGATGTACCGCACCGGCGACCTGGTGCGCTGGGACCGGGACGGCAACCTGGTCTTCCTCCGCCGCGCCGACGACCAGGTGAAGGTCCGGGGGTTCCGCATCGAGCCCGCCGAGATCGAGGCCGTTCTCGGGCAGGCCCCGGGCGTGGAGCAGGCGGCCGTCGTCGTACGGGAGGACCGGCCCGGCGACAAACGGCTGGTCGCGTACGTCGTCGGGGACGCGTCGGGCGTACGGGACTTCGCCGCCGAGCGGCTGCCCGACTACATGATCCCCGGCACTGTCGTCCCCCTCGACGCGCTGCCCATCACCGGCAACGGCAAGGTGGACCGGGCGGCGCTGCCCGCTCCCGACTACGCCGCCGCGTCCGCGGGGCGGGCACCCCGTACCCCGCTCGAAGCGCTGTTCTGCCGCCTCTTCGCGCAAGTCCTCGGCCTGACGACGGCGGACGCCGACGCGAGCGCCCCGGCGGACGTCCACGTGACGGCCTCCATGGACGCGGGTGCGGACCCGGCCGGCCCGGACGGGGGCGCGGACCTCTCCTCCGGCGTAGGCGCGGACGCGAACTTCTTCGAACTCGGTGGCGACAGCATCATCTCCCTGCAACTCGTCGCCCGCGCCGCCCGGGCGGGATACCGGATCAGCGCGACGGACGTCTTCCAGCACAAGACCCCGGAAGCCCTCGCCCTGGCCGCCCAGCCCGCCACGGAGGAGGAGACCCGCCACGACGACAGCGCGGGCCCCGTCCCCCTCACCCCGGTCATGTGTCAGCTGGCCGACCGGAACGCCCTGGCCGGGCCGCTGTTCCAGACCGTCATGGTGTGGACGCCGACCGGCCTCACCGGCGCGGAACTCACCACCGTTCTCCAGGCGGTCCTCGACCACCACGGCGCCCTGCGGCTCCAGCTCGACCCCCGCGGCGGCCCGGAAAGCAACACCGGTGCCGACGACGGCACCTGCGGCCTGCGCGTCCGGCCGCCGGGCGCCGTACCGGCGGCGAACCTGCTGCGTACGGTCCGGCTGCCCGGGCCGGCCGCACAGGTCACGGCGGCGATCGTCCGCGAGCAGTGCGCCGCCGCGACCGGCCGCCTGGACCCGTATACCGGCAGTGTGCTGCAAGCCGTGTGGTTCGACGCCGGTCCGCACCGGCCCGGCCGGCTCTTCCTGGCCGCACACCACCTCTGCGTGGACAGCGCCTCCTGGCGCATCCTCCTCGACGACCTGGCCCTCGCCCACGAAGCGGTCCGGGCGGGCACCGAACCGGCCCTGCCCCCGGTCCCCACGTCCTTCCGCCGCTGGGCCGAACTGCTGCGGCGGACCGCCCACGACCCCGCCCGGGCCGCCGAACTGCCGCTCTGGGAACGGACCGGCGCGCCCACCGCCCCGCTCCTGCCGAAGCCGCCGACGGGGCCGGGCGGACCCGGCGAGCTGAGCACGACGCTGCCGCCCGGCACCACGACGGCGCTGCTCACCACCGTGCCGGCGGCCTTCCACGCCGACGTCACCGAAGTGCTCCTCGCCGTACTGGTGCTGGCGGTCGCCGACTGGCGCGGCCGGCCCGGCGCCGTCCTGGTCGACCTCGAACGGCACGGCCGCGAGAGCGGCCTCGCACCCGGCGTCGATCTGTCCCGTACGGTCGGCTGGTTCACCAGCGTTCACCCGGTCCGGCTCGACCCGGGCGCGGACGGGCCCGGCCCCCGCGACGCCGGGACCGTACTCAAACGCGTCAAGGAGCAGGTCAGGGAGGTGCCCGAGCACGGCATCGGGCACGGTCTGCTCCGCCATCTGAACCCGCGGACGGCCGAAGCCCTGGCCGGTCTCGCCGAACCCCCGATTCTGTTCAACTACCTCGGCCGCGTCCCCGCCGCGGCCCGGCCGGAGGCGGCCACCGCCTGGACCGCCACCGGCGACGCCCACCCGCCCGAAGGCGTCCGCACGCACCCCGTGGACCTCGACGCCCGCACCGTGGACACCGCCGACGGCCCCCGGCTGACCGCGCACTGGGCCTGGGACCCGGCGCTGGTCTCCGAGGCCGCCATGCGGCGCCTCGGCCAGGCGTGGTCCCGGGCCGCCGAGGCCCTGGCGGCGTGCGCCGGGCAGGGCGACGCGGGCGGCCGCACCCCGTCGGACCTCGATCTCATCTCCCTCACGCAGGACGACATCGACCAGCTCGAAACGGAATGGGGAAAGTAGCCGTGAGCAAGCCCGGACTGGCCGACGTATGGCCGCTCGCGCCGATGCAGAAGGGCATGCTGTTCCACGCCCTGTACGACGCCGAGGCCACGGACATCTACCGGGGCCAGGTGGTCCTGGACCTCGACGGCCGCCTCGACACGGACGCCCTCAGGTCGGCGGGACACGCGCTGCTGCGCAGGCACCCGACGCTCAGGGCGGGGTTCCGCACCCTGAAGTCCGGCGAGACGGTGCAGGTCATCCCGCAGCAGACCGAGCTTCCGTGGCAGGAGCTGGACCTGCGCACCGTACCGGCCGGCCGCCGGGACGCCGCCCTGGACGAGGCGGTGCGCGTGGAGTGGACCCGGCGCTTCGACCTCGCGGCGCCGCCGCTGCTGCGGCTCACCGCCATCCGCGTGAGCGACACCCGCACCCGCGTCGTGCTGACCGTCCACCACATCCTGTGCGACGGCTGGTCCACCTCGATCGTCGCCGACGAACTGGTCGAGCTGTACCGCAACGGCGGCGACGAACGCGCCCTGCCGCCGGTCACCCCGTACCGCAGCTACCTCGCCTGGCTGGCCCGGCGCGACGGCACGGCCGCCGCCGAGGCATGGCGGCGGGCGCTCGACGGCGCACAGCCGACCCTCGTGGCGCCGGAGACCGGCAACCGGGCGCCGGTCGACCCCGACGAGGTCCGGGTCGAACTGCCCGGCCCGCTGGTGACGGCGCTCGCCGGGCTGGCGCGCCGCCAGGGCGTCACCCTCAGCACCGTGATGCGGGGCGCCTGGGCCGTGCTGCTCGGCGCGCTGACCGGCCGCGACGACGTGGTCTTCGGGGGGACCACGGCCGGGCGCCCGCCGGAGATCCCGGGCATCGACACCACCGTCGGCCTGTTCATCAACACGCTGCCGGTACGGGCCCGCTGGTCGGCCACCGACACCGTCGCCCAGCTGCTCACCCGGCTCCAGGACGCCCAGGCGGCGCTGCTGCCGCACGAGCACCTGAGCCTGGCCGAGGTCCAGGGCATCGCCGGGACCCGTACCCTCTTCGACACCCTGACCGTCTTCCAGAACTACCCCGTCGACCTGCTCGACCTGACCGGGACGGCCGCGCGGTCGGTGTCCGGGGACCTGGAGCTGGCGAGCGTCGGCGGCCGGGACGCCGCGCACTACCCGCTGACGTTCACCGCGATGGCCGAGCGGTTCCGGCTCACCTACCGCCCCGACCTGTTCACCCGCGCCGACGCGGAACTCCTGGCCCGGCGCCTGGTCGGGATACTCGGCCGGCTGGCGGCCGGCCCCGGCACCCGGATCGGCGACCTGGACGTCCTGGTCGACGGCGAACGCGACCGGCTGCTGCACGGCGTGAACACCGGCGCCCCGGGGGCTGCGCCGACCACCGTTCCCGCCCTCTTCGCACGGACCGCGCGCCGGTACGCACACGAGACGGCGGTGGTATCGGCCGAGGGTTCCCTGACGTACGGGGAACTGGAGGGGCGGGCGAACCGGTTCGCCCGGTATCTGCACGCCAGGGGGGTGGTGCCTGGCGCCCGGGTGGGGGTGACGCTTTCCCGGTCGGCCGAGCTGGTCGTTGCGCTGCTCGGTGTCGCGAAGGCGGGGGCGGTGTTCGTGCCGGTGGATACGTCGTATCCGGCGGAGCGGGTGCGGTGGCTGCTGGAGGATTCCGCACCGGCGCTGGTGGTGGGCGGTACCGAAGTGGACGAGGCCCTGCGGGACTTCTCATCCGATCCGCTGCCGGTGGAGGTACTGCCGGAGTCCGGCCTGTACGTGATGTACACCTCGGGTTCGACCGGGACGCCCAAGGGTGTGGTGGCCACGCACGGCGGTGTCGCGGGTCTGGCGCTGGATTCCTGCTGGGGTGAGTTAGGGACGGGCCGTGTGCTGTTCCATGCGCCGCACGCCTTCGATGCCTCGACGTTCGAGCTGTGGGTGCCGTTGCTGAACGGCGGGTGCGTGGTGGTGGCGCCGGAAATTGATCTCGACGGCCACACGCTGGCCCGCCTGATCGGCGAGCACGCGCTCACCGCCGTACACGTCACGGCCGGTCTGTTCCGAGTGCTCGCCCAGGAGACCCCGGATTGCTTCGCCGACCTCCAGCACGTCCTGACCGGCGGCGATGTGGTCCCGGCCGAAGCCGTCGCGGGCGTCATGGACGCCTGCCCCGGCATCACGGTGCGCCATCTGTACGGTCCGACGGAGACCACGCTGTGTGCGACGACGTTCGCCGTCGAGCCGGGGTCGAAGGTGCCGTCCGTCCTGCCGATCGGCGGGCCCCGGGACGGCGTGCGGGTTTATGTCCTGGACGGTTATTTGCGTCCGGTGCCGGTGGGGGTGGCCGGGGAGCTGTACATCGCGGGGCGGGGCGTGGCCCGGGAATACCTCGGCCGTGCGGCGCTGACCGCGGAGCGGTTCGTGGCGTGCCCGTACGGCGGCGGGCGGATGTACCGGACGGGTGACCTGGTGCGCTGGGACCGGGAGGGGAATCTCGTCTTCCTCGGGCGGGCCGATGACCAGGTGAAGATCCGGGGTTTCCGGATCGAACTGGCCGAGACCGAGGCCGTGCTTGCGCGGTGCCCTGGCGTGGAGCAGGTCGCGGTGCTGGCGCGCGAGGACCAGCCCGGGGACAAGCGGCTGGTGGCCTACCTGGTCGGCGAGGCCGTACGAATACGGGACTTCGCGGCGGAGCAGTTGCCGGAGTACATGGTTCCGTCCGCGGTGGTGGTGCTGGACGCGCTGCCGCTGACGGCCAACGGCAAGGTGGACCGGGCCGCGCTGCCCGCGCCGGACTACGCGGCGGCCTCCTCCGACCGCGCTCCGCGCACTCCTCAGGAGCAGATCCTGTGCCGTCTGTTCGCCGAGGTGCTGGGCCTGGAACAGGTCGGCATCGACGACGGATTCTTCGACCTCGGCGGCGATTCACTGCTGGCGACGCGGCTGGCGAGCCGGGTCAGGGCTGCGCTGGGCGCGGAAATCTCGGTACGGGCGTTGTTCGAGGCGCCCACGGTGGCCGGGCTGGCGGGCCGCCTGGACGAATTCGAGGCGGTGCGACCTGCCCTCGTACCGGCCGAGCGTCCGGACCCGATGCCCTTGTCGTTCGGCCAGCAGCGGATGTGGTTCCTGCACAGCCTGGAAGGGCCGAGCGCGACCAACAACATCCCGCTCGCCGTGCGACTGACCGGCGACTTGGACGTGGCGGCGCTGGAGGCTGCCTGGGCTGATGTGGTGGCGCGGCACGAGACGCTGCGCACCCGCTACCCCGATGACAGCGGCAGCGCCCGCCAGGAAGTCCTGGCGGCCGTACCGGCCCGGATCGAGACGACGGCCGTCTCCGGCGAGGCGCTGGACGCGGCCATGGCCGCCGAAGCCGCCCGCGGATTCCGGCTCGGGACGGAACTGCCGTGGCGCGTCACGCTGTTCGAGGTCACACCGGCCGACCACGTGCTGCTGATCGTCGTCCACCACATCGCCGCGGACGGCTGGTCCATGGGCGTCCTGATGCGCGACCTGTCGGCGGCGTACGCGGCGCGGGCCGACGGCCGTGCGCCCGACTGGGCACCGCTGCCCGTCCAGTACGCCGACTTCACCCTCTGGCAGCGCGAGATCCTGGCGCAGGACACCGCGGACGGCCTGTTCGGCCGGCAGCTCGACCACTGGACCCGTACCCTCGCCGACCTGCCGGAAGAGCTGGAACTGCCCTGCGACCGGCCCCGGCCCGCGACGGCGAGCCACCGGGGCGCGATGCTCCCGTTCACCGTGGACGCCGCCGTGCACCGGCGGTTCCAGGAGATCGCGCGCGAATGTGACGCGACGCTGTTCATGGTCGCGCAGGCCGCCGTGGTGATGCTGTTGTCGCGGCTCGGCGGGGCCGAGGACGTACCGCTGGGCACGCCCATCGCCGGCCGTACCGACGAGACGCTGGACGGGCTCGTCGGCAACTTCCTCAACACCCTGGTGCTGCGGACCGACGTCGGCGGCAATCCCTCCTTCACCGAACTGGTCCGGCGGGTACGCGAAACCGACCTGGCCGCCTACGCCCACCAGGACCTGCCCTTCGAGCACCTGGTGGACGTGCTGAACCCGGTCCGCTCGCTGGCCCGGCACCCGCTGTTCCAGGTCGCCTTCGCCCTCCAGAACGCGCCGGGTACCGACTTCGCGGCTCCCGGCCTGCGCGCCGAAACCGTCCCGGTAGGGCTGACCAGCTCGAAGTTCGACCTCTCGGTGGTACTGCGGGAGCGGCCGGACGGAGGCGGCCTCGACGGCCTGCTGGAGTACGCCACCGACCTGTTCGACCCGGCGACCGCGCGGGACCTGGCCGAGCGGCTGGTCGCCGTGTGCGGCCAGGTCGCCGCCGACTCCCGGGCCCGGGTCGGTGATCTCGACATCCTGCTGGACGGCGAGCGGCAGCGGCTCGTGCCCGGGGTGGACGCCGGGGAGTCCGGCACCGGTGCCGCCCACCGGACGGTGCCCGGCCTGTTCGCGCAGGCCGCGGCCCGCCGCCCGGACGCGCCGGCCGTCGTGTCCGGCGCGCTGACCCGTACGTACCGGGAACTCGACGCGCAGGCGAACCGGTTCGCGCACCACCTGCACGCGAAGGGGGTCGGCGCGGGGGACCGGGTGGCGGTGCTGCTGCCCCGGAGCGCCGAGCTGGTGACCGTCCTGCTCGGGATCGCCAAGGCGGGCGCGGTGGCCGTACCGGTGGACACGGCCTACCCGGCCGAGCGGGTGCGGTTCCTGCTGGCGGACGCCGCCCCCGCGCTGGTGGTGAGCGAGGTACCGACGGCCGAAGCGCTCGACGGCTTCCCCGCGTCGCCGCCCGCGGTGCGGATCTCGCCGGAGTCGGGCCTGTACGTGATGTACACCTCCGGCTCGACCGGGACGCCCAAGGGCGTGCTGGTCACCCACGGCGGTGCGGCGGTGCTGGCGAACGACGCGTGCTGGGGGGACATCGGAACGGGCCGGGTGCTGTTCCACGCGCCGCACGCCTTCGACGCCTCGGTCTTCGAGCTGTGGGTGCCGCTCCTCGGCGGCGGCTGCGTCGTGGTCGCGCCCGCCGTGGACATGGACGGCGGGACCCTCGCCGGGCTCGTCGCGGCACACGAGGTGACGTCGGTACACGCCACGGCCGGGCTGTTCCGGGCGCTGGCGCAGGAGACCCCCGAGTGCTTCGCGGGCCTGCGGCATGTGCTGACCGGCGGTGACGTGGTCCCGGCCGAGGCCGTCGCCCGGGTCGCCGAAGCGTGCCCGGACGTCACGCTGCACCACTTGTACGGGCCGACCGAGACCACCCTCTGCGCCACCACGCACACCCTCGCCCCCGGTACGGAAGCACCGGCCGTCCTGCCGATCGGCCGCCCGCGCGACGGCACCCGGGTCCATGCCCTGGACCGGTTCCTGCGCCCCGTCCCGGTGGGTGTGCCCGGTGAGCTGTACATCGCCGGGGAGGGCGTCGCCCGCGGCTACCTGGGGCGGGCCGCGCTGACCGCCGAGCGGTTCGTGGCGTGCCCGTACGACGGCGGCGGGCGGATGTACCGCACCGGCGACCTGGTGCGCTGGGACCGGGACGGCAACCTGGTCTTCCTCGGACGGGCCGACGACCAGGTGAAGGTCCGGGGCTTCCGGATCGAACTCGCGGAGGTCGAGGCGGTGCTCGCCCGGTGTCCGGGTGTGGAGCAGGTCGCGGTGCTGGCGCGGGAGGACCGGCCCGGCGACAAACGGCTGGTCGCGTACGTCGTCGGGGACGCCTCGGGCGTACGGGACTTCGCTGCCGAGCGGCTGCCCGACTACATGGTGCCGTCGGCCACGGTGGTACTGGACGAGCTGCCGCTGACCGCCAACGGCAAGGTCGACCGGGCCGCCCTGCCCGCCCCCGACTACGCGGCGGCCTCCGCGGGGCGCGCCCCGCGCACCCCGCTGGAGACACTGTTTTGCCACCTCTTCGCGGAACTCCTCGGCATCGGGACGCCGGACGCGGACACGGGCCCGTCCGTTCCCGTCGCCGCGGACGCCGGATTCTTCGAACTCGGCGGCGACAGCATCATCTCCCTGCTGCTCGTCGCCCGCGCCGCCAAGGCCGGGTACCGGATCAGCGCGGCGGACGTCTTCCAGCACAAGACGCCGGAAGCGCTCGCCGCGATCGCCCAGCCCATGACGGCGGACGAGGTCCGGCACGAGGACGGCAACGGCGTCGTCCCGCTCACCCCGATCATGCGGGAACTGGCGGCACGCGGCGGGCCGGAGGCACTGGCCGCCCGGTTCGCGCAGTGGACCGTCGTACGGGTACCGGCGCGGGCCGGGCTGGACCGGCTGACCCGGGCCGTCGAGAAGGTCGTGGACCACCACGCCATGCTGCGGGCCCGCCTGGTCGTCCCGGACGGCGCGGAACCGTACCTCGAAGTCGGGGACGCGGCACCCGTACCGGACCGGGTCCGGCGCGTGGACGCCGGGGGGCTGACGGGCGAGGCGTTCGAGGACCTGATCGACGCGGAGGCGCGGGCGGCGTCCGGCCGGCTCGACCCGCGGACCGGCGCCACCCTGCGGGCGGTCTGGTTCGACCGGGGCAGCGGGCGGTCCGGACGGCTCGTGATCGTCGTCCACCACCTGGTCTTCGACGCGGTGTCCTGGCGCATCCTGCTGCCGGACCTCGCGGCGGCCTGGGCCGAGCCGGACGCCGGACTGGCGCCGGTCGCCGCCGCGTTCCGCACGTACGCCCGGCAAGCGGCGGCGGCCCACCGGCCCCGGGCCGCCGGAACGGTCCAGGGCACCGAAGGACAGATGCGGCAGCGCACCTTCACCGTGCCCGCCCGGACCGCGTCCGCGGTGCTGACCACCGTCCCCGCCGCCTACCACGCCACGACCGGCGACGTGCTGCTCGCCGCGCTCACCGCGGCCCTCACCGAGGACCGGCCCGGCCCGGCCGTCCTGGACATCGAAGGCCACGGCCGGGACGGCGGCCTGGACCTGTCGCGCACGGTGGGCTGGTTCACCACCCTGCGCCCGGTCCGCCTGGACGCGGGCGTCACCGACTTCGACGAGGTGCGCGCGGGCGGCCCGGCCGCCGACCGGCTGCTCAAACGGGTCAAGGAACAGGCCGCGCAGCCGTACGGGGACGGTCTGCCCGCGCCGTCGGCCGGCTTCAACTACCTGGGCCGGTTCGCCGTCGCGGGCCCGGACACCGGCGACTGGCAGCCGGCCGGCCCCCGCGCCATGGGCGCCGACGCCGACCCGCGGCTGCCCGCCCTGCACGCGCTGGAGTTCGGCGGCCTGGTCCGCGACGGCGACACCGGCCCGGAGCTGGTGCTGCTGGTGTCGTGGCTGGACGGGACCCTGTCCGAGAACGGGGCCGAGTGCCTGGCGGACCGCTGGATCGCCCTGCTGGCCGGGCTGGCCGCACTCGGAGAGGCCCCGCACGCGGGCGGCCTGACCCCCTCGGACCTGCCGCTGGTCGAGCTGACGCTCGGTCAGCTGGAGGCCCTTGAGGACGACTTCAACGCAATACCGGGTACGGGAGGTATGCCGTGGAACGCCGCATAGAGGACGTGTGGCCGCTGACCCCGCTCCAGGAGGGACTGCTGTTCCACTCCCTCTACGACGAACGGGGCGAGGACGCCTACGTGGTCCAGGACGCCGTGGACATCGAAGGGGACCTCGACCCGGCCGCACTGCGCGCGTCCTGGCAGGCGCTGGTCGCCCGGCACGCCACCCTGCGGGCCTGCTTCCGCCAGCCACCGGGCCTCGAACAGCCCGTACAGGTCATCCCGGCACGGGTGGAGCTGCCCTGGCGGGACGTCGACCTGAGCGACCGCCCGCCGGAGGCCGCCCTCGCGGAGGCGGAGCGGCTGGCGCACGAGGACCGGGTGCGCAGGTTCGACCTCGCCGTACCGCCGCTGCTCCGGCTGATGCTGCTGCGCCTGGGGCCCGGCCGGCACCGGATGGTCTGCACGAACCACCACATCCTGATGGACGGCTGGTCGCTGCCGACGCTCCAGCACGAGCTGTGGACCCTCTACGAGGCGGGCGGCGACCCGTCCGGCCTGCCGCCCGCCCCGCCCTACCGCGACTACCTCGGCTGGCTGGGCGCCCAGGACAAGGAGACGGCCCGCGCCGCATGGCGGGCCGACCTCGCCGGGCTGCGCGAACCGACGCTGCTGGCCCCGGCGGCGAGCCGCCCGGCGCCCTCCGCCGGACACGAGCAGGTGTCCGCGAAGCTGGACCGGCCGGCCACCGAAGCGCTCACCGAACTGGCCCGGCGCTCCGGCCTGACCCCCAACACCTTCGTCCAGGGCGCCTGGGCGCTCCTCCTGGGCCGCCTGCTGGGCCGGGACGAGGTGGTGTTCGGCGCGACGGTCGCGGCCCGCCCCGCCGAACTGCGCGGTGTCGAGAGCATGCTCGGACTCTTCATCAACACCATTCCGGTACGGGTGCCCTTGCCGGCCGGCCGGCCGGTGTCCGAACTGCTCGCCGACGTGCAGACCCGGCAGGGTGCGCTCATCCCGCACCAGTACCTGGGGCTCAGCGAGATCCAGCGGGCCGGCGGGCCCGGAGCCGAGTTCGACAGCCTGCTGGTCTACGAGAGCTTCCCGCGCGGCGCGCTGGCGGAGGAGGACGGGCCGCCGCTGAAGCTCACTCCTGTACGCGCGCACAACGTCAGCCACTACCCCCTCAGCCTGGCCGTCTTCCCGGGCCCCGAGCTGCTGTTCCTGCTGACGCACCGCCCGGAGCTGATCGGCCGCCGCAGCGCGGAGCTGCTCGCCGCCCGGTTCGTCGGAATCCTGGAGCAGCTCGCGGCCGACCCGGACGTCACGGCAGGCGACATCGACGTCCTCGTCGACGGCGAACGCGACCGCCTGCTGCACGGCGTCAACACCGGCGCCCCGGGAGCCGCGCCGACGACCGTTCCCGCACTCTTCGCGCAGGTCGTCCAGCAGCACGCGGACGACGTCGCGGTGGTGTCCGGGGAGACGGCCCTGACGTACGGCCGCCTGGACGCGCAGGCCGATCAGGTCGCCCGCCACCTGCGCACGACCGGTACCCGGCCGGGGGACCGGGTGGTGGTCACCCTCGCCCGCTCGCCCGGACTCGTCGTGGCGCTGCTGGGCATCGCCAAGGCGGGCGCGGTGGCCGTACCGGTGGACACCGCGCTGCCGGCCAAGCGGGTACGGGCCCTGCTCGACGACGCCGCACCCGCCGCGGTCCTGACGGAGGCGGACGTCGAGGAAGCGCTGCGGCACGGTGCCTGCACCCCGTCCACGGCCCCGGTGACACCGGACTCCGGCCTGTACGTGATGTACACCTCCGGTTCGACCGGGACCCCCAAGGGCGTCGTCGCCACCCACGGCAACGTCACCGCCCTCGCCCTGGACGCCTGCTGGGACGGCATCGCCACCGGACGCGTCCTCTTCCACGCCCCGCACACCTTCGACGCGTCCACCCTCGAACTGTGGGTGCCGCTCCTCAACGGCGGGCGGGTGGTGATCGCGCCCCCGGCGGACCTCACCGCAAAGGCGCTGGCCCGCCTGGTCACCGACCACGCGCTGACCGCCGTGCACCTGACGGCCGGGCTGTTCCGCGTCCTCGCGCAGGAGACCCCCGAGTGCTTCGCGGGCCTGCGCCACGTGCTGACCGGTGGGGACGTGGTACCGGCCGAGGCCGTCGCGAGCGTCCGGGACGCCTGTCCCGACATCAGCGTCGGCCACCTGTACGGGCCGACCGAGACCACCCTGTGCGCCACGGCCTTCTCCGTCCGTCCCGGCACACCGGCTCCGGCCGTCCTCCCGATCGGCGGCCCGCGCGAGGGGGTGCGGGTGTACGTCCTGGACCCCGCGCTCCGGCCGGTCCCGCCCGAGGTCCCCGGCGAGCTGTACATCGCCGGGCAGGGCGTCGCCCGTGGCTACCTGGGACGTCCGGCACCGACCGCCGAGCGGTTCGTGGCGTGCCCGTACGGCGGCGGGCGGATGTACCGCACCGGCGACCTGGTGCGCTGGAATCACGATGGCGAACTGGTCTTCCTCGGACGGGCCGACGACCAGGCGAAGATCCGCGGGTTCCGGATCGAACCGGCGGAGGTCGAGGCGGTGCTCGCCCGGTGCCCGGGTGTGGAGCAGGTCGCGGTGCTGGCGCGGGAGGACCGGCCCGGCGACAAGCGGCTGGTCGCCTACGTGATCGGGGACGCGTCGGGCGTACGGGACTTCGCTGCCGAGCGGCTGCCGGACTACATGGTGCCCTCGGCGACGGTGGTGCTGGACGAACTGCCGCTGACCGGCAACGGCAAGGTCGACCGGGCCGCCCTGCCTGCCCCCGACCTCCCGGCGGGCTACCGCGGACGCGGCCCGAACTCGCCCGTGGAGGAGATCCTGTGCTCCCTGTTCGCCGAGGTCCTGGGCGTGCCCCGGGCCGGCGCGGAGGACGGGTTCTTCGACCTCGGCGGCGACTCGCTGCTGGCGGTCCGGCTCACCGGCCGGATCCAGGCCGTCCTCGGCAGGAACCTGGAAGTGCGGACGCTGTTCGAGGCGCCGTCCCCGGCGGCCCTGGCCGCCCGGCTGGCCGACGCCGGCCCGCAGCCCGCACCGGCCGCCGGACCGCGCCCCGACGTCATCCCGTTGACGCCCGGCCAGCGTTCGATGCTCTCCGGCGAGACCAGGTACAACATCCCGCTGACGGTCCGGCTCCGCGGCCCGCTGCGGCCGGACGCCCTGGAAGCGGCCTGGAACGACGTACTCGCCCGGCACGAGTCCCTGCGCACCCGCTTCTCGGAGCCGGACGGCCAGGTGATCACCGAGCCCGCCCCGACGCCGCTCGCCGCCGTACCCGTCACCGAGGACGAGCTGCCCGCGGCACTGGAGGCCGCCCACGCCCGCCCCTTCGACCTCGCCGCCGGACCGCCTTGCCGGGCCGCTCTCTTCACCCTGGCGCCCGACGACCACGTGCTCCAGATCGTCGTGCACCACATCGCCGCGGACGGCTGGTCCACCGGGCTGATCGCCCGCGACCTGTCCACCACCTACGCCGCGCGGGCGGCCGGCGGCGAACCCGGGTGGGCGCCGCTGCCCTTCCAGTACGCCGACTTCGCCGTACGGCAGCAGGCCCAGCTGGCCCGCCTGGACGACCCGGACAGCCCGTTCGGCCGCCGCCTCGCGTACTGGACCGGCGTCCTCGCCGACCTGCCGGAACAGCCTCTGCTCGGCTGGGACCGGACGCCGCCGGACCCGCCCACCGGCCGGGGCGGCAAGGTCACCTTCACGGTGGACGAGGCCGGGCACCGGGCCCTGCTGGAGACCGCCCGGCGCGAACGGGCCACCCTGTTCATGGTGCTGCGGGCGGCGGTCGCCGCCCTGTGGGCGCGGCGCGGCGCCGCGAACGTCCCGATGGGCACCGTCTCCGCCGGTCGCGCCGACGACGCGACGAGCGACGTCGTCGGCCTGTTCGCCAACCACCTGGTGCTCCGCGCCGACGCGGGCGGCGACCCGGCCTTCGCCGACCTCGTCCGCCGGGTACGCCGGGCCGACCTCGCCGCGTACGCCCACGAGGACCTGCCCTCCCAGCCCGTCGAGGAACGCCTCGGGCACCGGCCGTTCCAGATGATCATCGGCATGGAGAACCTGCCGGAACCGCCCTGGAACCTGCCCGGCCTGACGGCGGAGCCGCTGCAGCCCGCCCACCGCAACCGCGGCGCCGCCCGCGGCGAACTGGCCGTCACCCTGCGCGAACTGCGGGCACCCGGCGGCGGGCCGGCCGGTGTGGAGGGCGTCATCTGGTACAGCGCCGACCTGTTCGAACGGCGGACCGTGGAGGTGCTCGCCGCCCAGCTGACCGGCGTACTGCGACAGGTAGCGGCGGAACCCGCGATGAAGATCGGCCGGCTCCGGATGGACCCGCCCGGGGCCGGCCGGGCGGCAGGCGGCCCGCACCGGGACACGAGCCCGACGACGCCATGACCCATTCCACCGGAACACGTCCCGCACCGAGCGGGCGGCGACAACAGGAAGGTGCCCGGATGTCCGGCAATCTGGCGATCCACGCCGACGGCCTGCGCAAGAGTTACCCAGGGCCGGGCGGTGCGGTGGAGGCCGTGCGCGGCCTCGGACTGAGCGTGCCGAAAGGAGAGTTCTTCGGGCTGCTCGGCCCGAACGGCGCCGGCAAGTCCACGACCATCGGCATGCTGACCACGATGGTCCGCCCGTCGGCGGGCCGGGCCGAGATCTGCGGTCTGGACGTGGCCGCCGACCCGGTGGCGGTCAAACGGCGCATCGGCGTGGCGGCGCAGGACAACACCCTCGACATCGAGCTGACCGTGGCCGAGAACCTGGAGTTCCGCGGCCGGTACTTCGGCCTCGGCCGCCGCGACGCCCGCGCCCGGGCCCAGGACCTGCTCGGACTCTTCGGACTGACCGACCGCGCGCGGGCGCGGGTCTTCGAACTCTCCGGCGGACAGCTCAAACGCGTCATGATCGCGCGGGCCCTGGTCCACCGTCCCGACGTGCTCTTCCTCGACGAGCCGACGGCCGGGCTCGACCCGCAGTCCCGCCTCCACCTGTGGGACATCCTGCGCGGACTCCAGGCCGACGGGCAGACCATCCTGCTCACCACGCACCACATGGAAGAGGCCGAGACGCTGTGCGACCGGCTGGCCGTGATCGACCACGGCCGGGTGCTGGCCTGCGACAGCGCCAAGGCGCTGCGCGACTCGATCGGCGCGGAGACCGTCGTCACCGTCGTCTACGAGGGCGGCGACTTCGACCTCGCCGCGGTGCACGCGATGGCGCGCGCCGACCGGGTGGAGGCCGCGGACGGACAGGTACGGGTCTTCGCCACGGACGCCGACGGCGTGCTCAGCGACCTGGTCGCGCTGGCCGCCAAGGCCGGGCTCACCGTCCTCGACGCGTCCCAGATCAGCCCCAGCCTGGAAACCGTGTTCCTGACCCTGACCGGACGGGAGTTCCGCGAATGACCACCACCGTACTGACCAAGGCCCCGGCCGTCCGGAGCCGGGCCCTGCACACCTTCGCGGCCATGATGGCGCGCGACGCCCGGGTGCTGCGCCGCAACTTCGTGATGAGCGCCGTACGCATCGTCATCCAGCCGCTGCTGTTCGTCTTCGTCTTCGCCTATGTGCTGCCGAAGGTGGGCGGCGGGGCCGGGCCCGGGGGAGAGGCGTTCTCGACCATCATGGTGCCGGGGCTGGTGGGCTCCTCCATGGTTTTGCAGGCGATGGCCGCCGTCACCTTCCCGCTGGTCATGGAGTTGTCCGGGCCCGGCGCCATCGAGGACCGGGCGCTGGCGCCGGTGTCCGTCCGGGTGCTCGGGCTGCAGAAGATCCTCTCCGCCGTCGTCGAGGGCCTGGTCGCCGGCCTCCTGGTCTTCCCGGTGGTGCTGCTGGTGCACGCGCAGGGCCAGGCGCCCGCCGTGTCGGTCGCCGACTGGCCGATGCTGGTCTTCGTCCTGCTGGCGGGCGCGGTACTGGCCGCCGCGATCGGCATGTACCTGGCCACCCGGATCGACCCGCGCCAGATCCAGGTGCTCTTCACCCTCGTGATGTTCCCCGCGATGATGCTCGGCTGCGTCTACTTCCCGTGGTCCTCGCTGGACGGCACGCCCTGGCTGCAGATCGCCGTTCTCTTCAATCCGATGGTCTACATGAACGAGGGACTGCGGGCCGTCCTCACACCCCAGGTCGGCCACATGCCGTCCTGGGCCTTCCTCCTGGCCCTCCTCGTGGGCGCGGCGGGCTTCGTGTGGCTCGCCATGCGCTCGTTCGCCCGCCGCGTCACGCAGTAGCGGACACCGGCGGCGCACCCGTCAGGCGCGCCGCCGCGGACCCGCCGGCCCGGTCCGCGCCGTACACCCGACCGCTCCGACCCGACACCCGGAAAGGGAAACACCATGTCCACATCCCATGAGAACCGAAAAGACGAGCTCCGCATCCCTGCTCCGCCCCGCCCGGCCGCGCCCGCGGCCCCGGCGCCGCCGCCGGCTCCGGCCGTTCCGCAGCCCGCCCGTCCGACGTCACCCACGACCGAGGAACCGCCGCCGTTCGCCGCCCCGGCGGCTCCGCCCGCGCCCGCGGCCCCCGCCCCGCCGGAGGACCGACACCCGTAACCGGTACGGGGAACCACGCGTACCGCGGGTCGTCGCCCGCCGCTGCCCAGCGCGCCGAATGGGACACCGCGAACCGGGCACCCGGCCGGCATGGGATTGCTCACGCGCATGGAAAAGACGGTGGAGCACTGGGAAAGTGCGCTGGTCGACAAGGTGCTCGGCAACGACCCGGTCGAGCTGTGCGACGACCTGCGACGCGAATGCGACGGCCACGCCGTGGTGGCCGGCAAGGACCGGGTGCTGGTCCCCAACGCCTACAAAGTGGAACTCGCCCCCGCCGTACACGAGCAACTCGGCGAGCGGGAAGCACAGGTCGGCCAGGAGCTGACCGACGTCCTGGCCCGGCACGCCGCGGAACACGGCTACGAATGGGCCGGCCCGCTCACCGTCCACGTGACCCGGGCCGGGGAACCCCTCGAAGGCCGGTACCGGATATCCAGCCAGGCCATGCCCAACATCCCGGCGGACGCGTTCGACGGGACACCCCCGCAGGCACCGCGGCCGACGACGCTCCGCCCGTGAAGGGGCCCGACGGAGAACGACTGCGCGTCCGCTTCACAGCGTCTCGTGTGGTTTTGTCCCCATTGCGGGGCTCGTGCAACGGCCGCTCGACTGCCGTCCCTTGGCCAGAACTCGTCGCCACGTCAACCATCTGTGACGACTGTTTTTGATCTGTGGGGAATGGGAGGTGTCGATCGGGGAACGCGCTCCTACGCACCGTCATCGACACAGGAAAGGGCGAGTCATGACAACGGCAGCAGTGCAGACTGTGGAGCTCGACCAGGCGGCCGACACGGCCCGGCCGGCGGGCGGGGCAGCGGGCGTTGCCGAAGGACTGCCGTGGGTCGAGGACGCGGGAAAGATCGCCCCCAGGGACGCACGCGAGCTGTCGAAGCTGTTCTTCGACCGGCTCCAGGTCCTCGAAGAGGGCACGCACGAATACCAGTACGCCCGCAATACGCTCATCGAGATGAACCTGTCGCTGGTGCGGTTCGCCGCCGGCCGGTTCCGCAACCGCGGCAGCGGTGAGATGGAAGACATCATCCAGGTCGGCACGATCGGTCTCATCAAGGCGATCGACCGGTTCGACCTGTCCCGCGAGGTGGAGTTCACCTCTTTCGCGGTCCCGTACATCGTCGGTGAGATCAAGCGCTTCTTCCGCGACACCAGCTGGGCGGTGCACGTGCCGCGCCGGCTCCAGGAACTGCGGGTCGACATCGCCAAGGCCAAGGAGCAGCTCGCCGGCACCCTCGACCGCGACCCCACGGTCAAGGACCTGGCCGCCCACTTGGAGATCACCGAGGAAGAGGTCCTGGACGGCCTCATCGCCGCCAACGGTTACGCCGCCGGCTCCCTGGACTCGCCCAACGAGCAGTCGGACGACGGCTCCGTGAACGGCAAGGCCCGTACGGTGGCCGACACCATGGGCGAGGCCGACCCGGCCATCGAGACCGTCGAGAACCTGCACGCCCTCGCCCCGCTGATCCAGGAACTGGACGAGCGGGAGCGCCAGATCATCGAAATGCGGTTCGGCCGCGAAATGACCCAGTCGAAGATAGGGGAGGCGCTCGGCATCTCCCAGATGCACGTGTCCCGGCTGCTGGCCCGTACCCTCCGAAAGCTCCGCACAGGCCTGTGCGCGGACGGCTGACGTCAGCCCCGCCGCGGACATCCGTACGGAGAAGGCTCCCGCGCTCCCCCTGCCGGCCAACGCCGGGAGGGGGAGCGCCCATTGGCCGCTGCCCTCGCCCGGCGGCTACGCGCGGAGAGCCTTCCCGAGGGCCTCACCGAACTCGGCGGGATGAGTGGTCAGTCCGATGTGCCCGCCGGGAAAGTGCCGCAGCTCCGTACCGAACCGCTCGGCCAGGAAGGCAGCCGTACGGTGGGGCAGCTCCCCGCGCGAGTCCCGGCCGCAGGCGAGTACGAGCCGGTCCGACAGCGCTTGCAGCCGGTCGAGATCCGGGACGTAGGACATGAAGCCGGGGACGATGCGGCCGATGAAGTACGGCAGGTCGCCCAGCGTCCGCTCGGCCCGCGCCGCGGCCTGCGGCGGAAGCGCGGGCGCCGGCTCGGGGCTGCCGCCGTCCTCCTTCAGCCCCGCGGCGAACACGGCCATCGCCGGCATGAGCCCCTGCGTACGGAACGTCTCCCGCACACGCGCGACGAGTGCGCGGTGCGCGGGGGCGTCCGGCAGGACCTCCACCACCGGCGGCTCGTGCGCCACGACGCGCTCGACGCGTTCGGGGTGGGCGGTGAGCAGGTGCAGGGCGGCGATGGCGCCCGAACTGGCACCGAACACCCGGGCCGGTTCACCGGGCGACAGCAGGTCCAGCATCCGCAGCGCGTCGTCGGCGTGTTCGGCGACCCGCTGCTCCGCCTCCGGGTCGTCCAGCGGGCTCCGGGACATGCCCCGCGGGCCGTAGGCCGCGACGGTGTACGTGGCGGCCAGGTCGTCGGCGATCCCGTCGAAGGCTGCCGCGCCGCCCGTGCCGCCGGGTATCAGCAGCAGGAGCGGGCCCCGGCCGCGCACCTCGTAGTGCAGGGTCGCGCCGTTCACGCGCAGGCTGCCAATGGTCGGGCCGGTCATGCGGAGTCTCCTTCTCGGGACGAGGGCCAGTGCTCCAGGAGGGCGTGCAGGGCGTCGAGGGTGCGGTCCCAGGACCGCTGCGGTGAACGCTCGTGCGCGAACCCGCCGGCGGCCTCCAGGGCGACGAAGCCGTGGAACGTGCTGCGCAACAGCCGGACCGCGTCGGTCAGATCGGGTTCGGCCAGGCCGTAGCCGCGCAGCATGCCGTACGTCAGCTCGACCGCGCGCCGCGGGCCGGGCGCCTGCGCGGCCAGCTCGGGGTCGATGGGGATCGGCGTCTGTGTCGCCATATAGCGGCCCGGATGCCGATGGGCGTACTCCCGCCAGGCGTTGGCGAACGCGACCAGCGCTTCCTTGCCCGCGCGCCCGGCGGTCGCCTCCGCGATGCGGATGGTCTTCTCGTCCGCCGCCAGCAGCGCGATCCGTCCGCGCAGGTCCTCCAGGCCGCGCACGTGCGTGTACAGGCTCGCGTCCTTGACGCCGAGCCGTCGCGCCAGCTGCGACATGGTCACCCGGTCGAGTCCGACCTCGTCCGCCAGCTCGGCGCCCGCGCTCGTCACCCGCTCTGTCGTCAGTCCGGCCCGCGCCATGTGCCCTCCTCGCTGTTCCTAGGGGTCATAGGTTTACCCTAGGGGCCCTAGGAACAGCAAGCGAAAAAGCGCCGCGTCCCGGCGGAAGGGGGCGCGGCGCGGCGTTCGGGAACGGGTGATGCGGTCAGGCGGGTACCGGCTGCGGCATGTCACGCCGGGCGTACTCCTTCTTGGCGCCTTCCTTCAGTACGAGGGCGAGCAGGCCGGGAAAACGCCGGTCCAGCTCCTGTGTGCGCAGGGAGTTGACCCGCCGGGTGCCTTCGTCGCGCTGGCTGATGACGCCCGCCTCGCGCAGTACCCGCAAGTGCCGGCTGAGGGCGGACTTGGCGATGGGCAGGTCGAAGGTGCCGCAGGGCACCGCCGGCTCGTCGGCGAGCCTGAGGACGATGCTCAGCCGGACCGGGTCGGTGAGTGCGCTCATGACGGTGAACAGGTCGAAGTCCCGCTCGTCGGGGTGGAGCAGCGGGGAGGACGTACGGCTGGCCATGCGCCCAGTATTGCTCACCGGGGCCGCCGTCGAAGGGTATGTTCACTTTGGCGCGAACATGGGTTACCGTCGTGATCACCGCTCGACCCGGTGCGGCACCGCCCGTACCCCGGTGAAAGGACTCCGCCATGCCCTCGCACGCCCCCACCGCCCCGATCGGCGTCGGCATCATCGGCCTCAGCGCCTCCGGCGGCTGGGCCGCCCGCGCGCACCTGCCCGCGCTCGCCGCCGTGCCGGGGTTCGAGGTCCGCGCCCTGTCCGCCAGTACACCGCGGTCGGCGCGGGCCGCGGGGGAGAAGTACGGCATTCCGCTGGCCTTCGGCAGCGCCGCGGAACTCGTACGGCGCGACGAGGTGGATCTCGTCGTCGTCGCCGTGAAGGTCCCGCACCACCGCGAACTGGCCCTGGCAGCCCTCGACGCCGGGAAGATGGTGCTCAGCGAATGGCCGCTGGGCAACGGCCTCGCCGAGACCGAGGAACTGGCCGCCGTCGCCGAGACCAGGGGCGTCCGCACCTTCGTCGGCCTCCAGGCCCGCTCCGCGCCGCCGATCCGCTACGTACGGGACCTGATCGCCGACGGGTACGTGGGCGAGGTCCTGTCCACCAGCATCGTCGCCTCCGGGCGCCGCTGGGGAGCGGAGTTCGAGCCGGGCGGCGCCTACCTCCTCGACCGGGCCAACGGCGGCTCCCTCCTCACCATCCCCTTCGGCCACACCATCGACGCCGTCACCATGGTGCTCGGCGAGTTCACCGACCTCGGCGCCACGATGGCGACCCGCCGCCCGAAGGTGCGCAACGAGGTGACCGGCGAGCCGGCGCGGATGGACGTGCCGGACCAGATCGCCGTCAACGGCGTACTCGAAGGGGGTGCGGTGGCCTCGGTCCACTTCCGCGGCGGCCTGTCCCGCGCCACCAACTTCCACTGGGAGATCAACGGCACCGACGGCGACCGGCTGATCACCGGGGACTCCGGCCACCTGCAATTCGGTCAGGTCACTGTGTACGGCGCCCGCGGCGAGGCCACCGGGCTCGCGGAACTGCCGGTGCCCGCCGCGTACTCCACGCTGCCCGCGCTCGCCGGCCGCAGCACGGAGGTGGCGTACACCGTGGCCCACGCCTACGAGCAGATCCGGGCCGACCTCACGGCCGGCACCCGCCACGCGCCGGACTTCGCCCATGCCGTACGCCGGCACCGGCTGCTCGACCGCATCGAGCGCGCCGCCGGGTTCTGAGGGGCGGTTTCCCGGCGGCCCGTCCGGCGGTCTCTCGGGCGGTACAGGCGTTCAGCGGCGCTCCAGCGTCCACCACTGGCCCGCACGGTCCTGGTCCTCCCACTGCTGGACATTGGCCCCCGGCTCCGTGCTGTCGTCGGCGACCTCCAGCAGCAGACCACTGGCGTAGTTGGTCAGGGTGAAGGTGCCGGGCGCGTCCACATGCTGCTCCAGCAGCCACTCCTGCGCCCCGTAGTTGTTGGCCTTCCACTGCTGGACGTTGGCGCCGTTCTCGGTGGAGGCGCCGGTGACGTCCAGGCGCTTGCCGCTGCCCACATTGGTCAGGTGCCGGAGCCCGCTGCCCGGGTGCACCTCGGTGATCCGCCACAGCTGGCCCGGCGAGCCGTCGTCCTTGCCCTGCCGCACGTTCGCCCCGCTGCCCTTGCGGCCGTCCTCGACCTCCAGCAGCAGGCCGCTGCCCACATTGCGCAGCGCGTACGCCCCCTCGCCGACCGCTGCGAGGCCCTCCGTACCACTCACGTCCCGCCCCTTCACCCGTCACGGCGGCCTGTCGCCACCACCGATTAGTTCAAGTGTACGAAAACGGGTGTGGCGGCTGTGCCTGTCGTGCCGGAAAGCGGGCTGTGTGCTGGTCTGCGCCGGGTCCTGAAGGCCGCGGAAGGGGCCATTCGAAAACGGTCATGGCATAGCCCCTGCGTTGACTGGCCCGGAGCCAATATACTCGGCAGGGCTTCGGAAACCGTCCCGCAGCGGGATGGGTTCCGGTCGAGGCTGCCTGGGTCGGGTGATGCGGGGGATCGCCCGACCCGGGTCCAGCCGCTGCCCGGCCGCTCCTCCCGGCCCGCGTCCGCGGGTGGTGGGGGGAAGGGAGGAGCGGCGGGCGGAAACAGCGCAGGGTCAGGCCGTGAGAGGCCCTGCCACGCATGCCGCCCCTTCGAGGCGCAGCAGCTGTTCCTTGCGGTGCAGGCCGCCCGCGTAACCGGTGAGAGTGCCGTTGGCGCCGATGACGCGGTGGCAGGGGCGGACGACCAGCAGCGGGTTGCGGCCGATGGCGGTGCCGACGGCGCGCACCGCGGCGCGAGGGGCCCCGATGCGGGCCGCGATGTCGCCGTACGTGAAGGTCTCGCCGTACGGGATGGCTTCCAGGGCCTGCCAGACGCGCTGCTGGAAGGGGGACCCTGCGGGCACGTACGCGATGTCGAAGCGGGTGCGCCGGCCGTCGAAGTAGGCGGTGAGCTGTGCGGCGATCTCCGTGAAGGCCGCCGGGTCGTGGGTCCAGCCGGGTTGCACCGTGGCGCCGCCCTTCTGGTCCGGAACGGACAGGGAGGCCAGCGCGGTGCCGCCCGGTGCGGTGGCGGACCGTTCGCCCACCAACAGCACTTCCCCGAGCGGGCTGTCGAGCGTCGTGTGGACCGTCGTGGCCGTCATCGTCCGGCCCCTTTCTCTGTGCTCTCGCGCCGTTCACCGGCTCATCCGTCACCTCCCACTGTGCTGCCGCGCGGGCGTCACGGCTGGCGGGATTCGGACGTCGCATTCCCGCCGGTGACGCAGGCGCGGGACGGCCGGTCGTGCCGGGGCGGCGGGAGGGCGGGCGAGCCGCGTACGACGTGCGGAGCCCGCCCGGCAGCGGAGCGCCGTGGGCGGGCACCGCAGCGTACCGCGCTGGGGGACGGCGGCACCGGGCGAGCCCGCCCACGCCTCGTTTCCGCTGCTCGCGGGCGCCATGACCGGCCGCCGTCCTGGGCAGGATGACCGGGTGGGTCCCCGGCCGGCCGGGCTGCGGCGCGGCGGGGGAGCCGGGCCGGGGAGCGGGTCGAGCGCCCCGGCGCACCCGTTACGATCGGCGGCATCGTGGCCGTCGCCGGGAGGAAGAGATGGGCCTGTTCCGCCGAGGACCGAAGCGGGATCCGCGCGAAGCCCCGCGCGACGGGGAGTTCTCCTTCTTCTCCGAGCGGGAGGGCGGCGTCTTCCGGTCACAGGTCCGCCAGGCGTTCGCCGAACGCGGCCTGGAGGTCACGGTGTACGCCGGTCTGGTCGCCGACTCCGCCGGCCGGCAGTTCGGGCTCGGCAACCTCGCCGCGATCTGCCACCGCGACCGGCGCGGCGAGCGCGTCTGGCCCGCCATGATCCGCGACCACGTGGGCAAGGTGCTGCGCACGATGGACGGGCCGCAGCCGATGGAGACGCTGTCGGAGGACGAGATCCGGGCCCGCCTGTTCCCGCGGGTGGTCGCCGAGGAGACGCTGCCGCCCGCGGACTCCTTCCGGTACGGGCGCGCGCCGGCCCCCGGCTTGCGCGAGGTGCTCGCCCTGGACCTGCCGGAGGCCGTACAGATGCTCAGCGAGGACTCGCTGACGGACCTCGGCGAGGTGCCCGAGCTGCGGATCAGGGCGCTGAACAACCTGCGCGCGCTGCCGGTCGAGGGACACGAGACGGTACGGCGCGGTGACGGCTCGACCTTCGAGGTGGTGCTGGGCGACTCGTTCTTCACCGCCAGCCGGGTGCTGGTCCTGGACGACCTGGTCCAGCGGATCATGGGCACGCCGCTGACCGCGGACGGCGCGCTGGTCGCGCTGCCCTTCCGCCACCAGCTCGCCTTCCACCCCATCCAGGACTCACAGGTCGTTCCGGCCCTCCAGGCGATGGCGCAGTTCGCCGCGGCGGGTCACGAGGACGCGGCGGGGGCGATCAGCCCCAATGTGTTCTGGTGGCGGCGCGGCGAGATGACGCGGCTGAGCGAGCCGGACGGCGACGGGCTGCGGGTGGTCGTGGACATCGAGTTCCAGGACATGCTGGAGCGTCTGGTGGACGACGAGGCGTGACCCCTTCCGGGGCCCTCGACGGTGCGCTCCGCCGCGCTCAGGTCGCCGACGCCGCGGGTGATCGCCGGGTGGCCATAGGCACGCACCGTGGGGCCGCGGAAAAACTTTCGGGGAATTCCGTCCCGATCGGAACCCCCGGCCCCCTTCGCTCGTTCCACTAGGTGAGGCCCCGCGTCATCCCCCGTGCGCGGGGCCTCACCAGCATCGTGCGGAAGCCCGGCCGCAGCTCAGTCGCCCAGCCGCGCCCGTTCCTCGTCGGTGAACAGCCGCGAGCGGATCAGGAAGCGCACGCCCTCGGGTGCTTCGAGGGAGAAGCCCCCGCCGCGTCCCGGCACGACATCCACCGTCAGATGCGTGTGCCGCCAGCGCGCGAACTGGTCCGCGGACATCCAGAAGTCCACCGCCTCCGCGACGCCGGCCACCGGCAGCCGCCCGAGCAGCACGTCCGACGCGCCCGTACGGAATTCGCCCGCCGGGTAGCACATCGGCGAACTGCCGTCGCAGCAGCCGCCCGACTGGTGGAACATCAGTGGTCCGTGCGCCGCGCGGAGCCGGCGGATCAGTTCCTCGGCCGCCGGCGTCAGCGCGATGCGCCCGGTGACCGGCTCCGGCCCCCCGGCCTCCGTGGTGTCCATCAGGATCCCGGCCTCTCGGGCGTGCAGTGGTTCATGTGCCACTCCTTCGGCGTCCGCCTTCACCGTACGCGCCGGCTCAGTGGACGGACAGACCGCCGTCCACGAACAGCGACTGCCCGGTGACGTAGGCCGAGGCGCGGCTCGCCAGAAAGACCGCGGCGCCCGAGAAGTCCCCGGCGAGGCCGTTGCGCCCGACCAGGGTGCGGGCGGCCAGCGCCGACACCTTCTCCGGATCGGCCGCCAGCCGGGCGTTGAGCGGCGTCAGGACGACGCCCGGCACGAGCGTGTTGCAGGTGACGCCGTACGGCGACCACGCCTCGGCCTGGGAGCGGGCCAGCGATTCCAGTCCCCCCTTGGACACCCCGTACGCACCGCTCTGGACGAACGCCCGGTGCGCCTGCTGGGACGTGACGTGGATGATCCGCCCGAAGCCCCGCTCGGCCATGCCGGGGCCGAACCGCTGCCCCAGCACGAAAGGCGCCTCCAGGTTCACCGCCATCGTGGTGTCCCACACCGCGTCGTCCAGCTCGCTCATCGGCGGCCGCAGATTGACCCCGGCGGAGTTGACGAGGATGTCCGGCTCACCGAACACCGCGGCGGCCGCCTCGGCCGCCGCGCGTGTGGCCTCCCGGGTGCCGAGGTCGGCGCTCACCCAGGCCGCGCGGCAGCCGTCGGCCGTCAGCTCGTCGACCGTGGCGGCGAGTTCCGCCTCCTTGCGCGCCACGACCACCACACTCGCGCCGGAACGGGCGAGGGCACCGGCGATGGCACGGCCGATGCCGGAACTGCCGCCGGTCACCACGGCGACCAGCCCGTCCAGCGAGAACAGGTTCGAGAGATAGCTTTCCGAGGTCATTGCCGCACCTTAGACGGCAGGCCACGTGCGGCAGCGCCCAGGGCCGCTGCCGCGCCCACCGTGGCAGACCGACCGCTCTGCCGCCCGGAACTCCCGCTAGTCAGCCCTTCCGTGCCACGGCCGCAGTTTTTCCGGGTTGCGGATCGCCCAGATCCGGGTGACGCGCCCGTCGGAGACGTCGAACGAGGCCACGGTCGCGACGACGCCGGCACGCTGGGCCACCAGGCCGGGCGCACCATTGACCGACCGCTCCAGGAGTTCGAGGCCCGGCGTCCTGCCGGCCATGGCGATCATGTACTGGGCGATGCGCGCCCCGCCCTCGACCGGGCGCAGGACGGTGCCGGCCTTGCCGCCGCCGTCGGCGGTCATCACGGCGGCCGGGTCGAGGAGACCGACGAGGGTTGCGATGTCCTTGGCCTTCCATGCCTCTTTGACGTGTCTGACCACGTCGGCCCGGCCGGTCGCCGTCACCGGAGTGTGCGCGGCGCTCGCCCGCCGCCGGGCGGAAGCCGCCAGTTGCTTGCAGGCCGCGGGGGACCGGTCGAGAACGCCGGCGATCTCGGCGAACGGGTACCGGAAGACGTCGTGCAGGACGAACGCCACCCGCTCGGCGGGCGTCATCGACTCCAGGACGACGAGGAAGGCCATGGCCACCGACTCGTCCACGACGATCTGGTCGGCCGGGTCTGCGGAGCCGGTGGATCCGGCGCCGCCCGCGCGGTCCCACTCGGTGCGGTCGGGCAGCGGCTCGGGCAGCCACGCGCCGACATAGCGTTCCCGGCGGGCCCGCGCCGAGCCGAGCAGGTCCAGGCAGATGCGGCTGGTCGCCGTCGTCAGCCAGGCGCCGGGAGACAGGATTTCCTGCTGTCGGCTTCGCGGCAGCCCGTACCAGCGCGCGTAGGCATCCTGTACGGCGTCCTCGGCCTCGGTCAATGAACCGAGCAACCGGTAGGCGACATTGATCAGTTGGCGTCGGTCGCCGACTGTCTCCTCCGGGCTGGTACCGACAGTCCCCATACTTCCGGCCGCCCCTCGCCTTACCTTTTGCAGGCCCACGTCGTCGGACTGGTGAGACCTTATCGAGCTACTGCCCGAGGGCGGAAAAGGGGACGGCGACATGGCCACTCAGGTGACGGCGAACAGACAACGCAGCACCTCGTTCCTGCGGATCGCGATCGCCCTGCAGACTCTGACCATCTTCCTCCAGGCGGTCTCTGCCGGGGTGCTGCTGACCTCGTCGTACGGAGAGACGCTGCACGGTGTCGGAGCCCGGGTGATGTACGGGGCGTCGATGTTGTACGTGCTCGCGGCGGTGCTGGCGTGGAAGTGGGGCGGCGGCTCGCTCCGGCCGGTCCGGCACGCCTCAGGGTTCCTCGCACTCGCCTCGCTCCAGGTCGTCCTGGGCATCGCGCACGTACCGTCGCTCCATATCCCTCTGGGTGTCCTGATGTTCGGCCTGAGCATGCTGGCGCTGGCCCGGCGCTGAGGCCCGATACGGGGCCTGTCGGCAACAACCGGGTTGCTGCCGGCGAAGAGGACGCAGTACACGTCCCATGCCTAGAGTGCACATGGCTGTACGGGGGGCGGGCATCCGTACTCCTCGGGCGTCGGAGGGATGCTGTATGGCGGAGAGACCGAAGCAGGATCGTAGGGATCACCGCTGCTCGGCCGACCGTGTCCCGCGGCGCCGGAGCCCGGAGCCGGCAAGCGACCGCGGGGCGGCCGGTGGGTGTATGACCGGCCGGCCGGCGCCTGCGGTGCCGCCTCCGTTGCTGCGCGCGTGCCTCGGGCTGATCGCCGTCCCCGCCACGCTGGTGGTCGTCGTGCTCGGGGTGCTGTACGCCGGGCACGGCGAGCCCGGCACGGTGGACAGGTGGATCGTCCAGCCGACGGCGGATCCCGTGCAGCCGCCGTGGCGGTGCGTCGCTCTGGCCATCGACTCCCTGGGAGAGCCGGCCGGAGCGGCGGCGTTGGCCGTGGTCGCGGTGGCGGGTTGCTTGCTGCTCCGGTGCCCTCGCGCGGCGGTGTCCGTCGTTGCCGGGACCGGAATCACCGTGGGGACGGCGACGCTGCTCAAGCCGCTCGTGGGGCGCACCATTCACGGGGACGGAAACCTGTCCTATCCGAGCGGGCACACCGCCTTCCTCACCGCGCTCGCCCTCGTGGTGGCGCTGTCCGCGACCGGCCGGCTCGGCCTCGGAAGGGCGGCCGGCCTGTCACTCGTGCTCGGCGCGGCACTCGTCGCCGGCGCCGCCATGGGCTGGGCCCAGGTCGCCCTGGGCGCGCACTACCCGACCGACGTTCTCGGCGGCTGGTGCACCGCGCTGGTGGTGATACCGGTGACCGCTTGGCTGGTCGACCGGGTGGCCGACAACGGTCGTCAAGGGCGTCACTGACGCTGCGTCAGCCACCTCACGTCACGCCAAGCGCCGGAATACAGGCTTCACCGGCCGCCCGGCCATCCAGGGCGCCGGGTCCCCGGCGTCCAGCGCCTTCCGGTACACCGCACACGCCTGGGCCACCACGTCGATGGTGTGGTCGATGTCCGCCTCGTCGAGCGCGCTGCTCACCACGAACGACGGTGCCAGTACCCCGCCTGCGAGCAGCCGGCGCAGGAACAGGGTGCGGTACTGCTGCGACGGCTGCCGGTTCTCGTCGAGGGTGGCGAAGACCAGGTTGCTGGCCCGGCCCCGGACGATGACGTGGTCGCCGACGCCCATGCCGGCCGCGGCGTCGCGGACACCGGCGGCCAAACGTTCGCCGAGGCCGTGCAGCCGCGCGGTGATGCCCTCCTCGACGTAGGTGGCCTGCACGGCCATCGCGGCGGCCAGCGCGTGCGTCTCCGCGCCGTGTGTGGTGGACAGCAGGAACACCCGCTCGTGGGAGTGGCGCAGCCCACCCCGCTCCATCAGCTCGCGGCGCCCGGCCAGTGCGGAGACGGCGAACCCGTTGCCCAGCGCCTTGCCGAACGTGGAGAGGTCGGGCACGACGCCGTACAGGCCCTGGGCGCCCGCCTCGGACCAGCGGAAGCCGGTGATCATCTCGTCGAAGATCAGGACGCAGCCGTGCCGGTCGGCCAGTTCGCGCAGAGCGGCGAGATAGCCGGGATCGGGGTCTCCCCTGCTCGAACGGAGTTGAGAGCTCGGGGAAGGTTCGGTGTGCCCGGTGGGTTCGAGGATCAGGCAGGCCACCTCGTCCTCGTACCGGGTCAGCAGTTCCTCCGCGGCGGCCAGGTCCCCGTACGGGAAGGAAACGGTGAGCTCTGCGGTCGCCGCCGGGATGCCCGCGGACATCGGCGTGGTGCCGATGAACCAGTCGTCGACGGAGAAGAACGGGTGGTCGGCGCAGACGGCCACCCGCGGGCGCCCGGTGGCGGCGCGGGCGAGGCGTACCGCGGCGGTGGTGGCGTCGGAGCCGTTCTTCGCGAACTTCACCATCTCGGCGGTCGGTACCGTGGCCAGGAAGCGTTCCGCGGCCTCGACCTCCACGATGGACGGCCGGACGAAGTTGCTGCCGCGGTCGAGTTCCCGTCGCACCGCCTCGTTCACGCGTGGGTGGGCGTGGCCGAGGCTGACCGACCGCAGGCCGGAGCCGTACTCGATGTAGCGGTTGCCGTCGATGTCCCACACGTGGGCACCGCGGCCGTGGCTGATGACCGGGGCCAGGCCCTCGGGGTACTGGTCGTCGCCCTTGGCGTAGGTGTGCGCGCCCCCGGGGATCAGGGCGTGCAGCCGCTCGTTCGCCAGGCGCGACCGGGGCAGTCGGAACGCTGCGGGTTCTCCCGCTTCTTCGGTGGCCATGCCGATCTCACCTTTCCTTCTGCTTCAGGGCCTCGGCGAGGCTCGGCGCCTCCCGGTCCCGCCGGGACATCGATGTGACCGGCAACGGCCAGGGGATGGCCAGCTCCGGGTCGTCGAAGGCGACCGTCACGTCCTCGGCCGGATCGTGCGGGCGGTCGATGCGGTACGAGGTGTCGGCGGGACCGGTCAGCGACTGGAATCCGTGTGCGCACCCCGCCGGGATGTACAAGGTCGTCTGCGTGTCGCCGGACAGCTCGAAGAAGGCCCGGTTGCGGTAGGTCGGTGAGTCCGGCCGCAGGTCCACGACGACGTCGAAGATCTTCCCGTACGAGCACCGCACCAGCTTGGCCTCGCCGGCTCCGGAGCGCAGGTGCAGGCCGCGCAGCACGCCGCGGGCCGAACGGGAAACGCTGTCCTGGATGAAGGCGTTCGGGTCGAGGCCCACCGAGCGGACCACGTCGGCGTCGAAGGTACGGCAGAAGAAGCCGCGCTCGTCGGCGTACGGCGTCGGCTCGAAGAGGTAAGCGCCCTGGATGTCCGGGACTTCGGTCGCTTTCATGGAGTCTCCTGCCGGGCGGTGGCCTTGAACAGGTCCCTGGTCAAGGCGGTGAACTGGTGGGCGAGTTGCCGCGCGGCGTCCTCGTTCCGCTCGGCGAGGGCCCGCCGTATCTCCGCCGATCGCTTCTCCAACTCCCGGAACTGGTCGAGGAGCCGGTCGGCGTCGACCTCGCGGGCCGGATGGCAGTAGGCGCCGAGGCCCATCCTCGCCATGAGCGCGTCGCTCTTCGCCGCGTAACTGAGGGCGAGCGTGGGCGTGCCGGCCTTCAGTGCGCAGATGAGGTTGTGGTAGCGGGTGGCCACCACGGCGTCGGCGGCCGCCGTCTCCTTCATCAGGTCGGCGAGGGAGGCCGCTTCGGCAGCCGTGACCAGGGGCGAGTCCACCGCTTCGACGATCGCGGCGGCCACCGGCGCGTCACACTCGTCGCCGGTCAGCAGCCGGACCGGTCGGCCCTCCGCGACCAGCGCACGCACGAAACGGGTCGTTCCTTCGAGGTAGCGGCGGTGGATCTCGTCGGCGTGGGCCCGGTCGTCGTTGCCGCCGTGGAAGTCCATGACACCGACGCAGACCGCGCCCGAGGGGGTGCCCGCAGATGGCGTCGGCAGGGCGAACGCGAGGTCCGGGTAGACCTTGTCGCGCGCGGTGTCCACGCCCATCGCCCGCATCGCGTCGCGGGACAGCGTGTCCCGGTACGACCGGTACGCGGCCAGCCGCGCCGACCAGCGCACCAGGGCCCGGGTCGGCCGGTCGCCGATCGGGGCGGCGCCGACGCCGACCAGTGCCACCCGGGTCCCGAACAGCCGGCCGCTCGCGCAGAGCAGGAACAGCGAGTACGGGAAGCCCCACGGCCGCAGCGGCAGCGTGGCCTCCAGGACGCCCATGCCCGGCACGATCACCACGTCGTGCCGGCGTACCCAGGCGGCGGTGCGGGCGGCGTCGATGAGTTTGCCCAGCCCCTTCGCCGCGATCGCGCCCGCACGCGACGCGGTCCGGTACTCCCCGCGGTACCAGTGCAGCCGCGTCGCGGGAATCCCGTACCGGGAGGCGACGACCCGGGGGCCGCCGCACAACGCGTCCACGACCGCCTCCGGGTGCTCGGCGCGGAGGTACCCGAGCACGGCCTCCAGCGATCCGTCGTTGCCGAGGTTGCCGGAGCCGAGCAGGCCGAAGATCCCGACCTGTGGTGCGGTCTTCATGCCCGCCGCCCCGCACGCCCGGCGACGAGGGCGTCCACGGAGACGGTGAGCTCGGCCGGGTCGACCGGGGCGCGGTCCTCGACCCGCTCACCGGCGCCCGGCCGGGCCCGGCTGGTCATCCACGCGGCCAGGTGGCGGTAGCAGGCGCGCCGGTCGGCCGGGGACAGCGGAGCCCGCCGGACCGCCGCGACGAAGCCCCAGACGTACTCGGCGAGCAGCCGGGGCGTCGGGTGCAGCGGGCCTGCCCGGCGCGGGTCCAGGTTGACGCACCGGGAACGTTTGGACGGGTTTGCCCGCTCGGCGCGGGTGGGGTGGTCGCGGCGGAAGTACAGCAGCTCCGGCACCTGGTGGAAGGGCCCGTGCAGGGCGATCTCGGCGACGAACGTGCGGTCCGCGTGGTGGTAGCTGTCGTGCGGCCGCACCCGGCGCAGCACGTCGGCCCGCATCACCCCGTAGAAGTCGTCGCCACCGGGTTCGAACAGCAGGCTGCGGAAGCGCTCCGGCGCGTGCGGCGAGGCGGTGGCGAGCGTGTACGCGTACGGGACCTTCACCCGGCCGTCTTCGTCGATGACCGCCTGGTCGGCGTGCGCGAGGATCACGTCGGGCCGCTCGTCCAGCGCCTGAACGCAGCGCCGCAGCAGGTCGCGGGCGTACAGGTCGTCGTGCGAGGCCCACTTGAACAGCTCGCCGCGGCACTGGGTGAACACGTGGTTGTGGTTCGGCGCGGCGCCGATGTTCCGGGGCAGCCGGAGGTACCTGATACGGGAGTCCCGCGCGGCGTACTTGCGGCAGATGTCCTGGGTCCCGTCGGTCGAGGCGTTGTCGGAGATGACCAGCTCGAAGTCCCCGTAGGTCTGGCCGAGCAGGGCGTCGAGCGACTCGGCGAGGTACTCCTCGCCGTTGTACACGGGCAGACCGATACTGAGCCGGGGTTGCGCGGTCATGACGTCCTCACTTCGCGGATCGGATTCAAGGGGTGGCGCTCGCGCAGGGCGGACCGCAGGTGCAGCCACCACACGGCCGAGCCGCAGACCGTCGCGGCGGCGACGCCCCAGGCCGAGCCGGCCGTGCCGGCCACGGCCGCCCCGCCGAGCCCGCCGGTGACGTAACAGGCGGAGGCGAACAGCTGGCTGCGCAGGCTGCGCAGGGCCGCGCCGAGCGCCCGCAGACCGGCCGCCGCGCCGGTGCCGAGTCCCGCGCCCGCGACACCGAGCGTGACCGGCACGATCAGCTCCGAGGCCGAGTTCCAGACACCGCCGAGCACCAGCTCGCCGAACTGGTGGGGCACGAGCAGCAGCACCCCGCCCCACAGCAGCGCGGCGGCGGCCTGCCCGCCGCCCAGCAGGAGGCAGAAGGTGCCGAGGCGGTGCGGGGCACGCCGCAGCACCCGTGCCGCCTCCGCGACGGTGACGAGAGACAGCCCCATCAGCACGGCCATGAACGGCCCCAGCAGCAGTTCGGCGCCGCGGACCACACCCACCGCGCCGACCCCGACGATCGCGCCGAGCCCGTACGCCCGCAGCTGGCTCGCGCCGCTGTTGCTGACGTTCTCGACCAGGTACCGGTAGCCGAGGTCGCGGTGCGTACGAAGCCACTCGCGCGCACCGGTCAGGTGGGGCCGGATTCCGGACTGGAAGCAGCCGTACAGCGCCGCCACCGCGGCGGACCCGCCCCAGGCGAGTACGAAAGCGGACACGCTGCCCACGCGGGCCGCCACCACCATGGCCGGGACGAGCGCGACGCCCCACACCAGGTCGTTGACGAACGCCTTCCGCCCGGTGCCCGCGGCGAAGAACGCGAACCGCCAGGCGTCCTGCAGCAGCAGCCCGGGCAGGACGACGCCGAGGCAGGCGAACGCGGGCCCCACCCGGCCGCCGACGCCGAGGCCGACCACCAGGCACGCCGTGCCGAGGGCGGCGCCGACGCCGAGCGCGGTACCCGACGACCGGGCCACCGCCCCGCGCCACGACGCGTCCGGCACGCCGCTGAAGCGCACCATGAGGGGGTCGGTGGTCAGGCCGCGGGAGACGTTGAGCACCACGCCGTAGGTCACCCAGGCGAGGCTGAACACGCCGAACGCGGTCACCCCCAGCGACCGTGCCACGTAGATGCCCACCACGAAGTTGGACACGCTGGAGGCCGCCTGGTCGGCCAGTCCCCAGGACAGCCGCCCGACGAGGGCCCGCTTGGCGGCCGCGGCCTTCGGGCCCGTCTTCTTCCCCTCGGTGGACATGGGCGTCATGCCTTGATCAGCCCGGCGCCGTGCAGGGCGTCGCCCGCGGCGGCGACGGCCTCGAAGGGCAGCCCGGACCGCTCGGCGATGTCGAGCAGACGGTGCTCGCCGTCGGAGAGGTTGAGCACCCAGAGCATCGCCAGCTGGGCCTGCTTGGTGTCGCTGCGGCCGCCGACCGCGTCGTACAGCCCCCGGCGGCCCAACTGCGGTTCGCCGTAAGGGCTGAGGTTGACGTACTGCCGGTTGCGGTCGAGGACGGCGAACGCCTCGCGGCAGACGGCGAGGGTGTCGGCCATCGCCTCCGGGGAGACGAAGTCCAGGTTGTCCGCCGAGGTGTGGTACTCGGGATAGCCCGCGTAGGGGGTCCGGGTGAGCGAGCCCACGCCGAGGTCGAACCCGGGGGAGCAGAACTGCCGCTCGTCGTAGCCGTACGGCGTGAACTCGGTGATGCGGTGCGGGCGTCCGGAGGAGGCCAGCACATACCGCATCACCCGGTCGATCTCCGCGTCGCCGCGCCTGCTCCGCTTGTACGTCAGCCCGCCCCGGTCCCCGGCGCAGGCCAGCACCAGGCCGTGCCCGACCCGGCCCACCCGCTCCGCGTTGCGGGCCAGCCAGGTGATCGCCCCGATGGTGCCGGGCGCGAACAGGAACCGGTACGTGTAGTACGGCGTCCGCTCCGCCAGCGACCGGGCCAGGAACGTCGCCACCGCGAGGCCGGCCAGGTTGTCGTTGGCCAGCGACGGGTGGCAGACGTGACAGGAGACGATTACTTCGTCGGGGACCTGCCCGGGGACCACGTGCTCGGCGTAGGTGAGGTGGCCGTCGGCGAGGGTCGAGTCGATGCGCACCTCGTAGTCGCCGTCCGGCATCGCGTCCAGGGTCTCCTGGGCCAGGCAGAAGCCCCATTCCGGCTTGTAGTAACTGGTGCGGTACGGTACCCAGCCCGGGTGCTCCGGCAGGGTGTGCAGATGTCCGCGCAGCTCGGCGAGTGGCATGGTCGCCGCCACCGGGATGCTGTAGCCGAGCACGTGCAGGCTGGA
Organism: Streptomyces sp. NPDC018019; assembly: GCF_044327805.1. NCBI lineage: Bacteria > Bacillati > Actinomycetota > Actinomycetes > Kitasatosporales > Streptomycetaceae > Streptomyces > Streptomyces sp. NPDC018019. Next base: position 63,138 of record NZ_JBIRGD010000024.1, on the reverse strand, counting down.
GGCGGCGAAGTCGACGACCCGGCGGCCGGTGCTGTCGGCGATGTACGCGTCCCGGATGTTCCACTCCTGGGGGACCGTCCAGTCGAGCACCTGCGTCCCGGTCGGTACCTCGTGCACCTGGAGGGGGAGGTACTCGCCGACGATGTCCAGGGTGGCGCGCACTCCGTCGCCGGTGATGCTGCGGCACAGCGGGTACAGCCGCTCCACCAGCGCGTACATCTCCTCGCCGGGCGGGGCCGCCGGCTGTCGGCCCGGCGCGGTCATCGGCGCCACCGCAGAGTGTCGTCCACGGCACCGGCCTCGGACGCCGCGCGCAGCACGGCGAGGCGGGTGAAGCGCCGCTCGAAGCCCTCCCGGGTCAGCCCGTGTCGCCGGTAGGCGTCGGCGAGTTCGAGCGCGCCCTGCTTCACCGTCCACTCGCAGTCGAAGCCGGGCACCGCGGCGCGGAACCGGGAGAAGTCCACCCGGTACGACCGCGGGTCGGCACCGGTCTCCCCGGTGATCACCACCTGCGCGCCGGACACCGCCTCGGCGACCTGCTCGGCGATCTCGGCGACCGTGACGTTGTTGATCTCGCTGCCGATGTTGAACGCCCGGTCGTGCACCGCCCCACGCGGCGCGGTCAGCGTGGCCGAGAAGGCCCGTGCGATGTCGGCGGCGTGCACCAGCGGGCGCCAGGGCGTGCCGTCGGAGAGCACCAGCACCTCGCCGGAGAGGAACGCATGACCCACCAGGTTGTTCAGCACGATGTCGGCGCGCAGCCGGGGGGAGTGGCCGAAGGCGGTGGCGTTGCGCATGAAGACCGGGCTGAAGTCGCCGTCGGCCAGCGCATGCAGGTCGTCCTCCACCCGCACCTTGGACTCCGCGTACGGCGTCACCGGGCGCAGCGGGGCGTCCTCGGTCACCAGCTCGTCGCCGCCCGCGGCGCCGTAGACGGAGCAGGTCGACGCGTACAGGAAGCGCCGCACTCCGGCGTCGCGGGCCAGCCGTGCAAGGCGTACGGAGGCGTGGTGGTTGATGTCGTAGGTGAGTTCCGGCGCCAGCGATCCCAGCGGGTCGTTGGACAGGGCGGCCAGGTGGATCACGGCGTCCACGCCGGCCACGTGTTCCGCTGTGACGTCGCGCAGATCCACCCGGTGTCCCGGAGGGTCGGCGGGCGCCGGGCCGAGGACGCAGTCGGCGAACAGGCCGGAGTCCAGGCCGACGACGTCGTGCCCGGCGGCCGAGAGGACCGGGGCCATGACGGTGCCCAGGTAGCCCTGGTGCCCGGTGAGCAGTACGCGCAAGGTTCATTCCCCCAGAGTGGAAGTGCCGAGATTCAGCGTGAGTTTGGTGACGGCGAACGCCTCGGCGTAGCGCGCGTGGCATTCGATGCCGCGGATCCGCGCCAGCCCGAGGAAGGCCTCCCGGTCGTACCAGGGCCGGTGCCGCTGCGAGGGGTAGTGCTCCTGTAGCAGCCGTACCTTCTGTTCGGCGATCTCCGGCGACAGCGGCTGGTACGCCGCCATCCGGCCGAGATCGCCGTCCCATTTGACGATCTCGTAGCCCAGTACGAGGTGGTCGCGGAATGCGCTGGGCACCAGCTTCGCCAGGCTGCGGTGATCCTGGTGCGCGTCATCGGTACGGGGCGCCAGGACCAGGTCCGGCTCGCTCTGCCCGCGCAGTTCCTCGACCGCCGCCTTGGCCTCCTCCCAGTGCGCCGGCAGCCGGCCGTCCGGCAGTTTGAGCACGGTCAGCCGCAGGTCGGCGCCCGGGCAGAAGGCGGTGAGCGCGGCCTGCTCCTCCTGCTCCCGCTCGCTGCCACCGCCGGAGAGCACCAGTGCGTCGATGCGGACACCCGGCCGCGCGAGGCACATCGTCAGCAGCGTGCCGCCGGCGCCGATGGCGATGTCGTCGCAGTGCGCGCCCACCGCGACGATGCGGTCCAGGCGCCCGGTGCCGAGCCCGATCACGCGCCCACCCCCGCGCCGTCCCGTTCCCACACGGCCCACGGCCGGTCGCCCCGGGCGTAGGCGGCGTCGAGCGCGGCCCGCTCCTTCACGGTGTCGGTCGGCTTCCAGAAGCCGCGGTGCCGGTGCGCCACCAGCCGCCCGCGCTTGGCCAGTTGGGCGCACCCGTCGGCGACCAGGTCCCCGTTCTCCGGGATGTGGTCGAAGACCTCCTGGCGGAGCACGAAGTAACCGCCGTTCTCCCACAGCGGCAGTTCGCTCACCGCCGTGATGCCGCCCACCAGGCCGTCCTCACCCAGATCCACGCAGTGGAACGAGGATTGCGGCGGCACCACCATCATCGACGCGCCGGCGTCCCGCCGGGCGAAATTCTCGATCATCTCCGGCAGCGGGGCGTCGGTGAGCACGTCGGCGTAGTTGGCGAGGAACATCTCGTCACCGTCCAGGTGGTGCCGTACCCGGCGCAGCCGTTCCCCGATCGGTGACTCGATTCCGGTCTGCGTGAACGTGATCGTCCAGTCCGCGATGTCGGTGGACAGCAGTTCGGTCCGCCCGCCCCGCAGGACGAAGTCGTTGGACGCCGTCTCCTCGTAGTTGAGGAAGAAGTCCTTGATGTGATGGGCCCCGTACCCGAGGCACAGGATGAACTCCGTGTGCCCGAAATGCGCGTAGTAGCGCATGACGTGCCAGATCAGCGGCCGCGGGCCGACCATCGCCATCGGCTTGGGCACGTCGTCCGCGGCACCGCTGCGCATCCGCATCCCGTAACCGCCGCAGAACAGAACGACCTTCATGGCTTGACCTCGACAATGCTCAGTTCCGGGATGGGGAAGACCAGCCGGCCGCCCCAGGCGTGCACGAAGGACAGCTGCTCGACCAGCTCCTCCCGCAGGTTCCACGGGAGGACGAGCACGTAGTCCGGCTTGTCGGCGGCGATCCGCTCGGGCGGCAGGACCGGGATGCGGGTGCCCGGGGTGAACCTGCCGTGCTTGTAGGGGTTGCGGTCGACGGTGTACGGGAGCAGGTCGGGCCGGATGCCGCAGTGGTTGAGCAGGGTGTTGCCCTTGCCCGGGGCGCCGTAGCCGACGACCGTCTCGCCGCGCTCGGCCGCCTCGACGAGGAACCGCAGCAGGTCCCGGCGCACCTTGGCCACCCGGGCGGAGAACTCGGTGTACCCGGACAGCTCCTGGAGCCCGGCGGCCTTCTCCCGGGCCAGTACGTCGGCCACCTTCCGGGACGGCTCACCGGCCACCTCGGCCGGCCGGGCCCACAGCCGGATGGAGCCGCCGTGCGTGGGCAGCAGCTCGACGTCCACGAGCGCGAGTCCGCCGCTCGCCAGGGCCCGGATCGCGGAGGCGACCGTGTAGTACTGGAAGTGCTCGTGGTAGATCGTGTCGTACTGGTTCTCCTCGATCAGGGTCAGCAGGTGCTGCACCTCGATGGAGACCCAGCCGTCGTCGGCGACCAGGGCGCGCAGCCCCCGGGTGAACCCGACCACGTCGGGGATGTGCGCGTACACGTTGTTGGCCACGACCAGGTCCGCCGGGCCGTGCTCCTCCCGGACGGCCGAGCCGGTGTCCGGGCCCAGGAACTCCGTGAGCGTGGGCACGCCCGCGTCCCGCGCCGCGGCGCCGACGTTCACCGACGGCTCGATGCCGAGGCAGCGGATGCCCCGGTCCACCAGGTGTTTCAGCAGGTAGCCGTCGTTGCTGGCGACCTCGACCACGAAGGCGTCCCGGCCCTCGGAGCCGAGCCCCAGCCGCCGCACGGCGTCGTCGACGAACGTCCGCGCGTGCTCGACCCAGGACGTCGAGTACGAGGAGAAGTACGCGTACTCCTTGAACGTCTCCTCCGGCGTGATCAGCGGGGGAATCTGCGCCAGCCAGCAGCCGGTGCAGACCCGCAGATGCAGCGGGTACGTCGGCTCCGGCCGGTCCAGTTGGTCCGCGGCGAGGAAGCTCTCACAGGGCGGCGTCGTCCCGAGGTCGACGACGCTCGCCATCGCTTCCGAGCCGCAGAGTCGGCACCGTGTCATGTACTGCCCCCCAATGTCTTCGTCCGCTCCGCGATCGCGGAGCGGTACCCCTCCACCAGGCGCTCCAGCCCGACGGCCGGGCTGAACCCCTGCTCGTAGCGGCGCCGGGCCGCCCGGCCCAGCTCCCGGTTGCGGTCCGGCCCGGTCGTGATCCGGCGCAGGCAGGACGCGAGCGAGGCGGACTCGCCCGGCCGGTGCAGCAACCCGGTCACCCCGTCCTCGACGAGTTCGACGAAGGCCCCGTGACCGGCGGCGACGGCCGGGACCCCGGCCGCCATCGCCTCCACGACCACCAGGCCGAACGCCTCCAGCCACGTCGAGGGGGCCACCACGGCGACCGACCGCGCGACGGCCCGCCGGCACTGAGCCGGGTCGTACAGGCCGACGTACCGCACGTCGTCCCGGCCCCTCGCCCAGGCGGTCACCTCCGGCTCCAGCGGCCCCGCGCCGGCGATCACCAGCGGCACGCCCACCCCACCGCTCGCGGCGATCTCGTCCCACGCGGCCATGAGCAGCCGCACCCCCTTGGCCTCCGCGAGCCGGCCGAGGTACAGCAGATGCTCACCGGCGCCCGACCGGCGGGCGTCCGGTTCGGGCACGAAGTTGTGCTTCACCGCCAGCCGCTCGGCCGGCATGCCGGCCCGTACCAGGACGTCGCGCTGCGCCGCGGAGATGCAGAAGAACCGTGTGACGCCCGACCACCACCGCCGCCGGTTGACCGACAGGCTGACCGCGAGCGGCACCGTCGCCAGCCGGGAACTCCGGTAGCAGCCGTGCCGGACGGCGGGCAGCGGCGCGGAGCCGACGCACTCGGTGCACGGCCGGCCGTCCCGCTGGAGCGTGCCGGGCGGGCAGACCTGGGTGTAGTTGTGCAGCGTGGCGACCGCGGGCACGCCGGCGTCGGCACAGGCGGCCAGCACCGCGGGGGACAGGAGCGGGAAGACGTTGTGGATGTGCACCACGTCGGGGCGCACGGTGCGGAGCCGGGCGGCGAGCTCCGCGCGGACCGCCGGGTTCCACGGCACCAGCAGCGGCACCGCGGCCTTGCCCGGCAGGGACCGGGCGGCGATGTCGTCGCTGCGCCGCTCGAACACCTCGACCCGGTGGCCGGCCGCGCGCAGCAGCCCCGCCTCCTGGTCGACGACCTTGTTCTCCCCGCTCGGCTGCGCCGACGAGTAGCGGTTGTGCACCACCAGAACGTGCATGCTCAGGTCACCTCCGGATCCCGGGCCCAGCGCGGGACACGTCGTCGTGGGGCTTCGGGCGTCGCGCGGGGCCCGGCCGCTGCTGGTGCCGCGAGGAGCGACGCGGCCACGGCCAGATGCAGCAGATACGGTGAGGCGTCGCCCAGCCCGGACTCGGTGTACGACGCGATCGCGCAGTAGCTGATCAGGAAGATCGCGCAGGCCCTGGGCAGCGACGGCGGCCGCAGCAGCGCGACGCCGCCCAGCACGACGACGACCGCCGCCACCAGGGCGACGCCGGTCAGCCCCTGCTCGTGGTAGACGGCCAGCCAGCTGTTGTCGATCGGCAGCCCGCCGAACGACTTGTCGCCCAGGCCCACGCCGAACAGCTCCTTCGCCATCGACCGGGGCGCGGCCAGCAGGGCGTCCCAGACCTTGGCCCGGCCGGTGAGGCTGGTCAGGTACTCCTGGCTCTGTCCGCGCAGGAACCACGCCCGGAGCGCGGAGGCGAACCCCACCGCGATCACCGCGGCGCACAGCACCGCCCAGGTGAAGAACCGGCGGGCGGCGGCGCTGGTCAGCACGAGCGAGCCGATCGCCAACGCCAGTCCGGCGAACAGGCCGAGCGTGGCCGTCCGGGTATGGGTCAGCGCGAGCAGGACGAGCGAGGGCACGATGACGACCGCCGCGCTGCGCCGGTCGGTCCGGCGGCCCAGCACGAGCAGCACGGTGAGCCCGATGATCACCGCGGCGTACTGGCCGATCTGCGGCGGCGTGAGCGGCCACAACGCGCCGACCAGCCGCCCGCCGTACAGCTCGGGCAGGGCCGCGCCCGGTGAGGCGACCAGGCCGGCGGCCACCGACCCGAGCACCGCGAAGTACATCCGGATGTGGTGCCGGACGAACGACGGGCTGCCGTCCCACCAGCGGCTGAGCAGCCACAGCGTGCCGACGAAGAGCGCCAGCCGGGCGCAGCGGAACAGCGCGCCCAACCCCGACTCCAGTTGCACGCTGGCGATCACGCTCGGCACCAGCAGCAGGGTGAGCAGGAGCAGGAAGGCACTGGCCCGTATGCGCAGCCGGGGATTGAGCGCGAGCGCCAGCGCGAACGCGGCGACCAGCGCCCCCATGGTGACCACCTGGATGAGGGAGCGGGGCAGCGGGATGATGGTCTTCGCCCCGGCGGATCCGAGCGTGTTGAGGACCAGCAGTCCCCAGACGACCCCGACGGGCTTCGGCGTGCCGGCCGGGCGCGGTCCGGCGCCGGGCCGCGTGTCCGCCGTCTCCGGCCCGCCCGGCAGTCCGCCGTGCCGCAGGTCCCCGCCCACCTCAACCACCGGCCCGCGGGTCGAGGGTGCTGCCCGCGTCCTGCTGGTAGGGCGCGCTCTGCCACTGTCCGAAGTCGAGCACCCGGCTCGGGTCGTGGGCGACGAATTGCCAGGGGCCGAGGTAGACGTTGTCGTACCAGCGGTTGTGCTGTTTGTGGGTGATGGCCTCGGCCACCCGCTCGCCCTGGTACGGCGACCAGTCCGGATACGTACCGTAGTTGGCCAGCACCGCCATCCGGTCGCACTTCTCCGTGCACTCGACGACGGACTTGTCCAGCACGAAGCGGTTGCCGTGGATGTCCACCCGCTGGGTCTTCCACCGGCAGTCGCCGTAGAGCGGTGCGGTGGCGATCGCCGGGCGCACGCAGCGCTCGCTGTGCCGCACCAGCAGTGTGCAGTCGCCGGACGAGGTGTTGGCCGGGCTGTTGCAGAACCGGTCGGCGTTCTCCCACAGGGTGATTCCGGACCAGTTGTCCTCCAGCACGTTCCGGTAGATGTCGATCTTGTCCGTGCGGGCCTTGACCCGTGGTTCGCCGCCGGACTCGGACAGGTAGACGGTCGCGAACGGGAAGGTGTCGCCGCGGTCGGCGTACCTGCGGCCCTCGACCCAGTTGTTCCGCCGGATCGTGTTCTTCCGGATCACCGCGTTGTAGCTGGTCTCGTAGATCAGCGCGGCACCGTCGTTGGCCTCCAGCACGTTGTCCTCGATGCGGAAGTCGTTGTTGTTGGTGTCCGCCCACAACCCGGCCCCACGGTTGTCGTGCACCCAGTTGCCGCGTACGTCGGCGCCGTCGACCGCCCAGAACTTGACGCCTCCCGTGCAGCCGCAGCCCTTCTGCCGCCGCTCCCAGTCGCCGGTGTTGTTGCCGACGATCTCGTTGCCCTCGACCAGCAGGTCGCTGATACGGCCCGTGGCCTTGTACGCGTTCAGGCCGTACTGACCGTTGCCGCGCAGACAGCTGGCGCGGACCCGCTGGCGTGCACCGGCCATCAGCCCGGCGCCGGAATTGTGCTGGATCGTCGCGTGCTCGATCACCCACCCGTCGGCCGAGTCATGGTTGACCACGCCCTCGTCGTGCGGCGCGACGAAACCCTGCACGGTCAGGTGGCGGATGGCGACGTCACGGGCGCCGCCGCCGAACGCGTACTGGTTCGTCTTCCCGCCGTCGAGCACCGCGCCCGGCGCGCCGAGGTAGCGGTTCCCCTGCTTGGGGACGACCTGGGCGTAGCGGTCCGGGGCGAGCCTGTGCCGGCCCGGCCGGAGCCAGAACGTGGTGTGCGGGGGGCTGCTCCGGGTCTTCGCGGCCAGGTCGCCGACCACCGCGGGATCGACCGTCACCGCACCCGCCGGCGCCTTCGCCGGCCCGGCCGCGGGCTTGGCGCACACCCGGGCCACGGGCGTGGACAACGGCGCGGTGGTCGGCTGCGCCCCGGCGTCCGAGGTGCCGTCACAGCCGGTCGCCGCCGGCAGGGACAGCGCCAGGAATGCCGCCGTCCACACCCAGTGCCGCCTCATGATCCCCACGCGCCCCCCTGGCCGCGGAACCTGAGGACGGTGGTGAACCCCCGTGTGCCGTCGGCGAAGCCGCTGCCGACCAGCGTCGTGGTGGGTTCCTTGCGCCCGAAGCCGGGGGAGTACCAGCCCAGCATGGGGTTTTCCCTGCTCGAAGAGCTCGGGTCAGGGCCGGTCTCGCCGCGGTGCGCCCGCCAGGACAGCTGCCTCGGCAGGTCGAGCACCGCGGAGCGCCCCTCGCCGTCCCGGATCCAGGTGAGCACCGCCCGGTTCCCCACCAGGTCCGCGGCGATCGCCGGGCCGAGGTGGAACGCCAGGCGTACGTTCCGACGGGGACCGCGCACCTCGTCGATGATCCGCAGCTCCTGGCTCGCGGCGGTCAGCTCCACCCGGCGGCGGTGCACAGAGGGCCGGTAACCGTCGTGCTCGGCACACCAGCGGGCCGTTCCCCCGGCGGAGGCGCCGGACGGGTCCGCGACCAGGACGCGGCTGCGGGCATGCCGGGTCCACAGGAACGGCCCGCCGGAGACGGACTGGTCACCGCCGTCCAGTTGCACGGTGTTGTGGCCGAGGGTCGACCGGAAGTACTGCCGCCACTCGGGCTGCCCGTGGTAGCAGAACGTCCCCGGGTCGGCGAGCACGTCGACCCCGTCGTGCCGGACCTCCACCGACAGCGCGTCCGCGTGGGCGTGCGCGGCGATGGACAGGAAGCCGTGCGGACCACCGTCGCAGCGGCACCAGATCTCTCCTGTTTCCCCCGGGCCGCGCAGGATGGTGAGCCCCGCGTCGGCGAAGTGGCCCGGACGGCTTGCCGGGCGGGCCACGGCCGGCGCGGTTCCCTCCTTCGCGTACGGCCGGACGAGCGCGGCCAGCAGCGGGGTGCGCACATCGGTGCCGGTCACCACCGGCCACCAGGCGAGCCGGCCGAACACGGCGTCGCCGGTGGCCAGCAGCGAGGCCCAGCGGTCGGTGCCCGCGCCGTCCACGACCAGACCGTGACCGTCGTCCGCGTCACCTTGGCGCGGCGGCCGCAGCCGGTTGTCCACGATGGCCGCGAGCGCGTCGGTCATCCGCAGCAGCACGAGGCGGATGGACGCGGGGACCGGCACACCCGCGGCGTCCGCCTCGGCCACCGCGGCCAGGCCGAGCTCCAGGACGAGCCCGTGGTACTCGGTGGCCAGCTCGCGGTTGAGGCCGGAGGGGAAGGTGTTGCCGCGCAGGTGCCGCTCCAGCGACCGCAGCGCGCCGGCCCGCCAGCGCGCCGAGGCGGGGAACCAGCCGAACGCGCAGGCCGCGGCGAACTGCCCGGCGGCCTCGGCGATGACGTGGTTGTTCGCCGAAGACCCCCGGCTGGGGAAGGCGGCCAGCCAGCGCTGGTGGTGCCAGATCTGGTTCAGCGCCACCGGATTGTCCTCGAACAGCCCGGCCGCGCCCGGCCAGCCGTCGAGCAGCCGGCGGATCCACACCCAGGAGAGCAGCCGGATGCCCAGCTCGATGCCGCTGATCCAGTGCACACCGCGCAGCGGTGGGTTGGCCGCCCACCACGACCGCAGGTGCGCGGCCACCCGCTCGGCGTACCGCTCGTGCCCGGTGACCGCGTAGGCGGCAGCGAGCACGGTGAGGTACTGGTGCCGGGACAGCTCCCAGATCTGCTTGATGTCCCCGACCGCGTCCTCGTTCCGGTACGGCACGTCGAAGGCGTACCCCCACGGAGCCCGGCGCCCGGTCTTGGGGTCGTACCACCAGTCCGGGTCGGTCAGATCGTCACGGACCACCCCGAAGAACTCGGCGTGCCCGTACATCAGCCGGTCCGCCTCGGCGACGAGGCGTTTCGCGGCGTCCGGCGGTACCGCGGCGATCGTCCCGGCGGGCAGTACCGCGGTGAACCGGGCGCCGGTCACGCCCGGGCAGGCGGGCCGCGCCGACCGCCACCGGCGCCTGCGCACCGCGTCGCCCACCCGGCCGCCGATCTCCCGCGGTCCCATCCGGGACAGCCGCCGCAGGTACCAGCCCGCGTTCATGGTCATCACGACCCCGCCAACGTCACCGGCGCGCCGCCGGCCAGCGCCGCGGGCACGGCGAGGGTGGCCGCCGTGGTGGCGGCCAGCGACTCCAGCGGTACCGGCATCGGCCCGCCGGTCCGCACGGCCTTGATGAACGCGGCCAGTTCGGCGTTCTGGCCCTTGTCCCGGGCCTTGGGCAGCCGCGATCTGACCCACCGCTTGCGGCGCCCGTCGTAGACAGCGGCCCGGAGGAAGTCGTCGAACCGCAGCGCCTTGCCGTCCGCGACCAGGTCCAGGGTCTCCTTGGGGAAGCCGGCCGGGCCGCTGGTGACGTAGCTGATGGTGGCGGTGGACCCGTCCGGGTAGCGGAGCACGACCTGGAGGTCCTCATTGCCGGACGAGGCGACCGCGTACACCGATACCGGGTCGGCCCCGAGCAGCCAGCTCGCCGTGTCGATGAAGTGGCCGCCCTCGCCGGCGAACCGCGAACCCTCCGTGCCCTGGCGGAGGTACCAGCTGCCGTGCTGCAGTCGCCCCGCGTTGACCAGATAGCGAAGGCTCGCCGGACCGCTCCGGGCGCCGAACCGCTTCCCGGCCTCGTTGAGCAGCGGCGCGAACCGGCGGTTGAAGCCCACCTGCAACCGGTCGTTGCCGGACTCCTCCACCGCCGTGAGCACGTCCGCCAGCTCGTCCTCGGTGAGGGCCAGGGGCTTCTCCACGAACACGGTCTTGCCCGCCAGCAGCGCTTTTCGGGTCAGTTCGGCGTGTGAGCTGTGCCGGGTGACCACGAACACCGCGTCGACGGACTTGTCGCCCAGTACGGCGTCCAGGTCGGTGGTCGCCCCGTCGAAGCCGAACTTCCGCTGTGCGTTGGCCGCGGACAGCGCCGTCGTGGTGACGACCGTCGACAACTGCACGCCGTCGCGCTGTGCCAGGTGTGGCAGCAGCATCGACGTCGCGTAGTTTCCCGCGCCGACGAACGCGAGGCGCACCGGCGTCCTGACGGCCCGGGCCGGAGTCCGCCGCACCTTCGCCGCGGGTACGGTCACCACCGGCGCCGCGGCTTCCTCCGCTTCCCCCGACTGCCCGGGGTACCGGAACAGCACGGCCACGGCCTTCAGGTCACCGTCCTTCAGGCGCCGGTACGTCTCGACGGCGTCATCGAAGTCGGCGACGTGCGAGACCAAGGGCGCCACGTCGACGCGGCCACGGGCGAGGAGATCGAGGAAACACCCCAGGTTGCGGCGCTCGGTCCAGCGCACGTAGCCGATCGGGTAGTCCCGCCCCTCCAGCTCGTACTCCGGGTCGTAGCGCCCGGGGCCGTACGAGCGGGAGAACCGGACGTCGAGCTCCTTCTCGTAGTACGCGTTCCACGGCAGGTCCAGGCGGCACTTGCCGATGTCGACGACCCGGCCCCGGTCCCGGCTCAGCCGGGCGGCCAGCTCGACGGGCTGGTTGCTGCCGCCGCCGGCGGCCAGGTACACCTGGTCCGCCCCGTGACCGCCGGTGAGTTCGGCGACGGCGGTCTCCACGGCAGCGGACGCGGGGTCGCCACAGGCCGTGGCGCCCAGCCGCGCGGCGAGCTCGCAGCGCGCCGGGTCGGGGTCGGCCCCGACGACGCGGACTCCCGAGGCGGCCAGCAGCTGCACCACCAGCTGCCCGATCAGCCCGAGGCCGACGACCAGTGCCACGTCGCCGAGCTGCGGTTCGCCCTGGCGGACGCCCTGCAGCGCGATCGACCCGACGGTGCCGAAGGCCGCGTGCCGCGGCGCGAGGCCGTCCGGCACCGGGGCGTAGAGGTTCTTCGGCACCCAGTTCAGCTCGGCGTGCAACGCGTGCTCGTTGCCGGCGCAGGCCACGAGGTCGCCGACCGCCACATCGTCGATCCCGCTGCCGACCTGCTCGACCACCCCGCACAGCGAGTAGCCCAGTGGCGTGTAGGAGTCCAGCTTGCCCATCACCTTGCGGTAGGTGGCGGGCACCCCGTTGGTGGCCACGCTCTGCATGACCTTGGCCACCTGGTCCGGCCGGGAGCGGGCCTTGCCCAGCATCGACATGCCGGCCTCGGACACCTTCATGAGCTCGGTCCCGGTGGATATCAGCGAGTAGGCGCTGCGGACCAGCACACCGCCCGGCTTGCACCCCGGCACCGGCACGTCGAGCACCGCCAGCTCGCCGCTCTTGTAGTTCTGTACAACCTGCTTCACCCGAACTCCTCTGAATTCCTAAGCCGTTGACCGATTGCTCTGACCGGACCCAGAGGTCGCGTCGCGATACCAGTACTCAAGGGTCAGTACGTGCCACAGATGCTTGGAGAAATCCCGCTGCCCGGCGGCGTCCTCGGCGACCATCCGCGCCAGCGCGTCGCGGCGCAGGATCCCGGAACGGACGAGCACGCCGTCGTTGACCACCTCGCGCACCAGCGGTGCCAAATCCCGGCTCATCCAGGCCCGCAGCGGGGCGCTGAACAGGCCCTTGGGCCGGTACACGATCTCCCGGGGCAGGACCGAGGCGGCCGCCTCCTTGAGGACGGCCTTGCCCTGCCGGCCGGTGATCTTGCGGTCGCCGGGCACCGCGAACGCCGCCTCGACCACCTCGACGTCCACGTACGGCACCCGCACCTCGGTCGACGCGGCCATGCTCGACCGGTCGGTGTAGGCGAGGTTCAGGCCCGGCAGGAACATCCGGGCGTCACCCAGGCACATGCGGTTGACGAAGTCGTCGAGGTCGTTGTCCTGGTAGACGTCGGCATGCTCGGTCAGCACGTCCTCGACCGTCCCGGCCAGGTCCGGATCGACCAGGGCCAGCAGCTCGTCCTGGTCGTACATGGTGTAGCTGCGCCGGAACGCGGTCTCCTCCGGCAGATCGGCGAAGGACAGGAACCGCTTCGCGAAGCGCACCGACCGGTACCCCCGGCGGGACGTGGCGACCGGCAGCCGGTCCACGGCCCTGGACAGGCCGCGCCGCAGGGGCCGCGGGACGCGCTGGTAGCGCAAAGCGAGCAGGTTGGCCAGGTGCTTGCGGTACCCGGCGAACAGCTCGTCGGCGCCCATCCCCGAGAGCATCACCTTGACCCCGGCCTCCCGGGCGGCCGAGCAGATCAGGAACGTGTTGATCGCGGCGGGATCGCCGATCGGCTCGTCCAGGTGGTACGTCATCCGCGGCAGCAGGTCGAGCACGTCCGGAGCGATCTCGATCTCGTGCAGGTTGACGCCGAACCGCGCGGCCACCTGCCGGGCGTAGCGCAGATCGTCCGGCATCGCCTCGAACCTGGCGTCCTCGGCGCGGAACCCGATCGTGTACGCGGAGATCCCCGGCTGGTGGCGGGCCGCCAGCGCGGTCAGATAGCTGGAGTCGAGACCGCCGGAGAGGAAGGTCGCCACCGGTACGTCGGAGAGCAGGTGGCGCCGGGTCGACTCCTCGACGATGGCCGCCAGGTCCGGCTGCTCGCCGCTGCGGGCCCGCTCCCGGCCCTCGGCGGCGACGTCCTTCAGGTTCCAGTACCGGCCGCGCTCCACCCGGCCGTCGGGCCGGCAGCGCAGCCAGCTCCCCGGCGGCAGCTTCTCCGCCTCGCGGAACGCGCAGCGCGAGTCCGGCACCCAGTAGTACAGCAGCGAGGCCACCAGCGCCGCATGGTCCACCTCCAGCGTCCCGCCGGTGGCGGCGGCCAGCGCCTTGAGCTCGGAGGCGAACACCAGACCCGCACCGCGCCGCAGCAGGAACAGCGGCTTGATGCCGAGCTGGTCGCGGACGAGCACCAGCTCACCGGTGCGCTCGTCGAAGATGCCGAACGCGAACATGCCGCGCAGCCGGGGCAGGCAGTCCGTGCCCCAGCGCCGCCATGCCTCCAGCAGCACCTCGGTGTCGGAGGTACCGCGGAAGCGCGCCCCGGCGGCTGTCAGCTCGGCCCGCAGTTCTGGCGCGTTGTACAGCTCGCCGTTGTACGTCAGGGCGAGGCCGTCCGAGACCATCGGCTGGGCGCCGGTCCCGGACAGGTCGATGATGGCCAGCCGCCGGTGCCCGAAGTGGACTTCGCCGTCACCGGCGGGGTGGCTGTAGCGGCCCGCCCCGTCCGGACCGCGGTGGGCGAGGACGTCGGTGAGCCGGTCGGTCACGGCCTTCCCGTCCGGCCATTGGTACGTGCCTGCGATGCCACACATGTTCTACCGCGCCCCCTGGTCGCTGTCCGGGACCCGCGCGGCCGGCATCGACGGCCGCTCCGTCCGCAGCAGGCCCTCCCCCACTGCCTCAACGGCGTGGGAGGTACCCCCATCGTTCTGCCGGGCCGATCGCTCGGTCCGCGGCCGGCCCTCCCCACCGCTCTGGCGGGCCGGCCGCTCAAAAGGGCCGCGCAACGCCGTGTGCGGCCCCTCCCACAGCGTGCCGTCGGTCCGGTCCCGCGGATCGGGGTCGATCAGCACCACACCGATCACCGCGATGCGCTGGTCCGCGAGCTGCCGTGCCACGGTGTGCAGCCAGGCGGCACTGCCGTGCCCGGCCCGTACGACGAGCACGGTCCGGCTGCCGAGGTACCGGAGGTCGGTCCACGCCGTACCGGGCGCGACCGAACCGACGCCGAGCCGGCGTGTCCGAGGCGGCACGGTCGCGGCCCGCTCGCCGCTGACCACGCTCGGGTCTCCCGGCTCCCGACGGCTGCCGGCGAGTTCCGGGCCGGGCAGACCGTCGATGACGACCACCGGCCCCTCGGCCGCCAATGCCCTGGCGACATCCAGGGCGATCCCGCCCGTGGTGCGCGCACAGCCCAGCTCCAGCAGCGACACGGGGTCCGCGGAACCGCGCGCGGCGCGGGCCAGGGACGCGGTCAGCCGGTCACGAGCCGCCCGGGTCCGTCGGCGCTGCCACGGCCCGGTACGGCGCAGCTCCGCGATGACCGAGGCGCCCAGGTTCGCCGCGATCTCCCGGCGCAGTACGGGGCGGTCCGCCACCACCGTGCCGACCGCGGCCAGCGCGAGCCCCAGGACGAGCCCGAGGACGAGTCCGATCGCGGCGTCGGTGACGGCGGCCTTGGGCAGGGAGTGCCGCACCGCCCGCGGGGCGTCCACGATCTGCGTACCGGCGACGAGCCGGGGCGTGCCGATGCGCGCCTCCTCGGCACGCTGGTCGAAATCGGCGATCCGCGTGGTGAGTTCGGCCCGGCGGGCGAAGAGCGACTCGATGCTCGCCGACGCCTTCGGGTCGCGTTCCGGCGTCCCGTCCCCGATCGCCTTGTTGACCTGGGCGAGTTCCTTCCGCATGCGGTCACGCTGGTCGAGCAGGGCCCGGGCCTCGGCCTGGGCGGTCTCCCGCATCCGCCGCACGTGATCCGCGACGAACGCATCGGCCAGTGCCTTGGCGCGGGCCACCGCTTCGGCGTCGCTGCCACCTGTCACTTCGATCTGCAACAGGTTGTTGGTCAACCCGGTGCCCCGGTAGTCCCGCACGAAGTCCTCCGGCTTCTCCGGGGACTTGAGGGCCCGCAGGGCCTGGCCGGCGATCCGCGTGGTCCCCAGCAGCTCGACGTCGGTGCGGATCAGCGTTCCGGTGTCGTTGGGCTGGTCCTCCTTGTGCGCGACCAGCACCTTGGTCACCGCGGTCGGCGGTGGCGGCAGCAGGACCGCCACCGCCGCGCCCACCAGCAGTCCCAGGAGCGCCAGGGAGCACCAGAGACGGCGGCGCCTGCGCACGGCCGCCACCAGCGCCTGCAGGTCCAGCAGGGGAGTGGCTGCCGACGGCTCCGAGGCCGTGCTCGTCGTCACGCCGGACCTCCCGCCGCATGGCCGCGGACCGCGAGCGCCAGAGTGGCGGTCTCCGGAGGACGGCCGGCGGACCGCGACGGACGGGTCCGGACCGGGCCGGCGACGACGATGCCGACGATCTCATGCCGGGCGTCCGCACACGCCTCGGCGAGGCCGGCGAGCTCCCCTGCGGTCCAGCTGCCCGCGCTGAGCACGATCAGGGCACCGGACTCGGTGCCGCGGTCCGGCACGATCGGCCGGACCATCGAGACCTCCACCACCCGCAGCGCGGGGGCGTCCCTGCCCGAAGAGCCCGGAGAAGGATGGCCCTTGGCCTCGGCGACGAGCTGCCCGGCGGCCCGGCGGGCGATCTCGTCGCCCTCCGGTACGACGACCAGCAGCCGCCGGGGGCCCGGCAGCCGGTCCCGGAGGCGGGCGCACACCCGCCGGTAGCGGATCCGCCGTCCCGCCTCGTCGCCGGACCTCTGCGGAGTCGGTACGTCCCACCGGGTGTCGACGCCCAGCAGCTTGCGGATCCAGGCCCACGGGCCACCGCCTTCCGGCCGGTGCGCGCGCCGTTCGCCGGGCACGTCGACGGTGCCCAGCAGCACCGAGCCCAGCGCCGCGGCGATCTCCGCTTCGGTGCGCGGCCGGCGGTTCATCCGTGCGGCGGCGAGATGGCCGACGACCGCGAGCAGGAAGAACAGCAGTGCCCCGGCACCGATGAGCTGCCTCCGCGTCGGCGGCACCTCGCCGGTCGGCCGGGCCGCCGGCCCCATGACGACCATGCCGGCCCTGCCGGTCGCCGGGCCGGCCTCGTCCAGCTTCTTCATGGCCTCCTGCAGCGTGGTGCGCAGCTTCTCCAGCGCGGTGCGGGCCTGCACGCTCTCCACGGTCCGTCCCGGATCGGCCGCACGGGCCAGGTCGGTGATACGGCGGTTGGTCTCCGCCACCTTCTGCCGCAGCGCATCGAGCCCCGTCGCCGCTTCGGGGGCGGTGCCGCCGCCCGCGATCCGCGCGGCGAAGGCCACGAACTGCTGGGCCACCCGGTCGGAGAGCTGCTGCGCGCGCTCCGGGGTCTCGGCCGTCCCCGAGACCTTGATGATGTTCCCGTCGGCGGCCTTGGCGCTCACCCGGTCCCGCAGCTCGCCGCCGCTGACGCCCGCCCAGCCGAGCGCGGCGGCCGCGCGGTCGACCACCGCCGAACTGGCCGCGATCTCGGCCTGGGTCAGCAGCTCGCGCTCCTCCCACTGCCCCGGCAGCAGTACCGATGCCGACGCCGTGTACCGCGGCGGGAACAGCACCGAGGTGCCGTAACCGACGAGCGCGCCCACCACGGCGAGGACGGCGAGCAGCCGCCACCTCCGACGGAGAATCCGCCCGACCGTGACCAGCCGTATCGTTTCATCGCTCAACGGTGCCGCCACCTCCCCGCCCGGCCCCGGACCGGGGCGCCGGCCGGCACCGCGGCGCGGTCGCGACAGGTGGCGGCGTACGCGGCGAGCAACGACGCCTGGGAGTTGCGCCAGGAAAGCCGCCCGTTGACCCGCTCCTGGCCGGTCTTGCCCATCCGGGTCCGCTTCTCCGGATCGTCGAGCAACAGCGCGATGAGCTCGGCGAACCGGGCCTCGTCGTTGGCGGGCGCGTAGACGGCGGCGTCCCCGGCGGAGACCCGCGCCTCCTTCAGGTCGAACGAGACGATCGGCCGGCCCATCGCCATGTACTCCAGGACCTTGTTCATGGTCGACACGTCGTTGAGCGGATTGCGCGGGTCGGGGGAGAGGCACACGTCCGCGGTGGACAGGTGGCGCACCAGATCGGCGTCCGAGACGCGCCCGGTGAACTGCACCTGCTCCGTGAGCCCGAGCCGCCGGGACAGCTCCACCATCGCGTCGAAGGCGTCACCGGCACCGACGAACACCGCGTGCCAGTCGGTCCGCCCGACCTCGTCGCGCAGCTTCGCCAGAGCCCGCAAGGCGTAGTCGACGCCGTCCTGAGGCCCCATGACTCCCAGGTAGCACAGCAGATGAGGCTTGCCGCGCTTCAACTCCGGGTCGGGCGGCACCGGTTGGAACCGCTCGGCGGCGGGCGCGCTGCGCACCACGAACACGTCCTCCGGCCGCCGGCCGCCACGGCGCACCGCGACGTCCCGGTAGCTCTCGTTCGTGGCGAGCACGACGTCCGCGGCCCGGTAGGTCAGCCGTTCCAGCGCGCACACGCCGCGGTAGAGCAGGTCCTCGCCGCGGTCGAACCGGGAGAGGTACAGCTCCGGCACCAGGTCGTGCTGGTCGAAGACGAACCGCGCGCCGCGCCGCTTCAGCCACAGGGCCGGCAGGAACAGCAGGTCGGGCGGGTTGCAGGCGTGGACCACGTCGACCGGGCCGACCTGGCGGGCCAGCCGGAACGTATGCCACAACGCCGATCCGTACTCCCGCAGATAGCCGGCCGGCCCTCCGGTGGCCGCACGCAACGGGTAGCGGTGGATCCGCACCCCGTCGATCACCGCCTCCGGCTCCGTGTCCCGCTTCTCCCCGCGGGGGCAGATGACGTGCACCTCCCAGCCCGCGTCGCGCAGCGTCGTGCACTCCTGCCACACCCGC
Source organism: Streptomyces sp. NPDC018019 (assembly GCF_044327805.1). Taxonomy (NCBI): domain Bacteria; kingdom Bacillati; phylum Actinomycetota; class Actinomycetes; order Kitasatosporales; family Streptomycetaceae; genus Streptomyces; species Streptomyces sp. NPDC018019. The sequence continues at coordinate 44,791 of NZ_JBIRGD010000024.1, read as the reverse complement.
CGGTCGAACGGCACCGACAGGTTCTCCACCAGGATCAGCGCGCGCCGGTCCGGCCCGTTCTCAAACCCTGTGTCACCAAGCAAGGCCCACGTACCCCGGTTCGGTCCGGCGCGCCTCGGCGTCGGGAAGGCGGACGAGATCGACGATCACCGGGCCGTCACCGCCATGGGGCAGCGCCGACAGCACGGCTGGATCCTTGGTCCCCACCAGGCACACTTCGGCGTGCTCCAGCACCTCCTCGACGGAGTCCGCGAGCAGCTGCGCGAGGTGCGGCAGCCGGTTCTCGATGTACTCGCGGTTCGCGCCGAGCAGCCGGGAGAGGCTCACGTTGGCGTCGTGGATCCGCAGGTCGTACCCCTTGCCGAAGAGCCGCTCCGCCAGCTCGACGAGCGGGCTCTCGCGGAGGTCGTCGGTGCCGGGTTTGAAGGACAGCCCGAACAGGCCGACCCGGCGCTTGCCGGTCCGCTCCACCAGCTCCACCGCCCGTTCCAGGTGGGCGGAGTTGGAGGGCAGCACGTGGGCGAGGATGGGCACCGCGACGTCGGCCCGCTGCGCCGCGTGGACCAGGCTGCGCAGGTCCTTGGGCAGGCAGGAGCCGCCGAAGGCGAAGCCGGGCCGCAGGTAGGCGGGGCTGATGTTCAGCTTGCGGTCGGCCAGGAACACGTCCATCACCTGGTGCGAGTCCACCCCGAGCGCCTGGCACACCGCGCCCAGCTCGTTCGCGAAGCCGATCTTGAGGCCGTGGAACGCGTTGTCCGCGTACTTGATCGCCTCGGCCGTCGGGACCGGCACCCGGAACACCTCGCCGGGCAGGCCGTCGTACAGCGCCGCCACCACGTCGCCGCTCGCCGGGTCGAGCTCGCCGATGACGGTCTTGGGCGGGGCGAAGAAATCCCGCACGCTCGTGCCCTCGCGCAGGAACTCCGGGTTGACCGCGACCCCGAAGTCCACCCCGGCCGTGCCGCCGACGGCCTTCTCCAGGATGGGCACCAGCAGGTTCAGGCAGGTGCCCGGCAGCATGGTGCTCCGGAACACGACGGTGTGCCGTCCGCCGTGCCCCGCGCGCTCGGCCAGCGCGGCGCCGATCTGCTCGGCGACCCGCTCCAGGTACGTGGTGCACAGGCTGCCGTTGGGCTCCGACGGCGTGCCCACGCAGACCAGCGACACCTCACTGCCCATGACCGCCTCGCGGACGTCGCCGGTGGCGCGCAACGCCCCGGTCCGCACGACGTCGGCGATCAGCTCGCCGATCCGCTCCTCGACCACCGGGGCCTTGCCGTCGTTGACCAGGTCGGCCTTCACCTGGTTCACATCCACCCCGATGACCTCGTGCCCCATGCCGGCCAGGCACGCGGCCGACACACAGCCCACGTAGCCGAGCCCGAAAACGCTGATCCTCATGACCCGACCCTCCCCCCAGGCAGGCCCTTGCGGCCTGTGGTCCGTGCGCCGGCCGGCCCGTTCGGCCGCGTTCCCCCGCGCATCAGTAGGCCCCCTGTCCGTAGACCACCGCACGCAGCGTCTTCCACAAGATCACCGCGTCCAGGGCGAGCGACCAGTCCTCCACGTACCGCAGATCCAGCCGGACCGCCTCCTCCCACGGCAGGTCGCTGCGTCCGCTGATCTGCCACAGGCCGGTGAGCCCGGGCTTGACCAGCAGCCGGCGCCGGATGTCCGGGCCGTACGCGGCGGTCTCCTCCGGCAACGGGGGCCGCGGACCGACGAGCGACATCGATCCGGTGAGTACGTTGAACAGCTGCGGGATCTCGTCGATCGAGTACCGGCGCAGCACCGCTCCCACCCGGGTCACCCGCGGGTCCCGGCGGAGCTTGAACAGCAGCCCCGCCCCCTCGTTGCGGTGGGCCAGCTCGGCACGTGCCGCGTCGGCCCCGACGACCATGGTGCGGAACTTGAAGATGGTGAACTCGCGGCCGTCCTTGCCGACCCTGCGCTGGCGGTAGAGCGCCCCGCCCCGGCTGTCCGCCAGCACGAGCAGCCCGACCAGCACCATCAGCGGTGCGAACAGCACCAGCAGGATCGCCGCGCCGACCCGGTCGACCACCCCTTTGACCGCTCTTCGGCCCCCGGTGAAGGTCGGCATGCTGACCCGTAGCAGCGGGATCCCGAGTACGGCGTCGACGTGCAGCCGCGGGCCGGCCACCTCCATCAGCACGGGGGCCACGACCATTTCGGTGTCGCTGCCTTCGAGGTTCCAGGCCAGCCGTTGCAGCCGCTCCGGTGACCAGTGCGGGTCGGGTGTGATCGCGACGACACGGTATCCGTCGCGGCGGATGTGGCCCGCGACGTCGGCCAGCCGGCCGACGACCGGCACTCCGTCCAGCCGGTCACCGTCGGGCCCGAGGCCGTCCGTCGTGCACACCGCTGCCACCCGCCAGCCGAGGTGCGGGAACTTGCGGGCCCGGGTGATCAGGTCGCGTACGGTGTCCGGGCTCCCGGCGGCGAGCACCGGCCGCAGACACCGTCCTTCCTTGCGCTGCTTGTGCAGCCAGAGGCGCAGGAGATACCGCACGGTCATGGTGACGAGCGCGATCGCGGGAACCGCGACGAAGATCCACAGCTTGATGTTGCGCGAGGTGAGGGCGATCCCGCCGAGCGCCAGTACGACGACCGCCGCGAACAGCGAGCGGCCGAGCCGGCGGAACTCCTCGGCGCCCTGGCCGAGCACGGCCGGCGCCCACGCCCGGCTCACCGCGAGCGCCCCCAGCACCAGCAGTTCGGTGCCGAACGCGAGAATTCCCCACTTCTCGTGCCAGTTGGCCGCGTCCCGGGCCCCGAAGAAGATGCCGATCGACGCCACCACGACGGCGGTGGCCACGGTATCGCTGGTGATCACGGTACGCCGGTACCGCTGCTCCCAGTCGATCGCGGGCCGGCTGCTCGTCCCGTCCGCCGGACGCCCGCGCGTCGACGGAAACGGGTTGACTAATTCCCCCTGTTGCACGGAACCCCCCACAGGTCACCAGTGGCCGGACGCGCTCGCCCGACCCTGTTTCCTCCCCCGGGAGGCCCCCGCCCCCCGCGCCGCGCCGTTCCTCCCCGCGGGAGGCCCCCGCCTCCCGTGCATGGCACCCGCTGGTGCAGCGCTACGTGAACAACCCACCCTGGTGGCAGCAAACCCACATGTCCCGCCGAACGTTCGAGGCGCCTGATGACCCGTCAGAGGCCGGGTGCTCCCCGCACCCGAAGCCCCCGGTTCCCAGGAATTGATCAACCCCACGTTTGGTGACGGGGGTGTGACTGCTGGCTGTTGGTAGTGCCGGGCAATAGATCATTTTCGGTTGCTTCATGTTCGAACCGCTGAAGCACGGTCAATCTAGACCATCGGGGCCGGTATGGAGAGGGGGATGTGTGCAATTCGTGCTCAAGCTGCGACCCCGATCTGGAGACGGGTGTCCGCCCAAGGGCGCCTTGGCGCAGCAGGCATACCTCGTGACCTGTGGCGATGGGGGTTCCTTGAGCTACTGGCACCGGCAGCCCGAAGGCGTCCGAAGCCGGCAGCCGAGCCGCGCCGAGGTCCTGTCGACACCCTTTGATCATGCCGGTGCGGTTCTGCAGGGCGTGGACGGCGCCGGGGCCCGCAGCGACAAGTTCATCGCCCGCTGGATTGATGGGCAGCCCCGACCTGGCGCTGCAAACAAATACTGCGTTTCGACCCCCGCCCGGCCCAGCGGCGGGCATCCTGACGGCAAAGCCCTGAGCCAGGGCATGTGCCACACCGCGAGGACCAGCGCATGCTGCTGCGGAACCTTCCGAGAAGGGGGCGCAAGGTGGAGCAGCGAGGAGGACCGGGGCGTCGGGAGCGGCCACTGGACCCGGAGGCGGGCCCGTTGCAGCGGTTCGCCCACGAACTGCGCCAGTTGCGCCGGCAGGGTGGTGGGATCACTTATCGGGAGATGGCCGCGCGGTGCGAGTTTTCCGCCCCCACACTGTCGCAAGCGGCCGCGGGCGAGCGGCTGCCGTCGCTGCCGGTCACGTTGGAGTACGTCCGAGCCTGCGGCGGGGACGCCCAGGAGTGGGAGGAGCGGTGGCGCCGGGTCGCCGACGAGGTGGCCGCCCAGGTTCCTGACGAGGACGAAGCGACCGCGCCCTACCGAGGGCTGACCCGGTTCGAACCGGGTGACCGGGACCATTTCTTCGGCCGGGACCAGCTCACCGACAACCTGGTGCAGCGCGTGCAGAAGCACCGGGTGGTCACGCTCTTCGGCCCCTCCGGCAGCGGCAAGTCCTCCCTGCTGCGGGCCGGACTCGTGCCCCGCCTCCAGGACGCCGAGGATGAAGAGCTGCGGCCTGCTGTCATCCGGATCCTCACTCCCGGCCCGCAGCCGTCACGCACTCTGGAGCAGGCCCTCGCTCCCGCCGACGCCGAAGGCGACACCTGGCTGATCGTCGACCAGTTCGAGGAGATCTTCACCCTCTGCCACGACCCGGACGAACGCAACCAGGTCATCGACCGGCTGCTGTCAGCCCGTTCCCCGGTCAACCGGCTGCGGGTCGTCCTGGGGGTCCGAGCGGACTTCTACGGTCACTGCCTGGCGCACCGGCAGCTGGCGGAGGCGGTGCACGACGCCGGCATGCCCGTGGTACCGATGAGCCCGGGGGAACTGCGCGAGGCCATCGTCAAGCCGGCCGCGGCCCAGCGGCTGACCGTCGAACGGGCCCTCACCTCCCGGCTGATCGAGGAGACGGTGGACGAACCCGGCGGTCTGCCGCTGATGTCCCACGCGCTCTTGGAAACCTGGCGCCGCCGCAGGGGACCGGCCCTGACGCTCACCGCCTACGAGGCGGCCGGCGGCGTGACCGGTGCGGTCACCCGCACCGCCGAGGACCTCTACACCCAGCTCGCCCCCGAGCACGCCGACCTGGCCCGCCGCGTGTTGCTCCGCCTGATCACCCCGGGCGACGGCGTCCCGGACACCCGCCGCACCATCAAACGCACGGAACTCGACACCGGCGCCGAAGCCGACACCGCCTACGTTCTGGACCGGCTGGCCCGGGCCCGCCTGATCACCCTCGACCAGGACGGCATCGATCTCGCGCACGAGGCCGTCATCGTCGGCTGGCCACGCCTGCGGGGCTGGGCCGAAGAGGACCGCGAACGCCTCCGCGTCCACCGGCGCCTGACGGAAGCCGCCACCGCCTGGTCCGACCTCGACCGCGACCCCGGCGCCCTCTACCGCGGCGCCCGCCTGTCCGTCGCGGAAGAACACTTCCCACGGCCCCATCAGCAAAGGGACCTCACCGGACTGGAACGGGACTTCCTCACCGCCAGCACCACCGCCCGCGAACAGGAACGGCGGACGGCCGTCCGCACGGCCCGCCGATTACGCCGGCTGGTCGGAGCCCTGTCCGTCCTTCTCGTCCTCGCCCTGACCGCAGGCGTGATCGCCTGGCAGCAGAGCCGTAGCAGCGACCGGCAGCGCAACAGGGCCGTCGCCGCGCAGCGCGTCTCTCTGTCCCGGCAACTGGCCGCAGAATCGGATACTTTGCGCGGTGGCAACCCTGACCTGGCGTCCCTTCTGGCGGTCGAGGCCTACCGCGTCAACCGCACCTCCGAGGCCGTCGCGAGCCTCTACTCTGCCGCCGGCCTTCCGCTCCGTGCCCGCCTCACCGGTCACACGGAATCGGTGGACGCGGTGGCGTTCAGCCCGGACGGCCGGACCCTGGCCTCCGGAAGCCGGGACAGGACGGTGCGCCTGTGGGACGTGGCCACGGGGAAAGCCAAAGCCACTCTCACCGGCCACACCGAATACGTCCATTCCGTGGCGTTCTCCCCTGACGGGAAGACCATCGCCACGGCAAGCCTCGACAAGACAGTCCGGCTGTGGGATGCGGCCACCGGAAGAGCCCAAGCGACTCTCACCGGCCACACCGACCATGTCTACACTGCGGTGTTCAGCCCGGACGGGAAAACCCTCGCCACCGGAAGCGCTGACAGGACAGTACGGTTGTGGGACGTGGCCACAAGGAAGACCAGGGACACCCTCACCGGTCACACCCGCTCCATATCGGACTTGAACTTCAGCCCGGACGGCAAAACCCTGGCCTCCGCAGGCACTGACAGAACAGCGCGATTGTGGGACGTGGCCACGGGGAAGGCCAAAGCCGTTCTCACCAGTCACACCGATGTCGTCTACGAAGTGGCATTCAGCCCCGACGGGAAGACCCTCGCGACCGGAAGCTGGGACAAGACGGTCCGGCTATGGGACACAGCCACAGAAAAATCCAAAGCCGCCTTCACGTATCCTGACGGGGTATTCTCCATAGAATTCAGCCCCGACGGAAAGACGTTGGCCGTGAGCGTCCGCACGCAGGTACGACTGCAGAACGCGACCACGGGCAGAACACGAACCACGCTCTCAGGCCACACCGATTCCATCTTCTCCATAGCGTTCAGTGCCGACGGGAAAACCCTGGCTACCGCAAGCGCCGACAAGACGATACGGCTGTGGAACGTAGCCGCCGGCACAGCGAAAGCCGTCCTCACCGGTCACGGGGACGAGGTGCACGCCGTGACGTTCAGTCCCGACGGGAAGACTCTCGCGACCGGAAGCCTTGACAGGACAGCACGGCTGTGGGACGTGGCCACGCGCCGGACGCGAACCACCCTCACCGGCCACACCGATTGCGTCTTCGGCATGGCGTTCGGCCCCGACGGGAAGACTCTCGCCACCGCAAGCTGGGACAACACGGCCCGACTGTGGGATGTGGCCACAGGAAGGACCAAGGCCGTGCTCACCGGCCACACCGATGATGTCACGGGGGTGGCATTCAGCCCGGACGGGAAGACTCTGGCCACCTCCAGCTGGGACAAGAAAGTCCGACTGTGGGATGTGGCCACAGGCAAGACCAAAGCCGTGCTCACCGGCCACACCGACTACGTCCATTCCGTGGCGTTCTCCCCTGACGGGAAGCTCCTGGCAACGGCGAGTCGCGACAGGACAGCACGGATATGGGACGTGGCCACAGGGCAGACCAAAGCTGTCCTCACCGGTCACGCCGACGATGTCTACGCCCTCGCATTCAGTCCCGACGGGAAAACCCTTGCCACCGCAAGCCTCGACAAAACGCTACGGCTCTGGAAAACAGGCGCGACAAAAAGCAGGGCCACCCTCACCGGGCACACCGACGAGATCTCAACTGTGGTATTCAGTCCCGACGGGAGGACCCTGGCATCCGGCAGCATCGACAAGGCCGTACGGCTGTGGGACACAGCTACCGCCAGGACACGAGCCGTCCTCACCGGTCACACCGACGAGATCTCGGCCGTGGCGTTCAGCCCCGACGGCAAAACCCTAGCCACCGCAAGCTACGACCAAACAGCACGGCTATGGGGGGTGGACCTGCCCACCGCGGCAGAATCCGTCAGAAATATATGCAGGGCCGTCCACCGAGACCTCACCCGCCAAGAACGCGAAACCTACCTACCCGACCAGCCCGCCCACCCCGTATGCCCCTCCTGACTGATTCCCGGGGAGTGGTCGGTCCTGGGTTTCGGCCTGGGTCCCGTGGGTCGGGTCTGCGCCAGTTGGGGGTGGCTTCTCCGGTGAGGCGACGGGCCACGGGCGAGGCCGGGCAGCGCGATGGTGCCGCAGTCTTCCCGCAGACGGCCCACCGACAAGATCAGGGCCTATGGCTGGAGGTCGCGCTGGTACCAAGTGCCTGGCTTGCCGCCGAGGTCGGCCGGGGCGGCAGGGCCGACCGGGACGAACCCGGCCTTGACCAAGACCCTCTGGGACGCGGCGTTGTCGTGGGAGGTGGCCGCCCACAGTGTGCGCAGGTCGTGCATCGTTGTCGCCATCCGGCACAGCTCCCGGACGATCGCGGTCGCCACGCCGCGGCCGGCGATCCGCTCCGCGACCCGGTAGCCGAGCCTGGCAGTGCCGTCCTCCACGTCGTACAGGTTGAATCGGCCGAGTACCGAGCCGTCCTCGGCGACGAGCACGTAGAAGGCGCAGATGCCGGCCTCCTGCTCGGCCAGCGAGGAGTTGTACCAGTCGGTGAACTGGTTGAAGAAGTCGTCGCCGCGGTCGGAGATCGAGGCGGCGAAGTAGGCACGGTTCGCCAGCTCGAAGGCCAGGACCGCCGGGGCGTGGCCGGCATGCAGCCGCTTCAGCTCGGGCATGGCCCCGACCGTACTCAGATCGTGCGCTGAGGCCATCCGGGTTTCCGCCAGCGGCAGACAGCCCCCTGTCGTGGCGCTCAGGGCGACTGATCGCCAGGAGCGCGTGCACCGCCGGTGCTTGGCCCGCCTGACCCCTCAGGGGGCGGGGCAAAGAATTGCTTGTTCCGTTCTGCGAGCGAATGTGGCTCGTTTGCGAAAGCAGTGTCAGGCACCGAGAAAAGACCGGACGGCTCGGGCGAACTCCTGCGGACAGTCGAGGTGGAGGAAGTGATCGGCTTGGAGCTCTATTGCGTGGGTGCCGGGGCGACGGTGAACCATCGCCTGTGCCTGGGCAGGACTGACCACGGTGCTTCGAGCCCCGTACAGCAGCAGAGCGGGACAGTCGCTCGCCTGCCAGTCGGCCCAGTGATCGCCTTCATTGTGCGTATAGGAATCGATAGTGTCCTGAGGGTGGAACGGCAGCCGCCAAGAGCCGTCGGGGAGCTGCCGCAAGGCATCAGCGAATATCGGCCCGGCCGGGCCGAGGGCCGCGACCAACTGTTCGGGGGAGTCCGCCCGGTAAGGATAGTCGCTCAAGAAGAGGAACGGATTCGCGCCCTCCGTAATCCCCATCTCGGCACCGGCGTCCTCCACCACGAGCGCGCTCACCCGGTGCGGATGCCATGCGGCCAACTGGTAGGCGTTGAGCCCACCGAGTGAGTGCCCCAGAGCCACGACCGGTCCGGCCGCGAGATTTTCGAGCAGCGCCACCGCATCGTCGACATATCCCTCGCGCGTGTACTCCGGTGCCCGGTCGAATCGCCGTGGCCGCGCCGATCGGGCGCGATGACGCGCCACTCAGGGGCCAGGGACTGCGCGAGAGGGGCAAAGGTGTGCCCTTCGTCGAGGTGCCCGTGCAAAGCGAGCAGCAGTCGTCCGTTTCCACCGAAGCCCAGGTGGGACAGATGGCGGCCGTCCAGGTTCAACCCGGCAGCACAGGGTGCAATGGGGTGGCGTTCACTGCGGGGCTCCTCGATGGTGTGCCCGGCGCGTTCCCGGCTGTTCTGTGCACCGTACGCCTTGGCGCTTACGACGCACCCAGGTGCATGCCCATGGGTTTTCCGCCGGCCCTGACGACGAGCGGGGCCGTAAGGCCGTCGGGCTCAGAGCGGTCGCAAGCGTTGCGCTGGTCGTGCTCCACCAGTGCCTGGGCGGGGGTGTCGCCATCACGGCCTGCCTCGCTACCAGCCTTCGCGCTGCTTCAGGGCGGCGGCCAGCTCAGCCGGGTTGCCGAACGCGTCGCCCAGCAGGTGGCTACCCGGGTACGTGCCGAACACGGAGTTTCCATCGGTAGTAGCAGGACCAGTAGCTCACCGGCCGACGCTCGGTCCGCGCGAAATACCCCGGATTCCGTGCGATGAAGTACTCGTATTGCAGCCGCCGGACAGACCGCTTGGAGGGCAGGGCCGGACGGGGCGAGCGGCTGTGGATCGTGGGCGGCACCCTGAGCGTGGTCTGCGACCGCATGGTGAGGACATCCTCGCGAAACTGCTGCGAGGCCGGAGCCTGTCGTGTTTCCGGCCTGGCCCGGCACTGTCAGGGTGTGACCGTGCCGGCGACGGCGCGTACAGCAGCACGGGCCTGGTCATCCAGCACCGCAAACGCCCCGGTCGGCCGCTGCTGAAGGGCGAGGAAGAAGCCAGCACCGAGCACCGTGAAGTCCGCGTGCGGGTCGAGCATGTCCGCGGCCGGATGAAGGACTAACGCGTCGGCGGAGAGCCCGGTCAGACATGCCGGAATGCCCCTCAGCTCGTGTCGCGTCGCCGACGCAGTCGGAGCGGTCGGTACCACGGGGCCGGGCCGCATTGTCACTTTGTGTTATCCTCCATTGTTCGGGCGGCTGTGGCGGCTGGTGATCCGGTCCGTCGGGCCCCTTCTTCGTCGGCTGCTCATTTCTTGTCATTTCCTGCCGGGCCTTCCTCGGTACGTTCCCCATGCGGAAGGCTCTCCATGGATCATCCAGACCACCTCGGCACCTCCTGCGGCGACCTCGCCCAGCCGGTGCCCCTCACCCCGCCACTGCCCCGGATCGCCTCCTTCGCTGATCTGGACTTGCCGGCCGAGGTCCTGCGAACGCTCGCCGAGTGCGGTGTGCGCGAGCCCTTCCCGATCCAGGCGGCCACGTTGCCCAACGCCCTCGCGGGACGGGACGTCCTGGGGCGCGGGCGCACCGGGTCGGGCAAAACCCTCGCCTTCGGCCTGCCGCTGCTGGTGCGGACGGCCGGGCGGCGCGCGGAGCCGAAGCAGCCCCTCGCACTGATCCTGGTGCCTACCCGGGAGCTGGCCCAGCAGGTCACCGAAGCACTCGCGCCGTATGCCGACGCGCTCCGGCTGCGGATGGCCGCGGTTGTCGGCGGCATGTCGATCGGCCGGCAGGCCGCTGCGCTGCGCGACGGGGCCGAGGTTGTCGTCGCCACCCCCGGCCGCCTGCACGATCTCGTCGAGCGCAGGGCCTGCCGCCTGGGGCGGGTACGGATCACTGTCCTCGACGAGGCTGACCAGATGGGTGACATGGGCTTCCTGCCTCAGGTCACCGAGGTGCTCGACCAGGTACGCGGCGACGGCCAGCGGATGCTGTTCTCCGCCACCTTGGACCGCGATGTCGACCACCTGGTCCGGCGCTATCTTCATGACCCCGCCGTCCACTCGGTCGACCCGTCCGCGGGCGCGGTCACGACCATGGAACACCATGTACTGGTCGTCCATGGCCCCGACCGGTATGCGGTCGCCACGGAGATCGCCGCCCGCGACGGCCGCGTACTGCTCTTCCTGGACACCAAGCACGCGGTCGACCAGCTCACCCGGCACCTGAGAGCCAGCGGGGTGCATGCCGCTGCCCTGCACAGCGGTAAGTCCCAGCCGCAGCGCACCCGGACTCTGGCGCAGTTCAAGAACGGCCAGATCACCGTCCTGGTGGCGACCAATGTCGCGGCCCGTGGCCTGCACGTCGACGACCTCGATCTCGTGGTCAACGTCGACCCGCCCACCGACTCCAAGGACTATGTGCACCGCGCGGGCCGTACCGCCCGGGCCGGCGAGTCCGGCCGCGTCGTCACCTTGGTCCTCCCGGGCCAGCGCAGCGAGACGAGCCGCCTGATGGCCGAGGCCGGCATCGAGCCGACGACCACCAAGGTGCGCTCGGGTGAGGCGGAACTGAGCCGGATCACCGGGGCCAAGGCCCCCTCCGGCACCCCACTCGACGGTGGAGCCACCGCAGGCCGGGCCAAGAACACCAACGTCCCCTTCCGCGGCCTGGGTACGAGCAAGGGGGGCTCCCGCGGCACCGGCGGTAAGTCGAGAAAGGCCAGCGAGGCCCGAAAGCTTGCCGAGGCCCGCAAGGCGGCCCGGGTGCGCCGCGGCGGCTGAGAGCAGGACCGACTAACGGAGGCACGGCCGCGGTGGCCCGCGCCGGCTATGCGGCGTCGCCCGACGGCGGTATGACGGCCGGGACTCCGGTGCCCGGCGTTCTCGCTTCTCGACCCCACCGCGCGAGCCACCGGCTGCCCCAATCGCCCCCGGCAGCCGAGAAAGAACCGCAAAAGACCGGAACCCTTTCCGGGACCAGGTGAACGCACAGCACCTCGGAGGAACAGGGTTCGCCGGCTGCTCGCCGCGCGACACGTGAGAGGTCTGTTTTGTCGCCTCGGGTTCTCCGACCCCGTTCGGGAGCTGCCCCGGCCCTCTTCCTTCACTCTGTGGCAGCCAATGCACGGCCCGTGTAAGAGGTCCCGCGGATAGGCGTGGTGTCTGGTGTCCCGACGACGTCGCCGTCCACCTGGACACCGGCTACGACTCCGACAAGACCCGCGTCCTGCTCGATGAACGCGGCCTGCACGGCCGGATCGCGCGCAGAGGCGAGAAGGCGCCGATCCAGGCACGTCAGAGGTGGTACGTGGAGGGCACCCATGCCTGGCAGAACGCCTTCCACCGCCTCGCCCGCTGCTACGAGAGCCGGGTCGCCGTCATCGACGCCTTCTTTGACCTCGCCGACGCCGTCACCACCGTACGTAGGCTGATCCGCCAGGCATGGACGGCCCCCCGCTGGGACATCCGTCCCCGATGCCGCCCATGGCTGGTCACCCATCACCAGGGCACAGGCGTTCCGTCCCAGGAGAAGAAGCCACCGGTGGGGCCGTCGTCCGGCAGCAGGGCCAGGCGGAGGGCACCCTGCGCTGCCTCGGCCGGGTCGCCGCCGGCAGCGGCGGCCCGGGGGTTGAGATCGGTGGCCCGCAGGCCGGGGGCGAGCGAGTTGACCTTGAAGCCGTCCTCGGCCAGCGTCTGGGCGTAGAAGACGGTGAGGGCGTTGAGGGCGGCCTTGGACGACCGGTAGGCGGCGGCGCTACCGCTTCCCGGGGTGAATTGGGGGTTGGGGTTTGTGCTCCAGGTCAGCGACGCGGTGCCACTGGAGACGTTGACGATGCGCGGGTGCGGGGACCGGGCCAGGGCGGGCAGGAACGCATTGGTCACCGCCATCACCCCGAACACGTTGGTCTCGTACGTGCGCCGGATTTCCTCGACGGGGGTGTCCGCCGGTGAGGCGGGTGACGGTGCGATGCCGGCGTTGTTGACCAGCACGTCCAGGCGTTCCACCTGAGCCGCGGCTTGTGCGATGCCGTCGGGATCCGTCACGTCGAGGACCAGCGGCCGGGCGCCGGCACCGATCTCCTCGACGGCCCGCTGTCCGCGCCCCGGGTCGCGGGCGCCCACGTACACGGTGAGGCCCTCGGCCGCGAGCAGCCGGGCGATGTGCTTGCCGATGCCCTTGTTGGCACCGGTGACCAGAGCTGTGCGATCGTTCATGGAAACTACGGTCCCCTGGCGGTGGGCGCCCTGCCAGGGACAGCCTGTACCAGGCACGCGGCAGGAGGTGGCATGGCGCGGCAGGAACTGGCCCGCTTCCTGCGGGACCGTCGGGCGGGCTTGCGTCCGCACGAGGCCGGGCTGACGACGACGGGCACCGCCCGCCGCACACCGGGCCTGCGCCGCGAGGAAGTGGCGGAGCTCGCCCATATGTCGGTCGACTACTACACGCGGCTGGAGCAGGCCCGGGGACCGCGGCCCTCGCCCCGGATCCTGGGCGCGCTGGCCCAGGCCCTGCGGCTCACGCCGGCCGAGCGCAGCCACCTGTTCCGCCTGGCGGGATCGGACGCGCCGCCCGGCAGCAACGCCGTGCGGCGGGTGCGCCCGCACGTGGCCCGGATGCTGGAGCGGCTACCGGAGACCGCTGCCATCGTCACTGACGCGGCGTACGGCGTCGTCGCCTGGAACTCCCTGGCCCAGGCACTGCTCGGCGGCGACCTCGCACGCGGGACGACGAACCTGGCCCGGCGCCGCTTCCTGGCCCAGGGACGGATGTACGAGAGCTCCAGCGCCGAGGAGTTCGGGCACATCGTGGTGGCGCGGCTCCGCCGGGCCGCCGACCGCTACCCGCACGACCCGCAGGTGACCGCCCTGCTGGCCGAACTGCACGCCGGCAGCGAGGAGTTCAGGCACATCTGGCAGACACATCCGGTCCACGCTCCCGGGCACCGCACCAAGACCATCGACCACCCGGAAGCCGGCACGCTGCGGTTGAACTGCGACGTCCTGCTCGTGCCCGAGGACGACCAGGAAGTCGTCCTGATCACGGCCGACCCCGGATCACCTACCGTGCGGGCCCTGCACAGGCTGGCCAGGCAGACGACCTGAAACGAAAGACGCCGACAGGTCTCTCCAGCGGCTACAGACCGTCGCAACTACATCTTCACCGGGACCGTGCCCACCTTGCTGCCGAGGCATTCCACGCCGCCTATCCGCGCGATCGTCGCTGCGAGGTTCGGTTGCCTCTCCGAGGTACGCCCCGGACGCAACGCGCCTCGGGCCTGACCAAGCGGCCGGTTTCGCAGCGTAGCGACCAGGCAGGCCACTGTGGACGCGTCGGGCGCGGTGCCAGGGCGGTCTTCCGCGCCGTGCTCAGAGGTCGTAGCGGTAGTACCGCGTGTGATCGAGGAGGTCGGCGGGCGTCATCGTGTGCCAGGGGGCCAGTGGGGTGTGGAGGCCGGGTACGTCGCGCGTGGGCTCCAGCGGAAGGTAGTGGGGGACGCCGGGGTGCCGGCGCTGCCAGTCGGCCCAGGCCTTGTCGATGAAGCAGTGATGGAGGTAGAACACCGGATCGTTCGGCGAGCTGAGATACCCCATGTGGCCGCCGACGAAGCCGTGGGCGGAGCCGTGCAGCTTGCCCCAGTCCCGCTCCCACGAGAACTTCGCGTAGCCCTCCAGGTGGTTGCGGAAGCTGCGGTAGGGAGGGGCATCACCGCTCTCGTGGTTCCACGGCGGGCAGTCGTAGACGGGCAGCGCGAGGGCGTCCTCCAACTGGCGGGCCGTCGAGAGGGCGCTGGGAGGGCGCATCGCGCGGGTGAGGAAGTCCCGGTCGTCCTGGGTGTAGTGACCGTTGGCCCACCACAGGTCATGGCCGGTGGGCCGGACGCTGACCCCCAGCCGCCAGCCGTTGCGCCGGGCGAAGGGGCCTGTCGTCACCTGCCGGTCGCCGGGCCGCCCGTCGCCGCCCATGAAGTCGTCGGCCCACAGGGGCGAGTCGTGGCCGCGATCGCGCGTCCAGTCCCAGTACGGGAGGGTGACACCGGGGTCGACCGCGCGCAGCGCCTGCTCGAAGTGCAGCAGGAACTGCCGATGCCACGGCAGCAGGGACGGGGTCAGGTGCGCGGTGCGCAGGCCGTGGTCCCGGTGGATGTAGTCGTGGGAGTTCGCCCGTACGTGGATGGCGACCAGCGCGTCGTACACGCCGCTTCGTTTGGTTTCCAGGACGGCCTGTATGAAGCGGTGACGTTCCCGCGCGGTCAGCGTCAGGTAGTTCCTGCGGACGTGTGGGTGGGCCGGGGGCGTGGGAGCGGACGGCACCACGGGCTGCGGCCATGAGCGGGGCGAGGGGAGCGGCAGCAACTGGGCGCCGCGCAACTGCCGTACAGCGTGGCGTGCGGCTGCCAGCGGCGACCGGTCGAAGCCGTAGTGGCACAGCGGGGACAGGTAGGCTTCCTCGCCCATCCGTATCAGTTGCAGCTCACGGCCGTCGATGCGCACCCGGAGGGCGCCGTGCGCGGCTTCGATGCGGATCGTGCGGCCCAGGTACCGCTCGGTGTACGGCCGAGGGCCGCGCGAGTCGGCGGCCGCGGGCAGCAGCGCCGCGACACCGGCCGCCGTAGCGCCCACGATCACGTCGCGTCGTCTCACCGGGCACTCCTTCGTCCGCAGGCCGCGGGACCGACCGCAGCTTCACCTCCGCGAACACGGACGCCCGTGCGAGGTGCCGGCGCCAGAGCGCTGCACGTCCGCCAGGGTGCCGGCACACGCCTCGGGCCGCGCTCGTCCTCTCCAGTGGACCGTAGGCGGCAGCGTCGCGCCCGGCGCGGTAGCCCGTATGGAGGTCCGGCAGGCGTCGACGCCCAGGTTCCCGGCGCATATACGGATGATCTATCCCATAGCGCTGCTGACCAGCTCTGACACTACTCATCGCCGGACGGGCGATCATGCGGAACACCGACGAGACGGCCACGACGGGGCTTCGGAGCGCCGAACTCCGCTATCCAGGGTTCGGGAAAGCGCGCCATTCTGCCTCCGAGGGCCGCACATGGCCGCTCAGAGGCGCACCGGCCCGGCTACGGGGTTGCGGGGCAGGGAGCTGGGGTTTGCAGGGCGAATCGGCCAGAGAGCGTCTCCGGGAAGGCGGTCAGAGCGTTGCACTGGGGCAGGACGGTGGCGGCCGGTCGGGCAGCGATACATCGGTGGCGGCCTGGGCGCGCGCTTGGCGTGTGCCCGCAGCATGCGGCGGGTGTGGTCGGCTTGGACCAAGGCGCGGTCCGGGAATCGGGAATCGGCGCAAAATTCGGCGTGAATGCGGAACGCACGGGCCGCCGCCCGTAGACCGGGAAATGTGGCGGTGACGGGCGGCGGACAGCAGATCGCCTACGCGGGGTGCCCGGTCAGCCGGTGCCGTTCCAGGATCGCTGGAGCGTCGCGTACGGCATCCGCGGCGATCAGTTTCTCGTGTGTGCCGGTTCCAGGTGTCTGCCCAGCTCGACGCGCTGTCCGTGCCCAGGACGGTGTCCAGCCCCTCCGGCGGCCGGGGCGCCCAGCCGGTCCCGAGCGGCGGCGCGTTTCGTCCGGGCCACCGAAAAAAGAGCCAGTTGGACGGCACGGAAGTTTCGCCCGTGCCGTCCAACTGGTTGCGGTTGACCGGGCACTTCGCGAATCGGAGAGTGGAGCGAACGGTCCCGAAATCGCGGAACCTCGCCCGGTCCGTACCGATGCGGTCCGTACCGATGCGGAAAACGCGGCATGCACACCGTTTCTCGGCTTGATGTCTTCCGGTCGTTCCGGAGGTTTTCGTGCCCGGTGCCGGTGCTCGTACGGGGTGCGTGCGGGTGGGTCCGGGTGCTGCCGAATTGAGGGGGAGGAATGAACGGTCAGATGTATTTCCGTGCGACTTTCCCCGCTCCGGAAATGAGTGTCGGCGGGGCTGGGATGGGCGCGGTGCATCCCGGCCGTACGGAAATGTCCCCGCCCTTTCCGCCCTTTCCGCGCGAATGCAGCGGGCCGGACCGACTCGGCGCCGGTCACCGGCCACCCTCCGTCCGGGGCCGGCGCCGTCCTTGAGGTGAGCGGCCACCTGGCACCCGCCGCCGTCGCCGCGTTCTGCCATGGCGGCGGCCCGCAGTCGACGACGGAGAAAGGGACGACAGGATGACTGACCCCCAGCAGACGCCCGTCCACCTGCGCCGGGACCGCTTCGACCCGGTGCCCGAACTGTGCCGGCAGGTCCAGGAGGCGCCGCTGGCCGCGGACGGCATCCAGTTCGGGATCTTCGGCCGGGTGAAGTGGGTGGCCACCGGAGAGGCCGAAGTACGCGAGATCCTCGGCGATCTGAAACGTTTCAGCACCGGGCTGCCGGTCAACGAGGAGGGCGATACCGGTATCCGCGCCGCGCCGGGCAACCTGCTGCAGTGCGACCCGCCCGACCACACCCGGCTGCGCCGGATGGTGGCACCGGAGTTCACGGCGCGGCGCACCCGCATGCTGCAGCCGCGCGTCACCGAGGTCGTCGAGGAGTGCCTGGACACCATGGAACGCGCCGGGCCGCCGGCCGACTTCATGCGGCACTTCGCCTGGCCCATGGCGGGGCTGATCACGTGCGAGCTGCTGGGCATCCCGCGGGACGACCGGGTGGAACTGGCGCGCTACCTCGATGTCTCCCAGGACGAGAACGCGCCCCCGCAGCACCGGGCCGCCGTCGGCAAGGCGTACTGGAAGTACATGGTGCAGCTCGCGAAGCGGCAGCGCCGCAGCCCGGGCGACGGCCTCTTCGGCCGCGTGGTGCGCGAGCACGGCAGCGACATCAGCGACGAGGAACTGGCGGGCGTCGGCGCGACGTTCGTCTCGGACGGCTTCCTCCAGGTCTCCAGCATGCTCGGGCTGGGCACGCTGGCGCTGCTCGACCACCCGGACCAGCTCCGGCTGCTCCGGGAGCGGCCGGAGCTGATCGACCGGGCCGTGGAGGAAATGCTGCGCTACGTCACCGTCATCCACACCGTCTCGCCCCGCACCGCCCGCGAGGACGTGACCATCGGGGACCAGGTGATCAAGGCCGGGGAGATGGTGGCCTGTTCGCTGTTCGCCGTCAACCGGGCCCAGGGCGGGAGCGAACCCGACGGGTTCGACATCACCCGTGAGGCCGCCCCGCACATGGCCTTCGGCCACGGCATGCACCACTGCGTCGCCGCTCCGCTGGTCAAGCTGGAGATGCGGATCGCCTACCCGGCGCTGCTGCGCCGGTTCCCCACGTTGCGGCCGGCGGTGGGACCGGACGGAATCCGCTTCCGGTCCGCGCAGACGCGGCAGTTCAGCCTGGACTCCCTGCCCGTCGGCTGGTGAGAGGTTCCGGCCAGGCGGGCATCCCCGGCCGGTGGAGATCGAGGAGGCGACATGCCGGAAGACACTTCGCGCCGGTTCGAGCGGGCGCCCAGGGCGGGTTTCGGCCCCGGTGCCTACACCCGCGAGCTGCACGAGAAGGCACCGCTCAGCAAGATCGAGATGGGGCCGATACCGGACTCGGACGCCGGCCGCGCCGCGGTCTGGATGGTCACGGGCTACCACGAGGTACGCCAGGTGCTCGGCGACCACGTGCGGTTCAGCAACAGCTTCGCCTCCGGCCCGCCGGACAGCACCGGTGGCCGCTTCCGGCCGCCGGAGGTCGTCGGGCACCTGATGGACTACGACCCGCCCGAGCACACCCGGCTGCGCAGGATGCTGACTCCGGCGTTCACGGTCCGGCGGATGCGGCAGCTGGAGCCGCGCATCGAGGAGGTCGTGGCGCGCTGCCTGGACGGCGTGGCGAAGGCCGGGCAGCCGGTCGACTTGGTGGACCGGTTCGCCCGCCCGGTCTCGGGCGAGGCGCTGTGCGAACTGCTCGGGGTGCCGCGCGACGACCGTGGCGACTTCGTCCGCTGGGTGCAGTGGCAGCTGGAGATGGACCGGCCGCGCAGGCAGCGGGCCGACGCGGGCGAGGCATCCCTGCGCTACCTGGGGGCGATGGTGCGCCGCCTGCGCAAACAGCCCGACGACAGCTTCATCGGCACGCTCGTCCGCGAACACGGCGACGCGTTCACGGACGAGGAACTGCGGGGTGTGTGCGGCCTGATGATGCTCGCCGGCCTCGACAACGTCTCCGGCATGATCAGCCTCGGCATCCTCGTCCTGCTGCGGCACCCGGACCAGCTCGCCGCCCTGTGCGCCGACGCCGCGTCCGCCGACCGCGTGGTGGACGAGCTGCTGCGCTACCTGTCGGTGGCGCATGCGCCGCAGCGGCGGATCGCCCTGGAGGACGTCACCGTGGCGGACCAGGTGATCAAGAAGGGCGAGCAGGTCATGTGCTCGATCCAGATGGCCAACCGCGACCCGGCCCTCCTCCCGGACGCCGACCGCTTCGACAGCACCCGCGACCCCGTACCGCATGTCGCCTTCGGCCACGGCATCCACCACTGCATCGGCGCCGCGATGTCCAGGATGGAACTGCGCATCGCCTACCGCGCCCTGTGGCACCGCTTCCCCACCCTTCGGCCGGCCGTCCCCGAAGAGGAGATCACCTGCCGTACCAACGCGGTGGCCGACGGCCTGACCAGCCTGCCCGTCACCTGGTGACGGGTGTACCGCCGCTGCCCGGTGGCGGGACGCCGGGCAGCGGCATGACGCGTACGGGATGATTCCCGCGGCACATGGCGGCACGACGTGCCGCCATGTGCCGCGCCCGCCCCGCACCTCCCGCGCGCAGCCGGACCCGCCACCCCTGACCGCGTGTCGGGCAACCTCCTCACGCTCCGGGCCCCGCTCCACCTCATTCCGCCCCGTCGTGCCCCTCCGGCACACGCGCCCGCGTGGCCCCCCGCGCACGCCGTCGCGAACCTCTCCTCGCACGGCATGTGCAAGCGGACTGGCCAATGGGCATATCTCCTGCGCGAGGCGCGGCAGAGGAGACGACCGGCCGGGACGGCCACGCGTATGGTCCTCGCCCCTCGCACCCCCGGCCGCCGGCTCGGCGACGGCGGCCGGGGCCGCGCGGCACCGCGACGCGGGAGGAGAGCGTATGCGTTTGGACCGCGATCGCGGATGGCTGCTGCTCGCGCTGCTCTCCGGCGTCCCGATCGCCGTCGGCGACCTCCTCCTGGGACCCGCGCACAGCCTCGCCGGACTGCTGCTGATCTGCGCGCTGCTCGCCGCCACCCGCCTCGACGGCCCGCGTACCGGCGCCGTCTCCCTGTACGCGCTGCTGCTCGCCGCCGCTGTCGCGGCCCGGGAACACGACGTCGGCGAGCGCGACATGCTGGTGCGCCTGGCCGTACTGGTCCTGGGCGGCGCGTACGCCACCTGGAGCGCGGCCCAGCGCGTCGCCCACGAGCGCCGGCTGACGGAGAGTTCGTCCGTCGCCCAGCGCGCCATCCTCCAGCCCACTTCCTTCCGGCTCGGCAGCACGGCCGTCTGCGCCCGCTACCACTCCGCCTCGCCGCAGGCCCTGATCGGAGGAGACCTGTACGCCTTCGCGCACACCCCCACCGGTCTGCGCCTGCTCATCGGCGACGTCCGCGGCAAGGGCCTCCAGGCGGTACGCCTGGCCGCCGCCGCCATCGGCTTCTTCCGCGACAGCGCCTACACCCACCCCGATCTGCCTGCCGTCCTCGCCGCCACCGACCGGCGCCTGACCCCGATGCTCGGTCCGGAGGATTTCGTCACCGCGCTGGCCGCCGAGTTCACCGGCGCCGCCGGCCCCACGTCCACCCTGGTCCGCCTGGCCAACTGCGGCCACCACCCGCCCCTGCTCCTGCCCGCCGACGGCACTCCCCGCCTGATCGCCCCGGCCGAACCGGCCACCCCGCTCGGCCTGCACCCCGCCCCGGCCGTCCAGGACATCGTGCTCGGCCCCGGCGACCGGATGCTGTTCTACACCGACGGCCTGGCCGAGGCACGCAACGCCCAGGGCGCCATGGTGGACCTCGCCGACCTGCGGCCCGCGTGTTCCCGGGCGGCGCTGGAGGAGGCCGCCGACGCCGTCCAGGACGCGCTGCTGCGGCACACCGACGGCGACCTCGCCGACGATGTCGCCTTCATCCTGGTCGAGGTCTGCCCGACGGCGTCCGACCGGGGCGCCCGGGCACGGTCCGGGACGCGGGACCGCACCGCTCCCGCGGTCGGCGCGGCGCACAGCCCGTGCGATCCGCCCCGTCCTCACCTGCCCCGCTCGGCCGTGGCCCGGCAGGCCCGGAACCTGGCCCGCGCCCGCCACAGCGTGGCGCGTATCGCCCGCGGGGGCGGCGGCCCGTCCGCACCGGCCACCACGGCCGCGGCGACCTCCCGCAGTTTGATGTTGGTGTGCTGCGAGGTGTAGCGGAGCATGTCCCACGCCTGGGCGGCGGTGCAGGCCTCACCGGCCATCAGGATGCCCCGCGCCTGATCGATCTGCGGGCGGCTCGTCATCGCCTCGCGCAGCTGCGCGTTCTCCGACCGCAGCCGCTGCACCTCGTCCGCGGTCTGCTCGGCGGGTGGGTCCGCCGGGGCGCCGGCCTTCCCGGACGTCGATGGTGGGGGAGAAGGGGTGTCCTCGTGGGGGGAAGCGGTTGTCGTGGGGTTGTGGTGGCGGCGGTGGATCACCGGCCGGCCGTGGAAGCGCATGGGGGTCAACTCCTCTCCGGGCCAGCACAGCACTGTCGCGCTCCCGCGACAAGGCCCGTCACGCCACTCGCCGTGTTCCCCGCGGTCCCCGTCCGCGGCCGGCCGCCCCGGCCGCTGACCGGGTGACCCGCGTCTCACCTGCCCGGGGGCGCTTGTCTATGCAACTCGTTGCATAGCAGGATCGGGGCATGGCGCTCGAACACGCGATCCTCGTCTCCCTGCTGGAGAAGCCGGGCTCCGGCTACGAGCTCGCCCGGCGGTTCGAGCGGTCCATCGGCTACTTCTGGACCGCCACCCACCAGCAGATCTACCGCGTCCTCAAGCGCATGGAGAACGACGGCTGGGTGGACGTCCGCGAGGTGCCGCAGCGGGCCCGGCCGGACAAGAAGGAGTACTCCGTCGCCGCCCTCGGCCGGACCGCCCTCTCCCGGTGGCTGCACGAGCCGATCGAGCCGGAGAGCGTACGGCACGACCTCGCCGTGAAGATCCGCGGCGCGGCCTTCGACGACCCGGCCGCCCTGATCCGCGAGGTCGAACGGCATCACCAGGCGCACACCGACCGGCTCGCGCACTATCTCGCGGGGGAGCGGCGCGACTTCACGGGCCCCGAAGCGCCCGCGGCGCCCGACGCCGGGCAGCAGCTCCAGCACGTCGTCCTGCGCGGCGGCATCGCCTACGAGCGGATGACGATCGCCTGGCTGGAGGACGTGCTCGACACGCTCCACCGCCTCCGGACCGGGGAGTGAGCGGCGGCGCGGCAGCCGGCTCCACCGCCACGTCCACCCCTCACGTTCTCCTCATTCCATCCCCACGCTCCACCCCGACCCTCACCCGAACCAGAAAGGCGCGTCCCATGGCCGACCCGCTGCTCTTCAACCCCCGTACGTACGACCCGGCGCACTTCGATCCCGAGACCCGCAGGCTGCTGCGCGCCACCGTCGACTGGTTCGAGGACCGCGGCAAGCGCCGCCTGATCGAGGACTACCGCTCCCGCGCCTGGCTGGCGGACTTCCTCGCGTTCGCGGCCGAGGAGGGGCTGTTCGCCACCTTCCTCACCCCGGCCGCCGCGGCCGGCGGTGCCGAGGACAAGCGCTGGGACACCGCCCGCATCGCCGCCCTCAACGAGATCTTCGGCTTCTACGGCCTCGACTACTGGTACGCCTGGCAGGTCACCATCCTCGGCCTCGGCCCGGTCTGGCAGAGCGACAACGCCGCCGCCCGTGCCCGCGCGGCCGAACTCCTCGGCCGGGGCGAGGTGTTCGCGTTCGGGCTCTCCGAGAAGGCGCACGGTGCCGATATCTACCACACCGACATGCTGCTGGAACCGGACGGCAAGGGCGGTTTCCGCGCGAACGGTGCCAAGTACTACATCGGCAACGGCAACGCCGCCGGACTCGTCTCCGTCTTCGGCCGCCGCACCGACATCGAGGGCCCGGACGGCTACGTGTTCTTCGCCGCCGACAGCCGCCACCCGGCGTACCACCTGGTCAAGAACGTGGTCGACTCCTCGAAGTACGTGAGCGAGTTCCGCCTGGAGGACTACCCGGTCGCCCCCGAGGACGTCCTGCACACCGGGCGGGCCGCCTTCGACGCCGCGCTCAACACCGTCAACGTCGGCAAGTTCAACCTCTGCACCGCCTCCATAGGCATCTGCGAGCACGCGATGTACGAGGCCGTCACCCACGCGCACAACCGCATCCTGTACGGCCGCCCCGTCACCGCCTTCCCGCACGTGCGCCGCGAGCTGACCGACGCCTACGTACGCCTGGTCGGCATGAAGCTGTTCAGCGACCGCGCCGTCGACTACTTCCGCTCCGCCGGGCCCGACGACCGCCGTTACCTGCTCTTCAACCCGATGACGAAGATGAAGGTGACCACCGAGGGCGAAAAGGTCATCGACCTCATGTGGGACGTCATCGCCGCCAAGGGCTTCGAGAAGGACACCTACTTCGCCCAGGCCGCCACCGAGATCCGGGGACTGCCGAAGCTGGAGGGCACGGTCCACGTCAACCTCGCGCTGATCCTCAAGTTCATGGGCAACCACCTGCTGAACCCGGCCGCGTACGAGCCCGTGCCGACCCGCCTGGACGCCGCCGACGACGCCTTCCTCTTCCGCCAGGGCCCGGCCCGCGGCCTGGGCTCCGTGCGGTTCCACGACTGGCGCGCCGCCTACGACACGTACGCCGGACTGTCCAACGTCGCCCGCTTCCGCGAGCAGGCCGACGCCCTGTGCGACTTCGTCGCCACCGCCGCCCCCGACGAGGAGCAGAGCCGCGACCTCGACCTGCTGCTCGCCGTCGGCCAGCTCTTCGCGCTGGTCGTGCACGGCCAGCTCATCCTGGAACAGGCCCGCCTGACCGGCCTGGACGAGGATGTCCTCGACGAACTGTTCGCCGTCCTGGTACGGGACTTCTCCGCGCACGCCGTCGAGCTGCACGGCAAGGACTCCGCCACCGACGCCCAGCAGCGCTGGGCCCTGGCCGCGGTCCGCCGCCCCATCGTCGACGAGGCCCGCTCCGCCCGCGTGTGGGAGCGCGTCGAGGCGCTGTCGGGGGCGTACGAGATGGCCCCGTAGGACCGACCGGGGGGTAACAGCCCCGCCCGTACGTCGGATACTCGGCGTGGGCGGGGTCGCCCGCCGGCGGCCGGGCCGGACCGAACCGGACGACGGAGCAGCCGGCGGAGCGGCGGACATCCGTGACCAGGGAGGTGAACGATCGTGGCCGAGGCGATCAGGGGGTGGATCCTGCCCCACCGCGCGCGCCCGTTCCTGGAGCTGCTGTCCCGCTACGCCGGGTACGACTTCGACGACACGGACTGGGCCGCCGTCGAGGCCGGTGTGAAGGCCACCGACGACGAGGACGCCGACGGCTGGTACTCGTACCCGCTCGTCGGCCGCGGCGACACCCTGGAGGTCCGGCTGGCACACGCGGTCGGCGGCGATGAACTGTCGGTGGTCATCGTGGGCGCGGGCACGTACGAGATGTGCCTGCGCGCCGACACGCTGCTGTCGGCGTTCGCCACCGACTGACCCGGCCGGATGACCGGCTGATCCGTCCGTAATATCACCTGTCGAACGCATGCGCGGAATATCGGCTGATCGGTAGAGATGTGCGGTCGAAGTGCGACAGCCGCCGGGCGGTAATGGTCGGCAGGTGATCGATGGCGGTCTTTCGTGAAAGTTTCATTTATTCGTGAACCTTCTGCTTCGTCTGCGCGTGTGAGGTCCGTAAGCTGCCAGCAGTCCCGGCGCAGGACCGCTGGTGCGGACCGCGCCACCCACGCGCAGCAGCCGAGGAGTTGGCCGCCATGAAGACCCGGTGCCCGGAGCAGAGGGAGGGGTGCCGGGTCGTCCGTCCGGTGGGCGAACTCGACCTGGCGACGGCGACGGCGCTCCGCGACCAACTGAGAGGGAACGATGCTGCACTCCCCGCCCGCGTGGTCGCCGACCTGCGGGACGTGACCTTCCTCGACAGCAGCGGCCTGCACGAACTGCGGACCGCACAGGCCCGGTGCGAGGCGGCCGGCGGCTGGCTGCGCCTGGTCTACGACCACCCGTCCATCGGCCTGCTGCTCCAGCTGACCGGGTCCGCCCAGCAGTTCCCCCGGTACGCCGACGTCGACGCCGCCCGGCACGGTCACCCCGCGCCGGGCGGTGCCCACGCCCCGGCGGCCGGCGAGGGACGGCCGGAAACCGGCGGATGACCCCGGTCAGCCGCCGGGACCGGCGCCCACCGGGTGCGGCGGCGGCCAGGCGGGGCGGTACGCGACGGGCAGGCTGGCCAGGGCCCGGGTGACGGTGGGGAAGACGGCCAGCACCTCCCGGCTGCCGGTGTTGTCCAGCATCCACTGCACCCGGCGGCCCACACAGGCCAGCAGGAGGCGGCCGTGCCGGCGGCTGAGCAGCCAGTGCAGCCCGAGCAGGCAGTTCAGGCCGCGGGAGTTGCAGTACACCAGCGCCGAGCAGTCCAGGACCACGTACCGGTAGCCGACGTCGACATGGCCGCCCATCGTCGTACGGAAGTACTGCTCTCCGGTGTGGTCGAGGGCTCCGCTGACGCGTACCACCGCGCACGCGTCGCAGTCGGCGACCATGTTGACCAGCAACCCGTCAGCGTGCGGCATCTCGCACCTCCGAGCGGCGTCTGCTCCAGCACCCCATGGGCCGGGCAGAACACGCTATCCGTACGGGGGCAGGGGGACCAGGCGGGCCTGCGCCGTAGGCGGGCCCTTGCGCCACCCCGGGCCGGGGTGCGCACGGACCGGCCGTCGCGGCGCGCACCGATGGCGTGGCGCTCAGCCGCCGTGCGGCCGCGTGGTCCCGTACGCGGCGCTCCGGCGGCGGGTGGTGAGCCGGCGGGCATTGCCACGGTCCGGACGGCCGCCGGCCGCCGGGCGGGTGGCTCCGGGCCCGGGCGCGGGCAGCAGCGCGAACGGCCGGGCCAGCGGCACCAGCTGCAACAGGCGGTACACGCACCGGGGCGGCTGGCGCAGATAGGTTTCCCCGCCGTGCGCGGCCACTCGGGACCGCACCTCGCACAGCCACTGCAGACCGCTGCAGTCGCAGAAGGTGACCTGGCTCAGGTCCAGCACCACCGTACGGACGGCCGGTGAGGACACCTGGGACAGGGCAGGGCCGAGCCGCTGCGCCAGCTCCAGATCGAGGTCGCCGCGCACCGACAGCAGCAGCGTCTCCCCGTCCCGCCGCGCACGCCAGCACGGGCCTGTGCTGCGGCGGTACGGGCCGGTGATCCGCCCGCGCGGCCCGCGGTCCTGCCGCCACCAGCGGCTGCCGGATCGCACGAGGCGGCGCGCGGGACCGCGGCCACGGAAGTAGCGTGAGCAGAGACCGGACACAGGCGTCTCCTCGGTCGGTGGACGTACCCCGGCCCCTGGGCGGCCGGGCAGCCGCGGCCGAACACAGTGGGCGGGCCGGCGCTTCCAGGGCGTCGCGTCGGCCTCGTCCGTCGGCCTCATCCGGTGTGATGCCCCCGATTCCGCACCGACAAGCACCCGCCGCGGAGCCGTCCCACCGGAGGCACGCGTACCCCGGGCACCTGAACGGTCGCCGAGTCATGGTGCGATGCCGTCGGCCGGGCGTCGTGCCGCGACGGGCGCCGGTGCGGCCGTCGCCACGGCCGGAGGTGCCGAAGCGGCCGGGTGGGTTCCAGGAGACACGATCCGGCGTCCGTGCGTGGCCGTCACCCGAACCGGGCATGGGTGGTACAGACCAACTGTCACGATCCGGCCACCGAGGCGCGACCGAGGGGCCGACCGGCCCCTGGGGGGAGTGAGCCGAACGTTGCCTACCCGTCGCGCCCGCGTCCGG
Organism: Streptomyces sp. NPDC018019; assembly: GCF_044327805.1. Lineage (NCBI taxonomy): Bacteria > Bacillati > Actinomycetota > Actinomycetes > Kitasatosporales > Streptomycetaceae > Streptomyces > Streptomyces sp. NPDC018019. The sequence goes on along the minus strand of NZ_JBIRGD010000024.1, from coordinate 18,068 downwards.
ACGACACGGGCCGAATACCTCTTACCCCACGCCCACGAGAGCGTCCACTGGGCCCGCCGGCTGACCGCCGCCTTCCTGGCCCGCGACACCACCGGTACAACAGCGCCCGCCGACCCGGGGGACGCCTACCTGATCGTGACCGAACTGGTCGCCAACGTCACCCGCCATACCAGCAGCACCTGCCGGCTGCGCCTGAGCGCCGCGCCCGACGTCCTGACGGTCGAGGTGAGCGACGACAGCCCCGACCGCCCCCGCTTCCACCCGCCCGGCGCCGGCGAGGAGAGCGGACGCGGCCTGCTCATCGTGTGCGCCCTCGCCCACACCCTGGACATCCTCGACGACCCCACGGGCGGCAAGACGATCCGGGCCACGCTGAGCGCGGACGGACCGTGACCAGGGCCGTCCGCCACCTGCCCACCCACGCAACACCCGTCGGCCGCCCCGCCCCCGACCACCGGGCGGCGGGGCGGCCGGCGCACCCGCTCGCACGCCCCACCCGGCGGGCACCGGTCAATCCCCCTGGGCCCGGCCTACTTCGGTGATCCGTCCGCCGGTCGCCAGGCGCGCGGTCACCCGCGTCCGCGCGGTCGCGGGAGCCCGTACCGCGATGGCCCGCGCCCGCACCGAAGCTCGCACCGCGCCCGCCACCTCGATCCCGGTGACCGCCCGGCTGCCCGCCGCCAGCAGGTAGTTGTGCCCGGACTCCGCCTGCCACCTGGTGCTCGCGACCACGTGCTGCCCGAACCGGCCGCACGCCGCCGTGGCCCGCTCCCGGGCCACCACCCGCGCCGTCGTGCCGGGCACCGCGAACCGTACGCTCACGTCACCCGGCCCGCGCCAGGTGTCGGCCCGGACGCAGGACCACACCGCACGTCCGCCGCCCTCGGGCAGTGGCTGCGCGGCGAAGTCCCATACGCCGACCGACCGTACGCCGCCGGGCAGGCCCGGGAGGCGGCAGGCCGTACGGGACCAGCTCCGCAGCGCCGCCGTGCCGGTCGCCTCGCGCGGCTGCCGCGGCGGGGTGCCGCCGGGCGGGGGAGTGTAGGTGAGGTGGACCGGCGCGAGGCCGCCGAGGTCGGTGACGAGGAAGGTGTGGTTCTCCATGAGGCGGTCGGCGGAACGGAGTTGGAGAGCCGGCCAGGAGGTGCAGGGGCCGCCCGATCGCGCCGGTGCGCGCACCGGCTCGGTGACGCCCTCCGCCGACATCCGCAGCGGCCGTGCCGGACTGCCGGGCCGCAGCAGGTCGCGCGTGTGCGACTGGGCGACCCACGGAGCGGTCAGGTAGCGCACCGCGCCGTGCGTACGGCTGACGACGAGTGCGGCGGCCGTCGTCACATCGCTGCCGTCCGTACGGGCGACGTCGAGTCGGGCGCGGCCCCCGGGGGACAGGGGCTCGCTGTACCGGACGGTACGCAGCCCGTCGTGGAGCAGAACCACGGCGCTGCCGTCGGCCTCGCCCGCGTACAGGAGCTGGGTGCCGCGCGGGGGAGGGCCGGTGTAGGTGTCAGGGGCACGGGTGACGCGTGTGCCGTGTGGTGGGTGCGCCCAGGCGGCGAGGGCGCGGGCGAGCAGGTCCCGGTCACCGGTCCGTCCGCCGCGGGACGGCCAGACCGTGAAGTCCACCCGCGCGGTGTCGGCCCACTCCTCGCGGGGCACCCGCACCAGGTCCTCGGGGGCGACCGGGGCGGCGCCGACGACCGGGCGCGGAGGCTGCCGTCCCGAGGGCGAAGCGGTGGCGGCCAGCACCACCGCACCGACCGCGACCACCGCCGCCACCGCCCAGGCGAGGCGGAAGCGCTGCTTGCGGCGCAGCAGGTCGGTGGGCCGGGTCTGCACCACGCACGCGTCGAACTCGGCCGAGTCCAGCAGGGTCCGGGCCGCCGCGACGGCCGGTGTGCCGAGCTGCTGCGCGACCCGCAGGGCACGGTCCGGGCGGCGCGCGCCGGCCGCGTCGAGCAGCGCCCGGACCTGCGCCTCGGGCAGCCCGTCCGCACGGCACAGCACGAACGCCGCGCGCACGTCGGCGGAGAGCCCGGACAGCGCCTGGCCCAGCGCGATCTCCTCCCGCCCGCCGGCGCGCGGGAACAGCCGCAGCCCCCACACCATCGGCAGCATGGGCCGCAGCGCCCGCGGCGGCGGCAGCCTCCCCGGCCACCGGCGCGGGCGCCGCTCGTACGCCAGCGCCGCGCGCAGCACCCGCTCCCGCACCCACGCCGACCCGTGCCGCTCGGCCCCCAGGCGCTGGGCCGGCACCCGCGGGGCGGCCCGGCGCAGCCGGAACCCGGGCAGCGCGCGCTGCACCAGGCCGTGGGCGGTGAGGACCCTGCGGTGTCTGCCGAGCGTCGGCGGGAGCGTGAGGTAGGCGAGGCGGACCAGGCCGGTGTACTGCTCGGCGAGGCGGGCCTCGGCTTCGTCGAGCGTGATCCGTGCACGGCCGTCCGGGGAGCGGCGTCGGGATGTGACCATGGAGCGGGGCGCCTCCCAAAGGCCGGCTGCGGTACATCACTTCCCTCCATCAAACGAGTGAACGGTGCCGGGGTCACCGTGACGCTTCGGGCGCGCGGTCACAGCCCCAGTTCGGCGAGGCGGCGGCTGACACGTCCGTCGGTCGACGCGACGGGCGCGCCGGTGCGCACCCACGGGTCCCCGCCGAAGACCCGGGTGAAGATCCGTTCGGCGGTGCGGGTCGCCAGGGCCTGGGCGGTCAGGGTCGGGTTCGCGCCGCCGAGGGAGTTCGCCAGCGCGGAGTTGTCGGCGACGTACAGCCGGTCGACGGCGCGGCTGCGGCAGTCGGCGTCCAGCACCGAGTCGCGCGGGTCCAGGCCCGTGCGCAGGGACGAGTGCACGTGCAGCGGCACCGGGAAGGTGTCGATCCGCAGTACCGTACGGGCGCCCGCGCCCCGGAGCAGCGCGGTCGCCTTGCGGGCCAGGAACTCGCGGTTGGCGAGCGTGCGGGCGCTGCGACGGCGGTGGTGCACCTCGACCTTGGGCACCGGGCCGTGGGCGTCGGCCGGGAAGGCCGAGGGCAGCACGCGGTTGCCCGGTTCGACATCGTCGTCGGTGAGCACCAGGACGTTCAGCAGCCGGTCGTGACCGCCGTCCTGCATCAGGTCGGCGAGCTCGGGTCCGAGTACGCGCCCGGTCGGTCCGTCCCACGGGCCGTGCAGTCCGCGGCCGTTGGTGTACGCGCCGCGGATGCCGCTGTCGGACGTGGTGAGGATCAGCGCCTGGAGGGCGGGCGGGAACCCGGCCTGCTGCAGGGCGCCGCGGCCGGGGAAGTCGCACCGGGCCGCGGAACCAGGGCCGCGGCTGGTGCCGACGTCGTGGTCGAAGACGCCGATGACGAAGTCCAGGTGGTGGTCGGTGAGCCCGCGCCCGACCCAGCCGTTCGGGTCGGGCAGGCCGCTGTTGCGCCACAGCCGCGGATTTTCCGTACAGCCGCCGGACAGCACCACCACGCGGGCGTCCTCCCGGTGCGTCTCGCCGGTCGCGCCCGTGCGCCAGGTGACGCCGGTCGCCGCGCCCGCTTCGGTGTGGATCCGGGTCACGAACGCGTCGGTGACCAGTTCGGCGGCCCGGCCGCCGGGGGACCAGGCCTCCGCGGTCAGCGCCATGGGGACGTAACTGTTGTCCGTGGAGCGTTTGGCGAAGAGGTTGCGCGGCGCCCGGACCGGCTGCATGCAGCCCTGCGAGCAGTGGCCGCAGAACGTACAGCCGGTGGAGCGGGGGAAGACCAGCAGGCGGGGATCGGCTGTGCGTCCGGCGTGGCCGCCCGGCTGGAGGATGGCGTTCTGCTGCGGGCGGTAGGAGTCGCCGGTGGTGGTCAGGGCCGTCTGCACGGGAATGCCGAGCGTCTCGCACCCCTGGAAGTAGACCTCCTCCTTGGTGCCCATCGCGGCCGTCCGTACGGGCAGGGTCGCCTCCACCCACTCGTAGTACGGCACCAGTTCGGCGTACGGGAACGGGAAGCGGTGGCGGGTGTCGTAGGCACCGGCGTCCGGGCCGGTGTACCCGGCGAACGTGCCGGGGTAGGCGCGCGGTGAGTTGGCGAAGTAATGCTGGGTCGTACCGCCGACCCCGGACAGCTGCATGACGAAGGAGCTCTGCGGAGTCTCCCGGAACCACGCGCTCTTCGCCCGGTCCGCCGGGCCGAAACGGAAGAAGCCGGTGAGGGGGTGGTTGGCGTCGTTCTCGAAAGGCGTCCACTCCTCGCGGGGACGGGCATGCCGGGGCCCGGCCTCCAGCAGCAGGACGTCCAGCCCGCGCCCCGCCAGTTCCTTGGCGACGACCGGGCCGCCGCCACCCGCACCGACGACGATGACGTCACGCACGTCCGGCGGCCTCCTTACGGCCCTGGTAGTAGCCCGTGAAGTCGTCGAGCCCGTCGGCCCGGCCGTCGTATCCGGTGAGCCGCCACCCCACGGGCAGCGCCGTGACGTCCCGCCGCCCGGCGTCCCACACGGCCTGTTCGGTGAAGCTGCCGAAGGCGGCGAGCGCCTGCAGCCCGCTGCCCAGGTACTTCAGCAGACCGGACACGGAGCCGCGCGCCGGTTGCGGAAGGCGCGTGTCCAGCAGGGCGACCAGGTCGGAGTCGGTGTGCTCCAGCAGCTCGAACACCCGGGCCTTGCCACGGTAGGACAGCCGGGAGAACGGCGAGAGGAACGGACCGCGGACCGCCACCGGATCGACCCGTGTGGCGAGGAGGCCGAGCAGCACGGCCGTGACGAGCGACAGGGGGATCTTCTCGTCCCCGCGCAGCAGCAGGCGCAGCGCGGCGTCCAGCCGCCCCAGCTCCAGCGGCAGCTGACGGGGCAGCTCGGCCCCCGCCTCCGACGTGGCCGTCGCCAGTGCCGTGGCCAGCGGCCGGGCCACTTCCTGCGGGAACGGTACGAACCGGTCGAGCGAGGCCACGACGAGATCACCGGCCTCGGCGGCGACCCCGCCCGCCCGGCCGCGCGGGGTGCCCTGCGCGCGGGAGTAGGCGTCGTCGCCGGGCAGCGCGAAGGCGGCGAGACCGCGGAAGGCGTCCAGGGCCAGCCGGGCGAGCACCGGCCGCAGCAGGCCGATCAGCTCCTCCACCCCCGGCACCGGCGCGGCGGCGGCCCGCCCGGCACCGCCGGTCAGCCCCGCTCCGGCGGCGGCGCCGAGAATGCCCGTACGGGCCAGGAAGACGCGCCGGGGCAACGGCACGGACAGCGGCGGCGGGGGCTCGGTCATGGGCGGCTCCGTAGCGTCCGGTGGCCCGTCGTCGGGCCGTCACCTACGGACAACGCCTGGGGCACGGGTCAGGTACCGGGCGTGTCGAGGGCTGCTGTCGGCGGCGCGTCGGCGGCCGCTGCGATCTTTCCCTATGGGAGGGGCCGGGCGCCGGAAAGGCCGGTGCAGCCGTCCCGTCCGTCGCCGTCCGCCGGCCCTGAGAGCAAGACCGAGGAGCCTGTCACCGTGCCTTCCGTATACCGGCCTTCGCACCAGCCCCCGAACCGTCATCCGGGCTCGTCCCGCCACCGCGCCCCGTCCCGGCCGTGGGACGTGCACCGGCCGCCACCCGCCGAGGGCAAGGTCTTCCTGATCACCGGCGGCAACGCGGGCATCGGCTACTTCGTCGCGGAACAGCTCGCCGGGACGGGCGCCACCGTCGTGCTGGGCAGCCGCGACCGTACGAAGGCCGGGGCCGCCGCGGCGAGCATCCGCTCCCGTGTGCCGGACGCCCGCGTACGGCACGTCCCGCTGGATCTGGCGGACCTGTCCTCCCTCCAGGGCTGCGTGGACGCGCTCGCCCTGGACCGCCTCGACGCGGTGGTGCACAACGCCGGGGTGGCGCTCGACGATCCGCCGCGCCGCGAGACCAAGGACGGCCACGAGCTGATGTTCGGCACCAACCACCTCGGGCACTTCGCGCTGACCAGGTGGCTGGCGCCCCTGCTCACGGCCGCGCCGGCCGCCCGCGTCGTCACCGTCGGCAGCTTCGCGGCGAAATCCGAGCGACTGGATCTGAACGACGTGCAGTCCCGTACGGACGACTACCGCCCGAAGCGGACCTACGGACGCTCGAAGCTGGCACAGATGTCCTTCGGTTTCGAACTCGACCGTCGGCTGCGCGCACTGGGCAGCACAGTTCGCAGCCTGGTGGCCCACCCCGGTGGCGCCCTGGACTCCCTGACGCCCTCGCGCCCGCCGGTGCACGTACGGACTTCCGGCGAGCGGCTGCGCGGCCTGCCCGCCGAGCTGCTCATCCAGGGCAAGGACGCCGGCGCGTGGCCCGTGGTGCGGGCCGTCCTCGACCCGGAGGCGACGGGCGGGCAGCTATGGGGCCCACGGGTGTTCGGCCTGCGCGGTCTGCCGCGGGCCGAACCGGTCGAGGGGGAGATGGCCGATGCCGCCCTCGCGGCACGGCTGTGGGACACCGGCTGCGCGCTGACCGGTACGGAACCGGACCTTGCTTTCCTGTGACGGACGTCACGGGTAACCGCCCCCCGTCGAAAGGCCGTTGCGGGTCGCTGCTTTCCATCGGCCGCCCGGAACGCCGGGCGCCGCACGGACCGCACTGACGTCCCCGTACGCGGCGACTCAGCCGCCGTCCGTCGTCAGAGATAAGTCGCCGTCACCCGAAGCCAGTTCGGCCGGGGTCCACGGCCGGCCGGAGGCGGGCAGGCCGGCCACCGCCGCCTCGACGTCCCGATGGGCGGGCAGCAGCCAGGCGGTGCCGGTGCGGGCGGCCAGCTGGCGCGCCACGGCACTGGCTCCGATCAGGACCACCCCGCCTCCGGTCGTGCGCAGCAGCATCGACAGGCGCGCCAGGGTGCCCAGCGCTTCGACGTCCAGCTCGCCGGCCGCGGTCACGTCCACCAGGACCACCGGGGCCGTCGCCCCGCACCGGACGGCCCTGGCCAGCCGTGCGGCGGCCGTCGGCGCGTGCCCTGTGAGGGCGAGCAGGTGGTAGCGGGAACCCGCGGTGGGCGAGGACATGGGCGGTCACCTTTCTCGGAAAGCCGTACGTGTGCTTGCACGAACTTTCCGGGTTCTCCGCGGAGCGCGGGTTACTCCTCCGTCGGCGTACGCGAAATTACGTTCCTTTTTCGCGGGCGCACGTGCGTTCGCCGCGCCGGTCGGGCCTGTAGCCGGGGCGCGCCGTGGAGCTTCAGCGTTCCGGAGTCTCCGCCGCCCGCGCCCGTCGCCCGCACCAGAACAGCAGCAGACAGGCGAGCGCCGCGAACACCGTGTTGCCCACCAGGAGAAACCGACGAGTTCGCCGGGTCTCGGAGGGCTTTGCCGTGGAACCCGCTGCCGATTCCTCGCTGCCGCAGGGAGCCTGGCGTGGGTTCGCCTTCTACGGCCTGGGACAAGATCGCAGTCCCGCCACGCTCCCCCTTAATGGGGTGATCATGACGAGCTGATCCGACACACTGGTTCGATGCGGCACGATGATGAACAGCGCTTGTCCGGTGGCAATGTCAGCGATGGTGTGGTTCGCGTCGGGGACACCGTTCGCCGTCCGGCCGGACCATGGACTCCCGCTGTGCATGCCCTGCTTGCCCACCTGCACGAGGTGGGATTCGGCGCGGCGCCTCGTCCGCTCGGCATGGACGATCAGGGGCGTGAGGTCCTGACCTTCATGCCGGGAGATGTGGTCTGGCCCGACCGGTTCTCGCTGATGGAACCCGCTCGACAACTGGCCCGCGTGGCACGGCTGATCCGTGATTTCCACGACGCTGTGGAGGACTTCACGCCGCCCTCCGACGCGCGGTGGCAGACGCTGATCCCCGCTGAGGGCAGTGACATCATCGCCCATAACGACCTGGCCCCCTGGAACCTCGTGGTCGCAGGCGAGGCGCGGTGGGCCTTCATCGACTGGGACGCTGCGGGTCCCGGCTCGCGCCTGTGGGATGTCGCATACGCCCTTCACGGGTTCATCCCGCTGTCCGCGCATCCGGACTGGCGGAGTCCGGAGGCGGCGGACCGACTGCGGGTCTTCGCCGATGCCTACGGTCTGGCGGAGTCCGAACGCCGTCGGTTGGTCCCTCTACTGGGGCGTCGTACGCGTTCCATGCACGACTTCCTGCGCGACCAGGCAGCCCAAGGAGCCCTGCCCTGGGCAAGGCTGTGGGCTGAAGGCCACGGCGACACCTGGCGAAACGACGCCGAATACATCGAGCAACGCGAGGACCAGTGGATGCAGGCCCTGCTCGCCTGCTGAGTAGTGCGCGCAATACCCGCGGCGCGTTCGGCGGTTCCGTTTGCCTCTTGTGAAGGGGCGGGGTCACCAGCCCAAGGGCGGACGCCGCCCCGCCGTGGCGGCCACGAAGACCGAGGCCGTGCGCACCGCGTATCTGGAAGGCCGATCCATCGCCGCCCTCGCCCGCGACCACGGCGTCAGCCGCAGCGCAATCCATACCGCCGTCGCCGACCCCCTGCCCGACCACACCGCTATCGAGGAGGACACTCCGCCGCCGGAACTGCCGGTCACCCTCGACATACCGGGCAAGGTCGCCGACTTCCTCCGCACCACTGAGCTGGAGCCCGCCGAGCGGGCTGCGCTCGACCAGGGGGTGACCGTACGGCGCGGCCAGGGCTACACCCTGCGCTCAGCACCGTCCCCGCTGCGCACCTCGGACTCCTCGCCCGCTGCCCGCCGCTCGACGGCGGCCACGGCGTTCCCGCGGTCCCGGCCCAGCGCAAAGCCCGTCGCGAGTACGAGAACCGGGTCAGCATCCTTGCTCCGATCGGACCATGATCGTTCTCAGTGTCAACGGCTGTACCGATGTTCCCCGAGGCCGGACTCCGCCGTGATTGGTCGGGCCAGTCCCCATCCAGCCCTTGCGGTCGTGCATGTTCGTGCCGACGCATGGAGTCCGGGGAACGACGTGGCCTGTCGAAGGGCTGCGCGGTGCGAGACACAGTGCCTGGCGCGAGGCCCCGGCCTCGTCGAACGGGATGCGGCAGGAACCGGATACCAATCCATTTCATCCTGCTTCGCTGCTGATGTGGTCGCCGGTGGTCGGGACATGGAGGAAGATATGAGCGCAGAACGTAACACTTCGGCAGTTGCAACCGGCGACGCTGAACCCGGAGGGGCCGCGGTCAGGGAAGGAAGCGTATTCGCGGCGCCGGACGCCGAGGGGGTGAGCCCGCTTTTCGCCGACAGCGGCCAAATTGTGGGCTTCGACAGGGACGCTGCGGCTCAGAAAGCCACAAAGAAGCTGACCTGCGGCCTCCTCGGGCTCGTTCCGTACGGCGGGAAGGTCCTGGGTGGCGCCGCCGAGGGCCTCCTGGACGCGTTCTGGCCAGATCAGAAGAACGACGTGTGGGAATCGATCCGCGACAAAGTTGCAGTAATGATCGACGCGGCACTCAGAGGTTTCTGCAACGACTTAATGGTAAACGACCTCAAGAAGTTGATGAGAGAGAGTGACGAATACCGCAAGGCGGCGAAGGATGTCCTGGAAGGGAAGGAGGGAAGGAAGGAGGACGCCAGGAGCTACTGGACCGGAGCTGTCACGAAAGCCAAAGATCTAGCCCTGGTGACATGCCGGAACGAAGCATACAGGTACGGGGCTCTCCCAGTGTATGCGCAGGCTGCAAATATGCACTTGGCTCTTCTTAGGGAGAAGGCTCTTCACGGCGACAAGATCGATTTCCGGAACGACTCCATCAGCGCTGCGGTACAAGAGCTGAAGCAGTACGGCGGCGCCGGCGGAGAGCATACGTCGCACGTGATGAAGACATACAAGAAGCCGATGCTCCAGGGAGGCGGCCTGAGCTGGACACGGTTCTTCGACTGGCAGCGCGAGATGTGGCTGGCAGCTGCCGAATACACGCTGTTGTGGGCCTACGTCGACAAGCTCGACACCAAGCCCCCGGAAGAGATCCCTCGGAACGTGGAGCTCTTCCTGGGCCCTTTCGGCAAATTCGTCCACGAGCAATTCGAAGAATTCGTCAAGCCGTTCAGATCTGACCCTCTTCCTCGTCCGCCGATGCACGAGATCATGAACGGTGTCATTATTTCTGCGAAACGCCATCCAGGCGTCTACCGCATCAAGTGCAAGTTCGGGAGCGAGTGGGCAAAAGGAGACGGATACGATAATTGGGGCTGCCGGGACGAGCGATGTTCACACAGTCGTGAGTACGACGGGTGTGGCGGCGGAGTAAGGGAGGAGAGCGTATACCACCCTGGACCGAAGGGTCCCCCTTGGAAGCACGACACGGAACATCAGTTCCATAGATTGGAACTTCGGCTGCGGAAAAATACGGCGGCTCCGCTCAGTGTCTCGTACCTTGCCCTCGAATCCCGCCAGGGTCGGGCGAAGGGAGGAGCCCAAATTGCGGACCTGGAATACCCCGTCTGGGTCGAGTACTGGCTCGATGACTGGTGCGTGTCGCAGGTTCGCGCGTTCAATGCAAACCAGTCCACCGACCATTCTTTGCAGTCGGCCCTGATCGGGCTCCGGCCGTTTTCCCCATGGAAGAAAACTGTGTGACGACGGGTCGTGTCGCTCCGAATCCAGTCACAATGCAGACCTGGTAGGCCTGCTCGAACTGCATTCGGCGCCTGAGCAGGTCGACCGCCACCCGGCAAGCCACCGCTTCCTCTCGCACCAGATCGGCGACAGCTTCGACCTTCTCCTCCACCGTGACCGGGGCAGACGTCTTCCAGCCCACCACCCGCTTCGCGGCGTCCCCGTCCCACGACCTGCGCCCCGTCCGCTCATTCGGCTCTGTCCTCCCGAAGCTACGGCGAAGTGACAAGTAGCTATCTGTAATCAGAGTGACGCTCGGTCAGGGTGGGAGATACGGGTCCGGGGACTTCGTTGGCCTGGAGCACGGAAGGCAGGGGCCTGCTCGACGGCTTCGGGGTATGCCTCGCGTTTGGCGTGCTCGGCGAGCGCCCGGTAGATGCTGGCGATGGAGGGGTTCTGCCCTTGCGCTTGCCGGTGGGGATGATCAGGTCGGGCTGGATCTGCTCGACGGACTCACCGCCCGCGCGGCGCCGCAGCACGGTGTGGAGCATGTCATCGGTGATGACCGGCGGCCGGCCCCCGTGCTTGCCCTTCCGGGCCGCGGTGTCGAGCCCCTCCAGCGTCGACTCGCGGATGTTCTCCCGCTCGGTCTCCGCCATCGCCGCGAAGAACGCGAACAGCGGCTCTCCCGGCCCGGTGGGATCGTAGATGCCGGGGAGGGGCCCGGCGAGCATCTCCAGGACCAGGCCGTGGGCGGTGAGGGGCCGCCACCGGGTAGACGTGGATCGCGTGGCTGTCCGCGTTGTACTTGCGCGTCCCTTGCAAGGTCGCCGCCCCCGTGCGGATCGTTCGGGCCGGCTGTGTGGGTGTCATGGGCGGGGGGGGGCTGGCCGTTCGTCAGCCGCAGCCGCAACCGGATCGTCGATACTGTCCGCGGCGTGGACGCGATGCTGAGCACGCGCGCGGCGCCGGGCGTGCGGGAGCGGGCTGGCCGAGGCCCTGGGCGACGCCGTGTCCGTCCTGGCGGGGGCGAGGAAGCGGTCGAGGCGACCGGCAGGACCGGGTCGATCCGTATCCGGGCTCAGCAGCGGCCGCACGCCATCGGCCTCACCCTCACCGCCCCCGCCGGAGCAGCCTCAGCACCCACGCCGACCCCCGTGACGGCAGGTGGGGTCAGTCCACTACCCGGACCCGTTCGGCCTGCGGGCCCTTGGGGCCTTGAACGGTCTCGAACTCGACCCGCTGGTTCACCTCCAGGGACCGGTACCCCAGGGCGTCGATCGCCGAGAAGTGCACGTACACGTCCGGGCCGCCGCCCTCCTGCTGGATGTAACCGAAGCCCTTCTCCGCGTCGAACGACTTCACCGTGCCACTCGCCATCTGCCGGGCCCACCAGGCAGTCAGGAGCCCGGGCCGAGCAGGGACGTCAGATCCTGCATCGCGGCCGCCGACGGCTTGAAGTAGGGGTCCAGCCAAGGTGGACTCAAAAGCCGCCACGGGATGATCTTGAAGGTAGCGAGGGGCAGGCGATCGTCTGGCTGAGCAAGGCGGCGGCTATGCCGACAGCCAGCGCTCCACGCTCCATACCGTGTGTTCCGGCGGCCGCCTGCTGTGGGCCGCCGCCCGCATCCGGCTCGACCGTCCTCCGGTCGGTGCGTCAGATGCCGGGCCGGGCTGTAACGGGCCCTGGCCTGGTTCGTCCCCGCGCTCCTCGGTCTCGTCTGCGCCGTACGGCCCGAACGGGCCCTCCTCGCCCGGCTTCGCGCCCAGGTGCGGGGCGCCTCCCTTGGCCCGGTGGTAGCCAGAGATCACCGGTTGCCGCCTTCGAGCTGGGCGGGGATGCGGCTGGCCCGCAGCTCGCGCAGGTCGGGGATGTGGTTGTAGAGCGTGCCCGGGGAGACGCCGAGCATCTTGGCGATCGCAGTGATGGAGTGCTCGGGTTTGGGCAGCAGGTCCCGGGCCATGTTCAGGATCTTCTCGTCGGCCACGGTGGGCCGGCCGCCGACCTTGCCGCGGGCGCGGGCGGCGGCCAGGCCCTCGCGGGTGCCGGAGACGATGAGTTCGCGGATGAACTCCGCCAGGGGGCGAAGACGTGGAAGACGAGCCGGCCGCCGGGGGTGGTGGTGTCGAGGTTCTCGTGCAGGGAGGTGAAGCCGATCTCGCGGCGGCGGAGCTCGGCCACCATGTTGATCAGGTCCTGGAGGGACCGGCCGTAGCGGTCGAGGGCGGGGGACCACCAGGGTGTCGCCGACGTCGAGGAAGGCATGGCATGCCTTGAGCTCGGGGCGGAGGTCGTTCTTGCCGGTCTTCTTGTCCGCGAAGATCTTCCGGCACCCGGCCGCCTTGAGGGCGTCGGGCTGACGCCTGGCTGCCCTTTGGCCGGAAGACACATTCAGAGTGATTTATCAGCCGGTGAGGGCGCCGAGGCCGTTGGTGAGGCCATTGAGGGCGCCACCAGAAAAGTCAGCACTACCGCAGTGGTTGGACGGTCCGCTGATGGGCAGCCCGGCGAGGTTGCCGTCGCCGGTTCCGGTGCCGTGAGCGGTTGTTCCGGTGGCGTGGGGTGCCCCGCGGTTGGCGCAGGAGTTTCCGAATGCGGGGGAGGCGATCGGCAGGATGCCGCCCGCAGAGGCGGGCGCGGCCGCTGCACCGACAGTAAGGAGTGCAAGGCAGGTGATGGCGTAAGTCCGGTTCATACGTTTGGTAACGACCCATCCCTGATGCGGGATACGCGCCGTTGCGGCAGGCCAGAGCATGGCGATGTTCCCTCTCATGGCGAAACGCTTGCATACCCCACCACCGAAGGTGCACCGCCGAGACGGCTGTCACCTCACCCTCGGGCGGCCGGAGAAGCTGCCCCTGATCGGCCGAGGAAGCCACGGCCCGGTGAATGTAGCTGTCCACCCGCCACAAGGAGTCACTGATCAGCGGATGTGACACAGCCACTGAGAGGACGTCTGGTTCACGAAGTTTGTGAGTGATTGCGGTTATGCGTCTCGCCGGGTTGTGGTGGTTTCGCCGGTTGCTCGTTTCGCGTGGTTCGAGATCATGGCGAGTCGGATCATGCTTTCGGAGTGCTCCGGCTTGGTTTCGTAGTCGCGGGCCAGGCGGCGGTGCATCATGATCCACCCGAAACTGTGCTCTACCGCCCAGCGTCTTGGGGTCACTGAGAAGCCTTTGGCCTGGGTGTTCCTGGGGACGGCGTCGACGTCGACGTCGATGCCGAGCGTGGCGCCGTGTTCGATGGCCTGGTTCTTGTAGCCGGTGTCGGCCCATGCCTTGGTGATGGTGGGGTGGGTGGTGGCGAGTTGGGTGAGGAGCTGTTTGCCGGCGTCGTTGTCGGAGACGCTGGCCGCGGTGGCCATGACCAGCAGCAACAGGCCGAGGGTGTCGACGACGATGCTGCGTTTGCGGCCGACGATCTTCTTGCCGGCGTCGATGCCCTGGGTGCTGGTGGGGACGCTGGGGGCGGTCTTGATGCTCTGGGCGTCGATGGCGCAGGCGGTGGGTTCGGCCTTGCGGCCTTCCTGCTCGCGGACCAGGTGGTGCAGGGGGATGCCGAGTTTCTCGATGGTGCCGTCGGCACTCCAGGTGCTGAAGTGAGAGAAGACAGTGGTGTGCGCGGGGAAGTCGTGCGGCAGGTAGCGCCAGGGGATGCCGGTGCGGTTGACGTAGAGGATGGCGTTCATGACTTCGCGCAGGTCGGCGAGCTTGCCGCCCAGGTGAGCGAGGTCTTCTGCCGCTCGGCCCGCCAGGCTGTGAGGGTCGGTTCCATCAGGGCCCAGCGGGCGTCGGAGAGGTCGGACGGGTATGCCTTGCGGGGCCGCTGCGCTGTCATGACAGCACTGAAACGACCGGGAGTTGGAGGCTGTACATCACCCGCCCGTGCGACCTGCGGGGACGCTCCTCGCGAATTCGAACCGGACAGGAGCTGTTGGGGCAGAACGGGACGACACGCCAGGCCTGCGACAGACACCAGCACTGGGCATTGAGCCAAGCAGGGCCAATCAGCCGATCCTGGGCGGTCGACAAAACCGTCAAACCTGCACGTCAGCAGCACGAACGTCCTCTGAGAGGTCGTTTTCACCGGCAGAGTCTGCTTGCTCCCAACATATCCTTGTGGCGAGGTGGCACTCAGAGCCGGCGGTGGCAGGCGACGCCTGTGGTTCACGGGAGGCCCGTATCGCCTGTCTCATGCCGCAGGATCTGTCTCACTCCACGAGGTGCGGTTCATCCCGTTACGTACCTATCCGTCATGCGCAGATCCGGGAAACAAGCGGCGCCTGTAAAGCACTGAGACGCACGGTGGAGAACAAACCAGCAGAAACCGCCCTCTCAGTCAGTGGGAGTCTGGTGCGCGATGTCGATTCCCGCCGAGCGCAGGTGCGTCTCGGCCAGTACTGCCAGCCGGGCCCAGGCCGGCTTCCGGTCTTCGCCGTGACGGGTGAGCAGCTGGTAGCGGCTCGCCCCGTCGCCGCGGTCCTGAAGGCCGGTCAGGACAGGGAGCAGCCAGGGGTTGGCGAGGAAGTGGTCGGCCAGCTCTGCGGCGAGTTGGTCGATCCTGGGGTCATTTGGTTCCCAGTCGCCGGCCCGCCAGCAGCGTTGGGTCAACGAGACGTACCGGGGATCGTCGAGGCCGCGCTCGATCTGGGCGAGATACTTGTCGAAGCCTTCCGGTACCAGGGCCCTGACCAGCACCAGGGCCTCTCGGACTGTAGTCACGTCGTCCGCGGTGTATCCGAGGTCTGGAAACCGGTTCAGGAACGCGCAGGCGTGGTCGGGCAGCAGGGCGCGGTCTCCGCCTGCGAGCCGGTGCAGCATGTCGCGCCGTGCGATCAGTTCGTCGATCTGGTTGGTGAGCTGCTGTTCGACGCTGACGAGCGCGGCGGCGAACCGGTCCGGGTCGGCGTCCAGTATGGCCGCGATCTGGGCCAGTGGTACACCCGCGCCGGCCAGCGTTCGGACCTGGATCAGCCGCAGCAGGTCGGCCGATCCGTAGCGCCGGTAACCGGACCTGTCGCGTCGGGGCTCGTTGATCAGGCCGTGCTGGTGGTAGTGCCGGATGGTCTTCACCGTGACGCCGGCGAATGCTGCGGCTTGGCCGATGGTGATGCCGTCTGTCATGTCGTCAGTGGACCATGTGCCGGAACTGCACTCGCCCGTCCCCCTCTGGAGTGGCTGGGTAGTCAAGCAGACAGCTGCCGTTCACCGTGATCACGCCCGGTGGCCCGGTCCAGGTTCCGGATCCCGCCCGTCGACCGCTTCGACCGGTTGAGGGCCCGCCCGTCGTAGGCGGTGTGCCGCCCGTCCGTGGCGAGTTCAGCGAGCACGGGCCGCCGGGGCCGGTGGTCGGCATGGGGGCGGTTCCTATAGGCGATGGGACAGGTCATGGATGTCGCTAATGTTCGGCCGGGTCGTCAACAGGGTCTGCTCCCGGGCGCCGAAGCGGCCGAACTGGTCGCATCCGGGCCGTCAGCCCGCCGCCCGCTGGCCGCAGAACACCTCCTTGATGAGTCTGTCCAGCGCCTTCGGATACACCTCTGCCGGGTTGATCGGTGCGTCCCCGGTGGTTATCGAGGCGGTCAGGGTCTTACTGCCGTCGGGCGTGCTGATCATCAGTGCCCCGTAGCCTCCCGGAGGGCTGCCGTTGTGGTGAACGACGGTGGGGCAGTTCGGGCCTGGGGCCTGCACGAACAGCCCCAAGCCGTAGCCGAGCTTCCCATGCGGCTTGCTCATCTCGGCCAACAGCCGGGCCGGCAGGAGCTTGCCGCCCAACAGAGCGGAGATGAACGTCTGGAGGTCCTGGGTGGTCGAGATCATGTCACCGGCGCCGGCCAGCAGGGAGAGGTTCTGGTGGGTGACGTCGGACACCTTCCACTCGTCGGCGTCCTGGTAGCGGTAGTAGCCGTGGGCGTGCGGCCCGGGGAGCTGCGTCCGGGTGCCCGGCACCTCGGTGGCTGACAGGCCGAGCGGCCGCAGGATTCGTCGCTGCATCTCCTCGGTGTAGGAGCGTCCGGTGGCCTTCTCAATCAGCAGCAAGGCCAGCGTGTAGTTGGTGTTGGAGTAGTTCTGGTCCGTCCCCGGCGCGAACCGCGGCGGCTTGGACATCGCGAGCCGCACCAACTCCTGCGGCCGGTAGGTGCGGAACCGGTTGTCCACCCAGTCCTTGCCCGCGGCGGGGATCCCCGGCACGACCTTCCCGCCGGGGTAGTGCTCGCCGGTGTAGTCGAACAACCCGCTGGTGTGCTGCAGCAGCATCCGCACGGTGATCCGCTGGTCCAGCTTGAACTCGGGCAGATAGCCGGCCACCGGGGCGTCCAGCCCGATCCTGCCCTCGGCCACCAGCTGCAGCACCAGGGTCGCGGTGAAGGCCTTGGTGGTGCTGCCTATCCAAAACCGCCCGTTCGTCGGCGGCTTGGTGGTCTGGCCCAGCTTGCGCACCCCGGCGCTGCCGACCCACTCGTCCTGCTGATCGCGCACGCGCATCTGCATCCCGGCGTAACCGGCATCGACCCATTCCTGGATGGCTTTCTGCAGCTCCGGGCTATCCTGCCCGGCAGCGGTCTTTGGCACGGCCGTGCTGTCCGCGCTGGCAACCCCGGGTGTGGCAACTCCGGCCAGCAGCGTGGCCGCCATCGCCGTGACCACCACTCGCCGGGAGATCAACGGCACCCGGCCTCGATTGTTGTTGACGGTGTGGAGTGGCTCCCCCATGGCTCTTCCTTAACTCGCGAAGAATGTGTCTGGCGTAGCTCGAAAGCGCAACGGCGGCGCGGCGGCTATCGGCCCCTTCGAGGCGGCCATGCGGTGAGTGTGTGCCCTGCCCCAAGGGCAAGGTCAACCCGCGCTGGCCTGCCGACTCCGGATCACGCTCGCTTGCCCCTCAGCCTTGGTGGCGGGGCCTCCTGGGGCTCCGCTCCTCTCAGGGGCAATTTCGCCGAGGAGCTGTGCCTGCACACGTTCTGGTAGGACACCCTCCGCGAGAACCGGGTCCGGCCCAGCAGGCTGGTCCTTACAGGCCCGCCTGGAACGACGGCTCGCTGCGGGACGCGCGAGCGTCCCCAGTTGCAGCGTCAACTGGTCGCCGGGAACACTTCTGTCAGCTACGGCATGGTCCGCGTCTACATCGCCACTCTGCGCGCTGCCCCACTGGACGCACCAATCTCCGAGTGCGTTGAGCATGCGGTGCTGACGTGCACACCGAGCCCGAACCTGACCGGTTCGCATATACGCGAGTGTGCGACAGGCCGATCGTGCGGGCGAAACCGCACGGTGTACTGCTCCAGGCGCCGGAAGGCGGGTTCCGCTGCCGCCATGAAGGCCCCACCGGGGGCAGCCGGCTCGGTCGGCTGCAACGTCCGTGCCGGAAACGTACCCCCCACGTAGGGCAGGTCGAGTGGCCCGGATCGCTTCTGTGATGGAGCGGTTTGGTTGGGTGAGCGCTGTGCTTGGCCACCTGAGCGCGGGGGAGAGCCTGGCCAGACAAAGCTTTTCCAGGCGGAGGGCTCCTGGCCCTGCGACCTGAGACTCACCGCGGTTCCCCGCAGTCGGCGGCGAAGTGTGTGCGTCACTGAGAAGGCCGATGCGGCCGCTGATCGCGGTTGTGAGTTCCGG